>CAYOJL010000006.1:0-46024 GCA_964404235.1 uncultured bacterium | reverse complement strand
ATCCAGATGAAGATCTGCCAGAATATGCCTATATACAGATCATTTTATCAAATATTCAAGATTCATTTGGTAATGCCCTTGTCAATGATACTATCCAATTTCAAACAGCGGATGAATCACCACCATTAGTTCAGTCAAGCGAACTCGCTTCTACAAATGAATATGTTATTATCGCATTTAGTGAAGGTGTTTATTCAACCAATAATGGAACAGGCGGTATAGAGCTATCAGACCTTAGCTACAATTTTGAGTCAAATAGTGGCAACTGCGAATCTGCATCCATATTAAGCTTGAATAATTTTACAGGTGCCCTTTTGACTGGTGGAGAATCTACCATACATGCATTCGTTCAATTAGATGGTTCACCATCTGGTTCAGAAACAATTGTACTGGCACCAGCAGATGGTTCATCTATCTATGATCAAGCTGGCAATCCTATGCATCCTTCCAGTACCACAGCAACATTACTTTTCAATGCATCAGCTCTTATCCTAAATCAAGTTCTGTCAGATAGTAATGAATATGTGGATATTACATTTTCAAATGGTGTTTATGGTAACTCTTCTCAGTCGGAAATCGTAAACGTGTCAGACTTGGAGGTACAACTGAATTCAAATAGCGGAAATGCAACAAGTGTAATCGTCACAGGTATTACAACAAATTCAGGTACTGATCTTTCTGGAGGTGAAGATATAATAAGGATTCATTTAAGTTTTAATGATCTACCATCAGGGGTTGAGACAATAATGATCAGTCCATCCGGCGAGGACCAAATATATAATTCTGCGGGAGTTCTGGTACCTCAGTCGGAAAACACAGGGCTAATACCTTTATTTGATCAGTTACCTCCTGATGGTGGTTCAGATGCTGAGGATGGTGCTGTAAATGTTGACCAGGGTGATTCATTATCTATGACATTCACGGATAATCTTTATAATCCTGAAACAGGAGACCTAATAACCATATCCGAATTAGCAGAGTTTGTGACACTCTGCTCCGGTGACAGTACAGGCGCTGATATCCCCTTTGAACTTATTATGGAAGGAGAGCCTCCAACTCTATATGTCATACCAGAGGAAGACTACCAGAGCGAAGAAAATATATTTTTTGCTTTTAATGCGGTACTTGCTGATGAGAGTGGTAATACGGTTGAATTTAATTTTCAGGCATCTTTCTCTATCCGTGATTATGTACCACTTGCTGCTGATTCTTCATTGTTAGCGCCAGATAATTCCTATATAGACATTCAATTCAATGACCAGGTTTTTGGTAATAATGATGCAACAGGCTTGATTGAGGTTAATGATATCATGGTTACTATTATTTCGAATGGGAGTGAGGTCGATAATTGCAATATCACTAGTTTGACCCTAACAGATAGTAATTTTCTAATTGGTGGAGAAACAAGTATTCGAGTCAATCTTGAATATAATTCCACACCAGATGGCAATGAATACATCATACTAGAACCAACTGAAGGCGTCACATTATTTGATGAATCAGGTAATCAATTTTCAGAGACGAGTTATACTGATACTCTGAGTCTAAATGATCTATTACCACCAAGTGTTGACACTATATCTGTCCCGATTGATTCTTTTATCGTATTAATGCAAAATACACCATTGACATTTAATTTCAATGAGCAAATAGATTCTCTCCAATTCACAGTTATATCTGGCGCTATTGATTCAGTCAGTTTTGACTCAACTCGTTTTGATTCATCAATTCAGATCATTTTAAAGCCTCCATTTGCTAGTTATGATTCAATCACCATTAATTTTTCTTATCTTGAAGACCAGGCAGGACTGTCTACTGTAGATATTTCATATACATATATAACCCCAATACTTGGAGACTATGACCTGGACTCAGCAATAACTTATAATGATCTCATGGACCTAGTTGAGAATTGGGAAGCAGAGAATTATAATTATGAATTAGCTCCTGTTGTGGGGACTGCTCCCCATTTCGTTTCATTCCCGAACAGTAAATTTGATATTGAAGATGGAATGGCATTCATGCAAATGTGGTCTTGGTACCAAAAAGAATTTGGGGAGATCAATACAGATACAATACAGGTTGGCCGCCCGCTTGATATTCTTAAGAATGACAATAATATATATATTATTGTCAATGACTCGATTACTTCCGGACAAATACAACTAGCATATGATATAGGTACAACCCCAGTCCAATTTTCACAGCGTGTAATAAGAAAAAAAGAATTATTCATAAATAGTCATTTCCCTGATAAGGGATTTTCAATGATAGAATTTGCTAGAACGGGTTTATTGGTAAAAGATACTTTAGAATTGATCATTGAAGATGCTACAGAATTGAGACTTTCATATAACTTTGATAGCCATGAACAAGCCAGTGTCCAAAGAGGATATATTAATATCAATCATGACCCTATTCCAACCAAGGTCGCGCTTTATCCAGCCTATCCAAACCCTTTTAACCCTGTTACAACCCTAAGATTTGATATTCCAAACTCAGATTTTAGTCAAAAAGTATTATTATTGATCTTTGATATAAAGGGTAGACAGGTTGAGTCATTAATTAATGGCTCTAAACTTCCAGGGGCTTATCAAGTGCAGTGGCAAGCAGATCAATTTGCATCAGGAATGTATTTTGCAAAACTTATTTGTGGGGAAATAGTAAAAACGCAAAAGATTATTCTTTTAAAGTAGGTGGCTTTGCTTCATTGCTTCAAATTAGAAACAACTATTACATTTAGTATCAAATGAAAAATCTATTAACAACACACCAGCTACGTCAAAAATACGAGCCTGAAGCTATCCTGAAAGATATTGATAAGACCTTTGAAGCGAACTTTGAAAAATTAATATCTACTTTAACTCATAATGATAGTCCTCTTAATAAATATGATCAAGACCAACAGATCTCTTTTTTAGACTCAAAACCAAATCATAGTGATGATCTGGTCAAAAAAATCGCTTCTCTTTTAAAAGATACAATTTATTTCATGACCCTATCAAAAAAAGAAAGAACCAAGGTCACTCAAAAGATGCGAGCCTATTATTCAGATATGGTAAAAAATCAACTTTACCGCATTGAGCAATTGCTTGATGATCCAGAAATAGGATCACTAAAACATATCAATGATCCTAGTCCAAGACATAAGGGTATGACGCAAGTATTTCAGATCCTTACAATGGTACAAAAGACACTTCAAATTGAGAATGATTATCGGAAAGATCTAACTAGATCAGGTTATCTCACTGGCTTACAGATCTCAATGGGAAGCTTCTTTGTTTTTCTAAATCAATTAGGAATGAATCAGAAAGATCAGATCACATTGGTACAACGTTTATTTGATAATTTTAAAGTAGACTGGGAAGAGGGAGATAGGGATAATATTAAACAATCTTTACAAAGCCCTGCTTTAGAATACCATAAAATGATGAATGAGGATCTACAAAAGACCTCTGGTGCGCTTTTTTCAAATAAGGTCAATGATAGTATCCTATCAAACTTAGTTGAGCAAGCGATCATATTAAAAAAGAGAATAAGACGCTTCTAATTATATATGACCGACCCTGTTGTTATTGAGCCCTTATCTTCACTTTGGTGGATAGGAATAGTAGTATCAATTCTAACATCTATTATAATTATTCAGATTGGGATTCGGGTACCACCTGATAAAAGACGTGTGTTAATGGTCTCTTTAGGTATTCTTATTCTTGTTTTAGAGGCTTGGCAACAGTTCTATTTTTCCCATTTAGGTGTATGGACGGTTGAAAAATCTTTACCTATACATCTATGTGGTATATCAGCGATCATCGCTGGTATTATGATGATAAGATCGGATCAGAATGGATTTGAATTTTTAGCTTTGATCGGTTCTCCTGGAGCTTTACATGCAATACTTACGCCTCAGTTAAATCATGGCTATGATATATTGCTTTTATACAAATATTATATTAGTCATACAGCAATTATCCTTTTTCCTTTGTTCCTTGCTATTGTGCAGGGCTATAGGGTCAGAAGTTTATCTTGGTTGAAAGTAGTTATAATGGTCCAGATTTTGATCATATTCATTGGTACTGCAAATTATTTGTTAAACTCAAATTACATGTATCTTGCTGAAAGACCTTTGGTAGATAATCCTATGATAATTGGTGAGTGGCCATGGTATATCATTGGGTTTGAATTACTTGGTCTTATTCATATTCTTATCTTTTATTTTGGATATCGTAAGATGAGACCTCTGCCATTCTGATATATTTAAATAATTTAGTCAGCTATACTTATTAATTAGTTCTTTATTTATAATGGACCAAATCAAAGAAAAATTTCTAATTGATCCAAACACCATATTTTTAAATCATGGTTCATATGGTGCATGCCCGAGACCTGTATTTGAAGAATATCAAAAATGGCAAGGTATACTTGAAACACAACCAGTCCGTTTTTTTAAAGAAACAGTTTACGCTACTTTAAAAGATTCAAGAGTTGCGTTAGGAAAATTTGTAGGTTGTGAAGAAGAAGAACTATTATTCTTTCAAAATCCAACTACTGCGATCTCAAATGTGATCTATAATCTAGAACTCAATAATAAAGATGAAATTCTTATGACCGATCATGAGTATGGCGCATTGGTCAGAGCTTGGGAAGCGATGGGAAGAAGGACAGGTGCTAATATCATTCAACAAAATATTCCTATCGGCCTTTCGACAGAAGAAGATTTTATTGACGCTTTTTGGGAAGGAGTTACGGAAAATACAAAAGTAATATTCATTTCTCATATTACTAGTCCAACAGCATTGATATTTCCAATAAAACAGATCATTACAAGAGCAAAAGAAAAAGGTATAATAACCATTATAGATGGAGCTCATGTTCCCGGGCAACTCGATCTCAATATTAATGATCTGGGTTGTGACTTTTATACAGGAGCACTTCATAAATGGTTATGTGCCCCAAAAGGAACCTCATTTCTATTTGTAAAAAAAGAGCATCATGCATGGATGAAACCGCTTGTCTATAGTTGGGGTAAGGATGGTGATGACCCAGGTCCTACAGAATTTCTTCAGGATTTTCAATGGCAAGGCACTAGAGATATGTCTGCTTTTTTAACCATTCCTAAAGCAATCGATTTTTATTATGAATGTATTCAACCTTTGCAGAAAAAATGCCTTCAAATAAATCTTGAAGCATATTCTAAATTTCAAGCGATACTTGGTACAGATCCATTATCATCAGGAGTAGGTTGGTTAGGCCAAATGGTCTCACACCCTTTACCACATGATATACCAAAAGATATCAAAGACTTGCTCCTAAAAAAACATAAAATAGAAATTCCTATTTTCGAATGGAATAATCTAAATCTGATCCGTATTTCTATTCAGGTCTATAATGATAGAAAAGATGTAGAATCTTTAATGAGTGCATTGGTATCTCTTAATTAAATTTATATTATATATAAATGAAATATTTATTGATACTGCAGCTTCTTCTTTCAATTGGATATGCACAACGTGTTCAGCTATTTACTAGAACTGACGATATCTTTACTTCTTCAAATCATTTTACTTTAGAAAATAGAAAAGTGATCTTCTGGGAAGATGAAGTTGTACTCATGACCGTTCCCATAAAGGATCTTGTAGAGGTCCGTTATGCTGAAAAATCATATTCTTATATAGGAACGCCCTGCATCTTTATAGGTACGTTAATGCTTGCTTCAACGGCAGTGCTTGGTGCGGCTGGACATCTAGAGTCATCATTCATTTCTGAGGAGGAATTGATAATAGCTGTCGGCGGAGGTATAAGCCTATATTATCTTGGAAAATTATTGAAGCTGATAGGTGCGCGTTTTGGAAGTGATATAGTATATGAAGATTTTGATCGGTTAGATATATCCACCAAGTCCCTTGTTCTTGAATCTATTAGCCTAGATATGCAGAAAAAAGAAAAACAAAGTCAATTCATGCATGGACCAGAAGGCAGAAAAACAGGCTTAAAATTATCTTGGGAAGGGAAAAAGCCTTGGAAAAAGAAATACAAGCCTAAAAGAAAGATCATTCGATTTTCTTTCTTTTAGATAGGTAATTATGCAGTGCATTCTGACGGCGCTGAAAGCAGAATCTGAGCCATTAATAGATTATTTTAGGCTCAGTAAGTCTAAATCATTCGATTTTCCTGTTTTTGAAAATGAAGCGTTAGACCTTTCTTTAATAGGACTTGGTGTTGGAAAGACCAAGATTGAACCCCGTATAAAAGAGTTTATGAATAGTATTGAATACTCTTTTATACAGTTTATAAATATCGGGATCGCAGGATCAGATGAAACGTATTCAGAGATAGGGGAGCTTTTCTTGATTAACAAGATAATCGATGAAAATTCTGGTCTTTCTTATTACCCAGATATTCTTATTGATCATAAAATGGTGGAAAGTAAACTGACAACTGTAGAGAAAGTGGTTAATGATAAAGATAATCAATATGATTCTTTAGTGGACATGGAAGCATCAGAGATCTTCAAGGTATGTTCAAGGATTCTCCCTGTTCATAATGTAGCATTTATAAAGGTCGTATCAGATCACATGCAAATTGATCCAATAAAATTAAGTGGTAATATGATTTCATCATTAATTACCGATAAACTTGGAGTTATTAAAATATTCTTGGATCGTTTTAATAGTTTAAAAACACTGGATCACCCAATTTTATCTCAAATGGATATAGATTGGATATATAAGAATAAAAGACAATTATTATTAACCGAGACTCAGACAAAACAATTGACCGATAAAGCCAAATACTATAGGATTAAACATAATAATCTACCATTCCCAGATCTAAAACTAGGGAAGCCTGATTCAAAGATTGAGCGGAAAAGGATATTCACTAATATTTGTGAAACACTTACAAAATAATTTTTCTCATCTATATATTGAAAAAAATGTAGAAGGTTATCCTTTAACTGAGCTAGCAATAAAAAGTTTTCCCAAGGCAACCATTATTTGGATAGATCATTACAAAGACATATTTAATAGAGTTGGTCAAAATTTTCAGGTTCAAAAGGCATCAATGAAACTTATATTGGCTAAAAAGACCTTGCCGTTTCTTTATCCGGCATCAGATATGGTTCAAGAGTTTGGTACGCCTAATGTTTTCTATAATACACCGGTTTTGAATTGTTTATATAATTGCGAATATTGTTTTTTACAGGGTATGTATCCCTCTGGAAATCTTGTAGTATTTGTCAATGAGGATGATCTAAAAAATGCTATAGATGTTCAATTAAATGGACCAAAAGACCCATTAAAGCCAACAGTTGTATCTGTTTCATATAATACCGATCTGTTGGCCATGGAAAATATTCTGCCCCTCACAAAGAGTTGGATCGAATATGCGAGTACCAAGAATGATCTTAAAATTGAGATACGTACCAAGAGTGCACTTTTTTCAGCAATTAAGGATCTTAATGTTGTAAATAATGTTATCTTGAGCTGGACGCTTTCACCTGAACTAATATGTGAGAGCTATGAATACACTGCTCCACCACTCAAAAGCAGAATAAACTCAGTAAAACAAGCATTAGATCATGGTTGGCCCGTAAGGTTATGTTTTGATCCAGTTCTATTGATAGATAATTGGTATGAGATTTATACTCAGTTCTTTGATCAAGTATTCTCACAAATAGATGTAGATAGATTAATGGATGTTACTCTTGGAGTTTTTAGGATGAATAAAGATTATTATAAGCGAATACGTAAACGTGATACAACATCGGATATTTATTATAGGGATTATTCTATTGAAGGAAGTACTGTGGTTGTTAATAAAGAGGAAAGGGTTGATGCACTAGATCAATTAACATCCTATCTAAACAAATTTATTTCAAACAAGAAAATTCTAGTTTGGAAGTAAGGATTTTATAGTTCGTAAATTAAGTAGAATTATCGATCAACTAATAAATAGAATATTATGACCCTAAAATTCATTGTTTTTATCATCTTGGTTATATTTATCATTGGTTCATTGGTGCTAGCCCTATGGTATAGAATGAATGAGGATAATGGTGATTAGATACTTTTTTATCAGCCTATCATTTCTATGTATTATTTTAGCCCAACATGGCGATTTTGATCTTCCTGACCTAAATCCTGCATCAGATACCTATGATCAGATCATCGGTCCTGATGACTATATTGGTGATATTTGTATAGTTTTTTTTGGACATGAATATTGAAGTGTTTGTAGAAGCAGGTTTGGCTTCTTGAATACTGTATACGACGACCTTGTGGCTATGGGAGTTGATGATGTTGAAATTATTGGTGTAGGTAAGGATGAGTATAATAGTAGTTTAGAGGGAATGATAAATGGACGTACCCTTCCTTGGGTATCAGATATTGAAGAAGATGGTTATCCTGTATGGGACGACTATGGTGCAGTGCAAAGAAGTACCTATTTTCTCGATCGAGAGGGTGGTCTTATATATCAGTTCAATATCACAACTCTAGACCCTACCGATCCTGAAGATTATAATTACTTGATCAATCTAATACTTGATTATAGAGCTGATAATGGTCCAAGTGTTATAAGGGTAACGCAAGATTACTCTAATATTCAGGATGCTATAGATAATGCATTAGATGGTGATATTGTGCTTGTCGACCCAGGAACATATATAGGTAATATCAATTTTTTAGATAAGAGTATTACTCTTTCGACACTTGTATATAGTGGGTTTAGACCCGATGAGATCGAAAATTCTATTTTAGATGGAGGGGGAGAAGGTCCAGTAGTTACTATTAATGAAGGGCAGGACCAGTCTGCTATCTTATTAGGGTTTGAGATAACAAATGGTAGCGCAGAAGATTATGGTGGCGGTATCTTGATTGAAGATGCCAGCCCCACTATAGACAGAAATATAATTCATAATAACCATGCAGGATCTTGTGGTGGTGCAGGAGGAGGTATAGCGGTCATTGGTGAATCCTACCCATATATTTTTGGAAATACCATTTATAATAATAATGTTTCGGGTGATTGTGATTGTATTTGCTATTTTGGAGGAGGTCTATATGTGGATTCACCTTCTTGGCCGGTTGTGGGTGGTTCTATAACATTAGGCAATACATTCTATGATAATTATTCTGATGATGGGCTCCAACTCTTCAGAGACCACACACAAGACACTTCAACTTGGACCCCCATTTATGCCCATCATAATTTTTTTGAATTTTGTCCCCCTGACTCTTTAGATGTATATCCTCTAAATGGCTGGGATCTGGAAAATTGTCATACTATGGATATTGCAACTGTTGAAACACCATTGCCTAGTGAAGCATTCTATGTATACCCAATCTATCCAAATCCATTTAATCCATTGGCAAAGTTAAAATTTGATCTACAATATTCAGGGACTGTTGATATTGTGATCTGTGACATAATGGGTAGGATTATTCTATCCGATCAAATGAAACTTGATGCTGGAATTCATCAATTTGAATGGAATGCATCTAAATTTTCAAGCGGTATCTATTTTATTAGATTAAGTTATGGTGCATATCTTAAAACACAAAAGGCCCTTCTTGTTAAGTAGACTATTTCTTTATACGATTATATCCATATTATATGGTTCAGAGATATATGAAAGGCAGATAAGCGACTCATTTATTATGTTTGCGGGTGCAAAGTATAACCTTGTACAAAATGGTGATTCCTCGAATCGCTATATATGGTTGCATGGTGATGAACAAACTGCAAGAATGGCCCTTGAATATCATATAGGTCTTTATAATGGGCTTGCATTTTTTATAGAAAGTGAGACACGGGAAATTCCTTTTAAGTCTACTATTATTGATCCAAATAGAATCTTTTCTAGATATGGTGCTTATTATGCTTTGAGAAAATTCAAGCCTGGCTGGAAACCTGGAACTCTCAAAATAGCACTAGACGAGATAGATAAAGAAAGAGAAATTTTCCTCGATATATTGCTGCCCAATAAAAATGGTATGCTTATTTCTTTACATAATAATTTTCGAGGATATAATGTCCATAAAGAGAAAGGAAAAAGTCAGCGTGTATCCATTAAGAGAAGTGAGAATCCACGTGATTTTATCATCTGTACAAATAATAATGATTTTGAAATACTTTCATCTAGCCCCTACAATGTAGTGTTGCAAAATAAGGTTCCTGAGAAGGATGATGGTAGCCTATCTTGGGAAGCGTTGAGAAGGAATGTACGGTATTTAAATATCGAAACAAGGTTAGGCTATCTTTCAAAGCAGAAAGAAATGTTAAAATACATTGAGGATAATCTTAATTAGAGTAATGGCATTTTATATACAACAGTTGATAAGATGGATGCCATTTATCCTTTTTATATTATTACTAATGGTTGATAGAGATAATAATTTTCATGTTATTGGGTATATTATTTTGCTTTTTTCTTATACTGGTATTCTGGTCCTTAGAATACTTTATGCAAAAGAAGAATGGCACAATGAATTCAATAAGAGTATGGATAAAGATGGTGAATCAATTGAAAAAATGAGTGATTATAAAGATCAATTAAAAAAAAATGAGACTGATACAGGAAGCTAAAGGATTTCTTTTTGATCTGGATGGAGTTTTTGTTCAATCTGGGAAACCTTTACCTGGGGCAATTGATACACTAAAATCTTTACGGTCATTAAATATTCCTTTTCGATTCTTAACCAATACGACTACTGAAAGTAGAGGAACTCTGCAAAGTACATTAAATAATATTGGTCTATATTGTAATGAGGAAGAAATATTCTCTGCCGGTTTTTCAGGGGTCCAAGCTATAAAGGCAATGGGTTATCCAACTTGTAGTTTTTACATAACAGATGATCTAAAAAACGATTACTTAATATTTAAAGAAGATATTGAGAAACCTGAGGTCATTATTATTGGTGATTATGAATTTTGGGATTTTGAAAAACTCGATCAGGCCTTTAAATACGTGATGAACGGTTCAAAGATTCTTGCGCTTCATATGGGTAAATATTATCGTGTTGATTCTGGTTTAAGAATTGATGCTGGTGCTTTCGTAGCAGCTTTAGAATTTGCGACTAACAAGAAAGCAAAAATTGTTGGAAAACCAAAAAAAGAATTCTTTGAAAGTGCTATAAATGATATGGGGTTTGATCCTAAAGATGTTGTGATGTTTGGAGATGACCTTGTAAATGATATTAGTGGTGCACAAGAACTTGATATTCCTGGTATCTTAGTAAAAACGGGTAAATATCATGAAGGTATGCTAGAATCAAGTAGTATCATACCAAATGGATTTTTAGAATCCATAGCAGACTTACCAAAAATTATAAGCAATGGGGAGCAATTATGAAACATGTTGATGTAAAGAGCTTTTTAATTGGAGTGTTATTTACTCTACTGGTTTTTGTGTCAATTGGCGCAGAGGATGGAGAATCTATTGATGGTAATCTTGGCGATATTGTAGTGAATTCAATTACGATCAAAGATGATGGCCATGGTGGATTTATAACTGCATACAATCAAGATCAAAAAAGAACCCTGTATCTTGGAACTGGTAAAGATGAGAATGGATATGTGCAGACATACAATAAGTATCAAGAACCGACAGCCTATATAGGTTCCAATAGGGATATGGATGGTGTCATTGTTTTAAATGATAGGTATGGGGCTCTAGGCTATACGCAGACAGGTAAAAAATGAAAATTGGTATTATCTTTGTTATTCTTCTACTTGCTGCATTTTTAAAAAATCGAGAAAAATTCAGGGACTATAAATAATTGTCTAACGAATTTTTAATTTCATATTATGCAAAATATTTGCACAATAATAAAATATATTTGCATTTACTTCACCTTTAAAGCTAGGTTCAAACACTATATTAATATGGCATGTCAAAAAAAGTAAATATTGCCCTTTTTGGTTTTGGTAGAATTGGTCGCAATCTTTTCAGATTGGGATATGATAATCCAAATTATAACTTCGTTGCGATCAGCGATTTCGGATCGGCAGAAGCGCTGCATTACCTTTTAGTAAGAGATTCAATCCATGGATCAATGAAGGATGATGTCGAATTAGATGGCAATCATTTGTTGGTGAAAGATCAAAGACCGCGACTTATCAGTGGCGGAAAACCAGGGACCATACCTTGGGACGCTTTTAATGTTGATGTGGTAATTGACGCAACAGGCCGATTTCTTAAAAGAGATGAGCTATCTGCTCACCTGGACTCAGGTGCTAAAAGAGTTTTCATAAGTAGAAATCCAAAAGATCAAATTGATCGATATATTATTCCTGGAATCAATGAATCCAGCATTGATAGTTCCGACAAGATCATTTCTACTACTTCTTCAACAACACAAGTACTGGCTCTAATGCTCAAAATGTTAGATGAAGAATTTGGCATACAACGAGCAATGATGACCACAGTTCATGCATATACAGCTGATCAGCCATTAGCTGATGCAGCTGGAGTAGATCTAAGACGTAGTCGTTCTGCAGTTGAGAATATTATACCCAACACCACCGGTGCTCCATCAATAGTAGAGGAATTAATGCCTCAATTTTCAGGGAAAATTGATGGGATAGCATTCAATGTCCCTGTTCCAAATGGGTCTTGTGTTGACCTTACCACGGAGCTCAAGCAGATGCCTTCGGTTGATGAGGCAAATAATGCAATAAAAAAATATTCTGATAGCTCAATGAAAGGCATTGTGGGCTACACATCTGATCCAATTGTATCAAGCGATGTGATTGGTAGAGAAGAGACGATGATCTATGATGAAAAAGCGACAATGATCACCAAGGATTCGTTATTAAAAACATTATGTTGGTATGATAATGGATGGGGATTCGCGAGTAGAATATTGGATGTCGTTGATGCTTATTCAGCTCTGGAGGAAAAATAGTGAAAATAGCTATTAATGGATTTGGGAGGATCGGTCGTTCTGTTTTTCGTATTCTTAATAATAGAGATAATATTGATGTTGTTGCCATAAATGATATTTTTGATAAAGATGCACTTACATATCTATTAAAATATGATACTGTAATGGGCCGGTTTCCAGAAGAAGTGACTTTGAATGGCGATATTTTAAAAACCCAAAGCCAATCTGTAAAACTGGTAGCTGAGCGTGACCCGGCCTCTTTACCATGGAATGAATTAGGTGTAGATATTGTTATTGAACCAACAGGAATATTTCGCCAACGCGATCAACTCCAGTATCATATCAATGCAGGTGCAAAACGTGTTGTACTCACTGTTCCCTCTAAAGATGAGATTGATTATACTGTTGTTCTTGGTGTAAATGATGATGGTTTAAGACCTGAGCATAAGATTGTTTCTAATGCATCATGCACTACAAATTGTCTTGCTCCTATGGCAAAGATATTAAATGAATCATTTGGTATTCAGATGGGAGTCATAAATACAATTCATGCATACACCAATGATCAACGACTAGCAGATGTACCACATTCCGATTGGCGAAGAAGTCGAGCCGCAGCTGAGAATGTTATTCCTACCACAACTGGTGCTGCTAGAGCAGTGGGTAAAGTTCTACCAGAACTTGATGGTAAGCTTGATGGAATAGCCATGCGGGTTCCTGTTCCTGATGGCTCTGTTGTCGATCTAAATGTACGTCTTGATAAAGATGTCACAGTAGATGAAGTGAATGAAGTAGTTAGATCAGCATCTGAATCAGGTCCTTTGAAAAATATATTACATTATTCTACTCTTCCAGTTGTTTCTACAGATATTATTGGGAATCCTCATTCATCGATATTTGATGCTCCATTTACAAGAGTAATCGAAGGTAACTTTGTGAAAACTCTCAACTGGTATGATAATGAATGGGGATATTCAAATCGAGTAGTAGACCTTCTGGAGACCTTATACGCTCTAGATTAAGTCAATAATTCCGGAACATTATCATAATAGGATAGCACTTCTGGATTTATTAACGCATCCTGGTTGTCTACATTCTTACCTTGAATAATATTTTTCACTGCTATCTCTACTTTTTTACCATTTATAGTATAAGGTATTCCTTTCGTTTGAATTACTTTTTCAGGCATATGCCTAGGAGAACAATTTGATCTTATTTTTGATTTGATCTGTTCGATCTTTTCTCGATCAAGATCAAAACCCGCTTTCATTATAACAAATAATATCACTCTTTGATCCCCTTTCCATTCTTGGCCGATCACGATACTATCATCAATAAATTCTATAGACTCTGCTACTCTATATATTTCTGCAGTTCCAATTCGAACACCACCAGGATTTAAGGTTGAATCGCTCCTGCCATAAATTTTTATGCTCCCATATTTTGAAATGCTTATAAAATCTCCATGATGCCAGATTCCTTCATAAGTTTCGAAATATGCACTTCGATATTTTTCCCCATCCTTATCATTCCAAAAATAAATTGGCATGGATGGGAAGGGAGATGTACAGACCAGTTCACCTTTTTCGTTGATCAAGGATTTCCCCTTATCGTTAAATGAATGAATATCCATTCCTAAGCCTTTACATTGCAGTTCTCCTCTTTTTACAGGAAGCATTGGATTACTCAAAGCAAAACATGAGATTATATCTGTCCCTCCAGAAATAGATCCAAGAAGTACATCTTTTTTTACATTTTGATATACATAATCATAATTTTCTTCAATAAGTGGTGATCCTGTTGATAGAATTAAACGTAGATGAGAAAGGTCTACGAATTTTGATGGTTTTACATTTGATTCTTTACAAGCATCGATATACTTCGGACTTGTACCAAATATGGTAATGCCCAATTGTTCTACTAATTCCCACATCTCCCTACCATTGGGGTAAAAAGGAGAACCATCAAATTGGACTATCGTTGACCCGATTGAAAGGGAGGACACAAGCCAGTTCCACATCATCCATCCGCAGGTCGTAAAATAAAAGATGCAGTCTTCCCTTACCATGTCACAATGGAAATATAATTCCTTTAGATGCTGGATAAGAGTACCGCCTGCTGAATGGACAATTGATTTAGGAAGGCCAGTTGTACCGGAAGAATACATAATATATAAAGGGTGATCAAAGGGTAATTGTTCAAAATGTAATGGTTCAGGATCACAGTCTATGAACTCTTTGTATAATATACTGGATGATATATTCGATAGTTCTGGTTTCTCATCTAAATATTCTATAATTACGACTTTTTGTGTAGTAGGTAGGTTATTTATAATATCATTCAGTTTTTCTAATGAATTAAATCTTTTACCATTATAAAAATATCCATCTGCAGCAAAGACCACTTTTGGCTTGATTTGGGAAAATCTGTCCAAAACACCTTTAATACCAAAATCTGGCGATGAAGAACTCCAAACCGCTCCTATAGATGCAGTCGCTAACATTGCAATAATTGCTTGTGGTATGTTTGGTATAAAGCCTGCAATTCGATCTCCCTTTTTAACACCTAATGATCTTAGTGCATGAGATAGTTTTTCTACTTCATTATAGACCTCTTGATAGGACAATGTAATTACGGGTCTGCCTTCCCCTTTAAAATGAATTGCCGGTTTGTTATCGGTAAATCTTAATAGATTTTCTGCAAAATTAAATTTTGCACCTGGAAACCATTTTGCACCTGGCATTTTTGATAAGTCATCTACAACTTTATTATAACTCCTAGAATGAATGATCTTAGAGTAGTGCCAAATTTCTTCCCAGAATTCGGGTATATGGTCAATCGACCACTGATGTAATTGATCATATGAATTAATATGCTCATTGTATGATTCATTTATTATTTGAATCAATCGAGACATTTGGGTTTTTTCCGGTGATTTTGGTGTCCAGAGAATATCTTTCATATTAATTATTAATTCTGCAGTGATCTTGTGTTATCAAATTATAGAAAAAATTTTCAAGCAAATCAATATTCTCCAAAACAATGAATATATTTTACTATTATCATTAATTGGTTCCTATATGAGGGATTCTTTTTTTTAATTTCTGGTCCAATTCTTTTTAGGTTTTAATACATTAGATGAAAATAGCTTTTTTAACTGCAGGTGGGATTGCTCCTTGTTTATCTGCTTCTATTGGTGCGTTAATTGAAAAATATAATGAGATCGCACCAGATGCAGATCTTATAGGGTACCTAAATGGATATCGTGGACTTCTTTTAGGCAAGTCAATTTCATTTCCTAACATTGTAAAAAATGAATTTGAAACATTATATGATTTTGGTGGATCTCCAATAGGCAATAGTCGTGTAAAACTTACCAATATTGATGACTGTGTTAAGAAAGGATATGTCCAAGAAGGTGAAGATCCTCTTAAGATTGCTGCAGAGCAGTTGAAGAGCGATGGAGTTGATATTTTACATACAATAGGCGGCGATGATACAAATACCATGGCTGCCCAACTATCATCATATTTAAATGATAATGGATACGACCTCACAGTTGTGGGCTTACCAAAGACAGTGGATAATGACGTATATCCTGTAAAGCAGACCCTGGGTGCGTGGACAGCAGCAGAGCAAGGGGCTATTTATTTTGAGAATATTGTTAATGAGAATACCACAAGTACAAGACAACTCATTATTCATGAGGTAATGGGTAGACATTGCGGTTGGTTAACCGCACGTACAGCTTATGATTACAGGAAAAGAATGAAATTGCGCACTTTTTTACCTGATATATTGATCGATGAAAAAAGGTGGGATGTGGATGCTATTTATATTCCTGAACTGGACTTTGATATTCAAAATGAGGTGGAGCGTTTGAAAAAGATCATGGATGAAAAAGATGGGGTAAATATATTTCTAAGTGAAGGGGCAGGCCAGGATATGATTCTAAGAGAGATGAAAAATAAAGGTCAGGAGATTCCTAGAGATGCATTTGGACATGTACGTCTAGATGAAATAAATCCAGGACAATGGTTTGCAAAACAATTTTCTGATGAATTAAATGCGGAAAAAACCTTAGTTCAAAAAAGTGGATATTTTTCTCGTTCCGCTAAAGCTAATCAAAGGGATCTGGAATTGATAAAAAGTTCAGCTTTTCTTGGAGCTCAAAATGCTATAGACCATAATAGTGGAGTTGCAGGTTTAGATGATATGGATGGAGAATTAAAACTAATTCAATTTTCAAGAATTAAGGGTGGGAAACCATTTAATATCAAAGAAGATTGGTATCAAAATATGCTTAAGGAAATTGGACAAGAAAATATATAATAATGGAGAAATAATGAATTTGAATAGTTTAAGTGAAATTGCAAATGCAATGGTTGAAAAAGGTCGAGGCATATTAGCGGCAGACGAGAGTACACCAACCTGTAAAAAGAGGTTTGATTCAATTAATGTTGAGAGCAGCGAAGAGAATAGGAATGCTTATAGAGATATGTTATTTACCACACCAGGTATGGAAAAATTTATTAGTGGGGTCATACTTTTTGATGAGACATTGCGTCAATCGACTTTAGCTGATAATGAGAAATATCCTGAGTACCTTAAAAAATTAGGTGTTATTCCTGGTATAAAAGTTGATAAGGGTGCTCACTCTCTTCCAGGTTGTGAAGGAGAAAAGGTCACGGAAGGATTAGATGGCCTGCATACAAGATTACAAGAATATTATGATCTTGGTGCACGATTTGCTAAGTGGAGAGCCGTCATCACTATTGGAGAATCAGCACCAAGTGGTTCTTGTTTGGCAGCAAACGCACATGCTCTTGCTAGATATGCTTCAATGTGTCAAGAAAATGGAATCGTTCCGATTGTAGAACCAGAAATTCTTATGGATGGTGAACATACCATTGAAGATAGTTTTATTGTAACAGAAGAAGTTTTGCATACAACATTCTATGAATTATACTCTCAAAATGTTCTTCTAGAGGGGATGGTTTTAAAACCTAATATGGTTTTATCTGGTTACGGATGCTCGGAGCAGGCAAGCGTGGATGAGGTCGCCGAGATGACTGTTACTGTACTAAAACGTTGTGTCCCATCAGCTGTGCCGGGAATCGCCTTTTTATCAGGTGGCCAAAGTGACGAAGATGCAACAGCACATTTAAATAAGATGAACCAAATCCTTGGTGATAGTAGCCCCTGGAACCTGACCTATTCTTACGGTAGGGCATTGCAGGCACCTGCCTTAAAGGTTTGGGGTGGGAAGCAAGATAATGTAAAGGATGCTCAAGATGCATTCTATAAAAGAGCAAATCTGAATAGTCTTGCTACTAAAGGAGAATATTTACCAGATATGGAGTGATTATTTATTAGGTTTTTCCCAGGATGTGTAAGGATGAACTGCTAGATTCATGTTATAATATCTCTCATCCTGAGTAACCTCTTCGCCAATCCAATTAGGGATTTCAAATTGTTCATCTTCAGATTCAAGTTCTATTTCTGCTACAATTAACCCATTATTTGTTCCATGAAACTCATCCACTTCCCATGTATGGCCTTTATGCTCAACATAGTGACGTGTTTTTTCAATGAGTGTTGTTTTACAAAAATGAATTATCAATTCTTCTGCATCGTCTTTTGATATAGGGAAATCATATTCTAATCTAGATATACCAATATTGTTTCCTTTGATTGTTAAGAAATAGTCATCACCTTTTTCTCGTACGCGAATGACCTTGCTTTTTTCATTAAGGATATAACCTTGATTTATTTTGAGTGACCTTTTTGCCATAGCAAAGGGTCTTTCTTTGACAAGAAATTTTCGTTCGATTTCAATAGCCATGTTTGCCTCTTATCTTTAATGATATCAAATATAATGATGAGATCATCATTCCAGGGTAAAATGGTTCTATACCTAAAAATGTTGAGCCCTTTAATCTTGATAATAAAAACCAGACCACTGATACCATGATAGGTATTAGGACCCACCCTATGGAAAAATATTCATCATTTAAGGTTTTTTTGCTATTCATTGTCCATAAGAATGGTAGGATAAGCCCCGGTATGAGTGTTGAGCCCAATGTGTAAAATAGTTGAACAACAGAGGGAATTAAAAAAGCAAGAAATAGTGAAATGACAGATATAATGACCAGTCCTCTTCTTATAAATGGGATGGGATCAGAATCTTTTGAAGGTTTTGTGATCCTCCATAGAATATCTCTTCCAAATGTAATAGCACTGATCAAGCTTAAAGAGTCAATCGTTGACATAAGGGTTGCTAGAATACCAAGGATAAAAAGGCCAAACATTCCAACGGGGAGAATATTCATCGCAAGTAATGGATATGTAAGAAGCGCATTTCCATTTTGCAAATGACTGATTGCATACAATCCGCATAGAATGGTCAGACAGTCAAATACAGCCCAAAATCCTATTGCTATTAGTATACCTTTTTTCGCGGTTTTTTTTGAATCAGCTGCAGCACAGCGTTGGAAAAAACCAGGGTCTATGAATGTCCATGCTGCTATAAAGAACCAAACCATTATATATTGGAGGGTATTTCCACCTAATGGATCTAAGAATTTTTCTGGTAAAGTTTGGAGTATAGTAAATGGGTCGCCAATCCTTTGCCATAAATATCCTAGCAATAGAAAGAATCCAAAGAACATTAGAATAAACTGTAATAGGTCTGTTCTTACCACGGCAGAAAAACCACCATTCCATATATAAATAATGCTAAAAATAGTTGAGATCAATAATGCTAAGCCTAGATTTATACCAAAAAGAAATTGTAATAAAATACCCATACTTAAAATGTATGGCGCTGGACTCGATAGGAATGTGATAAGGATAGCAGATATGATTCCAACTTTCTCGCCAAAATATGTTCTAAAATGATCAGGTATCGATAGGAAACCATGCTCACTAATTCTAGGGGCAAGCCAGATAGCATACATCAATGCAAAAATATAATATGGTAAGGAAAAAATGAACCAGGTCTGAACACCATATAGGAATGTATTCTCACCTATTCCTAGGATCGCTCCATACCATGTTGTTACTAATGTGGCAATGAATCCGGTTAAGCTCAGCCTCCTACCAGAAAGGATGAAGTCGGTTTGAGATAGGTTTTTATCTTTCTGACGGATGATACCAATATATATTAGGCTAAAAAGATATAGAGACATAATGGCCCAATCTAAGAAGTGAATATTATTCATTGATTATGATTTAAAATAACCCATGTCCAGTCCGTTGCTTCAATAGTACAGGTGGTAGTTTTTGCTACATTACTGATTCCTTGGGTTGGCGAGGATAACTTTTCTTTATTAAGGGCATATTGTAGCCCATCTGTTTTTATTTTAGCATCTAAGTTTGTGGGGACAAGACTGATGATTTGCCCTGGAGTCGTTTTTAATATTATTTTATCCTTTACGCATTTAACCTTTGAATAATTTGATAATAAAGTGATGCGCATTTTTTCAGCAAAGCTTGATAGGATCCAGAATGTTGCTA
The DNA here is from genome assembly GCA_964404235.1 of uncultured bacterium. Lineage (GTDB taxonomy): Bacteria > Fidelibacterota > Marinisomatia > Marinisomatales > UBA1611 > CACEUX01. The sequence continues at coordinate 25,622 of CAYOJL010000006.1, read as the reverse complement.
TTATATGATCATCTCGAAAACCTGAGAATCCGACTAAACATATTTCTTTAATCCCATTATTATAGCACCATAGAAGGCCTTTCTCAATGTCAGTCATATTCTGGTCTTTCAAACGTATTATTTTGCAACCATAATCATCTTTTGCCCGTTTGATGGAATCGAGATCACCTAAGATATAATCAGGTTTATATCCCAATGTAATTAGTCTATCTGCTCCACCATCTAAGCAGATAAAAGTTTTTGCTTTATTAATAGTACCAAGAACTAACGGATGTGTTGGACACTCTCCATTACCAAATAAGATTATAGGCGTATTCATTGTGGAATATTTTTGTTCCATATTATAAATTACAAAGAAGGGAAATCATAGTAGAACGGATTCCATTCTGGATTTTAATCACTTAAATTCATCATCTTTTCCATGAACCTTAGAAGAATTTCAAACGCATTATTTGAATTTGATGCTCATTACCCGAGGAGCATCATCGCTTCTGTTATACTTATAACAGTGCTTTTTGGTTGGAAACTTTCTGAACTTGAAATGGACCCTGGTCTCCGTTCTGGATTACCGCGAGATCATAAGATCGTCCAGTCAATGGAAATAGTAGATGAATTATTCTCTGGTAGTGATATATTGCTCGTCGCGGTTGAATCGGACAGCCTTTTTTCTGCAAACACATTAAAAAAACTTTTTTCTTTTCAGGATTCATTAGAATCAATAGAGCAGATCAGTAGAGTAACATCTATATTCAACCAAAAATATATTGTCCCTGATAAAAATGGCTTTGAAATAGAGCCAGTTCTAATGGATGTCCCTTATGATTCAGTTGGGCATCAGCAATTGATAGAAAAATTGGACAAATCAGGGATGGTGGGTAACCTTGTTTCAGATGATTATAAAACTCTATGTTTTATTGGACAGATCAACTCATCATTTGCTTATGATGAATTTGAATTTAGGAAAAACATATATGAACTGGTGAATCGTTTTAGTGATCCTGAATATTTTTATGTTTCAAGTTTACCGATCACTCGAGCAACTGTTATTGAATATATGCAGAGAGATATGCGTGTTTTTACTCCTGTTGCCATTGGCCTATGTATATTTTTACTCATGTTATCTTTTCGAAGTTGGACGGGTGTATTCCTTCCATTTTTTGTTGTAGGTTTTTCAATTATTTGGACATTTGGGATCATGGGTTGGCTAGATATGTCATTAGCGTTTATTGGAACCCTCATTCCAGTAATGTTAGTTGCGATCGCGAATAACTATGGTATCCATATTATTTCTCATTATTATGAATATTCTAAATCTGATACTATGGCAACTAGAGGTCAGATCTTAAAGAGGACTATTCGTAAAGTAGGCATTCCTATCCTTTTGGCTGGTATCACAACTATGGTGAGCTTTTTGTGCCTTCTATCTCATTCTTTGCCAAGAGCAAGAGAAATGGGCGCTCTCTTATCATTTGGTATTCTAATTGCATTCATTCTTAGTATCATCCTCATACCATCTGTATTAGTTCTTGTACCTCGACCACATTTTTTATCTAAAGGTGTAAGTCTGTCTTTTATAGATAGCATGCTCATTAAAATGGGTAAGGTATTTACAAGATATAGATCTGTTGTACTTTTCTTACTTTCGATCGTTGGTATTTGGCTTGCCATGGGAATCAAATACTTAAAGGTTGATACAAACCCTGATCATTATTTCCCCAAGTCGTCAACTTTAAGGATGGCAAATACTAAAATAAGTAATGCTTTCGGTGGTTCGACTCAAATGAATATACTTGTCCAAGGAGAAATATTTGACCCTAAGGTTTTAAAAAATATTGAAATTCTTACTGATCATATTAAAAATAGACATGATATAGTCACAAAGTCGTATTCAATAGTTGATGTAATTAAAAAAATGCATTCGGGTTTTAATGGCGGTGATTCAACTATGGAGATAATACCAGATGATATAGACCTTATACATCAGTATATGTTCATGTATTCGATCTCATCTGATGGTGATGAGTTTGATCTTATTCTTGATGATATTGAAGATCCTTCATATACCCAGATTCTTTTAAGGTTGCAAGAGGTCCAAACACATGCAATAGCTGAAATAGTTGAGGATACAGAACAATTTATAGAAGCAAATTTTTATGATCAGTCTCCAATGGAATTAACTGGTGGAGCAACCTTATTGGGTGTGCTGAATCATATGGTGATCCGTGGACAATTTATAAGTCTGATTGTTTCAGTCTTTATCATTTTATTAATTATGTCGGTCGTCTTCAGATCATTCGTTGGAGGATTATTAGCCACATTACCAATGGCTGCTTCAGTGGCTATGATGTTTGGACTAATGGGTTATTTGAATATAACATTAAATATTACTACATCATTACTAACGTGTATACTTGTAGGAGTTGGAGTTGACTATACTGTCCATTTTCTTTGGCATTTACGTGATCATGTAAAGGATGGTGATTCTTTAGATGAGGCAATTACTAATACGTTCCGTATATCTGGTAAAGGAATCTTATTTAATGGTCTATCGGTCGTTGTAGGTTTTTCTGCATTATTATTCTCTGTGTTTGTACCTGTGAAGATCTTTGGTATTTTAGTTATGGGATCGATCTCATTTTGTTTATTTGGTGCCTTGGCAACATTACCAGCACTTACTAGCCTAACAAAACCAAAATTCTTATTTAAATAAGTATGGAACAAAAAGATAGAACTCTAAGTAGCATTATCATCCTATTAACATTAGGTCTAATGTTTTATGCGTTATCAATATCTGGAACCTCAAACGCTCTTGAGGGAAAAACAGTTAAAGATATCATGATATATTTAATTGACAATTATCTTGATCTTATTTTGATGAGTTACGTATTTATTTGTTTTCAGATAGCAGGATATGTTGAACTCAAATACAAACAAGATTTTATAACCATTTCATTATTAAGTATTATTTTTACACCACTATCAGTCTTTTTTATACTACAAAATGAAGTCGAAGATGATTAAGAGCATCTTAATATTTCTTTTACTCCTTACAATAGGGTTTGGACAAGATCTTACAGCAGATGAGATCATGGATAGGGTCTATACACTCCCAAAACCAAAAACATCCATTATGGAGATCAGACTTGAGATCACCAGGAAAAAAAGGAATAAAGAAAAAACAAAAGTTAGAGAGTTCACAAGGTATGAAAAATATTATGAAAAAGGAAAATACAGATCCAAATCCATGGCCAGATTTAATAAGCCAAAGGTGGTTAAAGGAACAGGATTATTGAGCTGGGTACAAAGAAATGGGCAGACCGATCAGTGGTTTTTTCTACCAAAATTAAAAACTGCAAAAAAAGTTAAGGGAAAGGAAAAGTCCAAGTCCTTCCTTAATACAGATTTTATTTATGAAGATCTAGAAAGTAGAAGACCTGGTGTAGATAGTTTAATAAGTATTGGTACCGAATTTATAGATGGGGAACAATGTAGAGTAATAATGGCATGGCCTAAAGATCAGAGTTCCTATTTTGCTAGAAAACTATGGGTAAATATGCAAAATTGGCAGATCTCTAAAGTAGAATATTATACTAGTGAGTCAGAAAGGGAAAAAACCCTTATTTTAAGTGATTTCATTGAAATCAGTGGTTTCACCACGCCTGGGAAAATGCTGATGGATATAGGTAACGGTAATAGAACACTTATGCAGATCACATCATATAAACCAGATATTGGTTTGAATGAAGAAATATTCTCTAAATCCTTTCTAATGAAAAAATAATTCTAATATCTTATCAATGAACAGGCGACTGATAATCCTGCTCCTGTTCCGATCATTAGTACAAGATCACCTCGTTTAATATGGTTCTGATTGACTGCTATAGCAAATGCCATAGGTAAGGATGCAGCGACGCAATTACCGAATTCTGATACTATTTCTATTACTTTTTCTTTATCGAAAATTCCAGCAGACCTATATGCTTCTATTGCTTTACCTGATGCTTGGTGTGGTACTACCCAATCTATTGACTTTGGATCTAGGCCTGTGACCTTCAATGTTTCTAGTATCATTCTAGACACTTGTTTTCTAGCAATTTTATAGACTGCAGGTCCATCCATTGAAAAAAGGTTATCAGCTGAAGTTGTATCCGGGTCTTGCGGATGTTTATTCGTACCTCCGCCTCTAACCTCTGTAAGTGTTGAGCCGCTTGGCCAAGTTCTCATATTATAATATATTAATTCATTTTTATCAGTTTCATCTGCAGGTTCTATCACTACTGCTGCTGCCCCATCACCTAGCAAAGATGCACTTTCAGGTTCTTTGAAATTTCTGCCTCTTGTTCCTCTATCAGCCGATATGATCAATATTCGTTTATATGTTTTAGAATGAATTAGACTACTGGCAGTATGGAGTGCAGTAATAAAGGACAAGCAGGTGCTATGAATACTAAAGGAGGGAATTCCTTCATAACCCATTTCTTTTTGATAGAATGTCGATGTATCGGGTATGGTTTGTTTTGGGACGCCTGAAGCATTGACTATAAGATCTGGTGGTTTATTATTGAGAGCATGTTTACCAGCAATTGCACCCATCAGATCCACATCTATTTCGGAAATACGTCGCTCTTTAACGCCTGACTTTTCATGTATCCATTCAACAGATTTTCCAATTAGGGGTGCTATATCAGCAGATGTCTGTATTTTAGGAGGAAGGTATAATCCTACACCATTGATCTTTACTTTCAATTATAAAACTTTCTAGAAAAAATATTTTAATTCAAATCTTATATGGGAAAAATCTTCCATACTATTAAAAGCATAGTTTTCACCGTCTGGATGATTAGAAGTTCCAGTTACATTTGTTAGTGCTAATAGACCATGAAGATCCTGTTCAAATATATACCCGACTTTTAACTCTACTAAAGATCCAGCTAATCCACTTACATCTATATATTCAGCAACATCCAACATAGATGTGATCGATACATTGAATTGTTCATCCATTAATTTTTTTTCTAAAGTAAGAAAAACTGCCTTTTTTGTCAGAACAGCTAATGGTACGCCCATTCCTGGATTAAAAAAGTTCGATGGGTTCATATTTGCAGGGTCGATCTCAAGATTCGGTATGTTGATCTCTTGATCAATAGGTAAACTATCAGAGGAATAACTTAGCGTATCATAAGTAAAATATTGGGCTAGTAGATTTATATTAAAAGGTAGCTCAGTTTCAAGTTGGAAAGTAGATTGGACATATTTTGCTTGTTCTAATAGTGGGTAGGAGAAATGTAATGAATCATAATAGATTGGATTAAAAGAGCTGGGCCTATTGATTGAGGTATTTTGATCTTTCGTTGTGAAATATCCCAGATCATATCTCATAACAAACCAATCATTCAGCAGTACACCTCCTATACCGATCACATTGGTTTTTCTATATCCAAAAACAACATCTACGTTTGGAAAAGAAATATCACTTCCGTGTCCGTAAACATTAACACCAGTAAGGTTGAATGTCCGATCATATCCCGAAAAATATGAAGCAGATATATCACCATAATTTGTAGATAAGGTACCGTAAAAACCTCCTTCATAGGGATCTTCAGATATATGCAATATCTCAGTAGCGTCTGGATATATTGGTAGCCTTATGGGGAAATCATCGTTTCCTAGAGGGATACGATTAGTTGAATGAAGTGGTGAGAAAACTGTATTGATCTTTAAGTTACCAATATAATAATCCAAAGAAGCTGAAAGGGTTGCCATTTTTCTATCTATTCCTCCAAAAAACAGATAGTAATAATCAAGGCTACTAGCATTATCCAAAGGACTATTTTCATCTACGCTACCCCAAGAATGTATCTGTTTACCAATTCTGAGTTCATATTTGACAGCATTGTAAGTAACATATAGTTCTCTCATATCAAAAATAAAATCTTGAGGATCAGATGAACCCAAGAAATAACTATCATCCCTTACATGATACTCTAGTGCAAAATTCCCATTTAATGTAAGTAGATCATCTTGATTCTCAATATTCAAAGATACCATTCGATAAGGGATATTGATCAATGACCTATCAGATAGTCTTGATATATAAGTATAGTCCACATGGCCAGATAATGAAAAATTTGGAGAATTACCTTCTACTTTGTATAAAATGGTACAAATCAAAAGAATAGAAATTCTTATTGAATAGCTCCATGGTCGTTTATTAATGATTGTCATTATTTTAAAAGGAGAATTTTTCGGATTTTAGTTTCAAAACCATCAGAGAATTTAATATAATAGACTCCTGAAGGATATTTGCTACCATTCCAATATATAGAGTGGGTGCCTGTGGTGAAATATTTATTGATAGAAATAGCATTGACCTCTTGACCAACACTATTGTAGATCTGGATGGTCATTCTTCTATCATATGGAATATTCAGATTGATTCTTACAGTGGGATTAAATGGATTAGGATATGGTGCTGAAATTTTATATTGATAAGGAAAGATAGACTTATCTAAGCGGGTTGTGGTACTATCACAATTTTGCGGAGAAAATACTGGGAATGAATAATAGAATTGATCAAGACTTAGTTCAAAGTTATCACTTTCAGCTACACAGGTTGCCACACTGTCGCATAAATAATTAGCACCGATTGCAAAATATGGGAATCCTCCATTATCATTATTATTCCAATCTAATTCCATATCACAAAAGCATTCTGGCAACTGCTCAATTTGATTATTGAATAGCCATAAATAATCTAAGTTCTCCAAGTTACATATGGATTCGGGTAATGATTGCAGATGATTATACCCAAGATCCAGAAAATAGAGATTAGAAAGGTTACCTATGCTATCTACAATCGATGATAGTATATTATTATTTAAATAGACTGAGAATAACCCAGACAGTTCGTTAAATGATTCAGGCAGCTCTGATATCCTATTCCATTCAAGATAGAGCGATGCTAGTTCATTAAGATTGCCAAAATTATCTGGGAGTGTATAAATAGTATCATTAACGCCAGAACTATTTCCATAGTTTCCTGCAACTAAGAACCTCAAACGGCCATTGAACCAGGTCTGTGTACCTAATTCAAGTGGCGAATCATAGTTTAATTCATTTTTAACTACTATACTATCTAGTACAGCGATATCATCATTGTAAAGACAGGAATCTCCAACCAAAATGGTCACATTATCTGGCAACTCATTAAAATAAGTAAATGCACTATCACATTCTCCAAGACACCAGTCCATCGATAGATAAATAAAAATAATAATATAATATTTTTTCATTTTATTTAAGGTAGATGACCTTTTTTATTTGAGTAGTGATACCATTGCTCAACTGTATAAAATATATACCAGAACCAAGATTATATGGTTGCCAGTATAAACTATGATCACCAGCAATAACTTTTTCATCTATCAGTGTATTGATCAATTGTCCTCGCATATTATAGATCTGTAAAAGAATAGATTGGTCTTTATCTAATGAAAAACTTATTGAGGTTGATGGATTAAATGGGTTTGGATATGGTTGTGCGAATCTAAAGGAATTTGGCAGTGGTCTTTGATCCAAACTTAAAGGAGTTGTAAATCCTTCTACTGATATTGTCTTTGCTCTATGCGGATGATGAATGGGTATTGTCAATAAATGGATAGGGTTTCCATTGTTGATCTCTGAGACTTCTCCGCTAAAAGATATTTGCTCGCCCATCCCAGGTTCTAATATCAATTCAATGCTCTGTGAGCTAAACCATCCCTCATCATCATTTATTTGGCATGATAAAGTAAGTGAATAATCACCTTCATTAATGATCGTATACGATATGCTAGATGAACCTGAAGGAACATAAACACCAGACAGGCCTTCGCTTTCCATATAATTATCAACTAAAACACTATATGCTACGGGAAAGATACCAGGAATTCGATTTGCTCTATATACAGCGCCATCCGGAAGACTTAGATTATAAAGACCTTCCCAAACAATATTACCTTCCATATCAACTTCTAGGCTACGTCCACCGCCCCCAACTGTGGTCAAAAGAACATTCCCATTATCAAGTTTTTGAGCGTTACCAGATGCAAAACCAAATAAGTCTGGTGCAAGTTCATAAGACCAAACCAGCGAAGCCTCTGTATCATCAATTGAAATTTCTATAGCTCTTGAGATGGGTTCATCTGTTCCACGGAATTCAGGTGAGAGGTTTCCATTATCAAATGTTATAATATTCCCATTATCAAGTTTTTGAAGACTATGTTGGAAACTAAATCCTAGGTCCGTACCCATATCAACATCATTAGAAGACATTTGGTGTCCCATATTCCATATAATATCACCTGATGGATAATCGATCTTGGTGATACGTGATAGGTGCCTTGTTGAAATATATAAAGCACTTTCTTCATCATCAAAAATGACCGCATTTACGTGTGTCCAATCATAATGGAGACTTATATATGCTTCTGTCCATGTTCCTCCCAACTGATCATAATCTTGCATATCATAATGATCAAATACATTCCAGGTCCAAACTATATCTTTTGTATCTTTATCCCATTCTGTCAATTGATCTCCTATCCATGGGAACTCTATGGTTACTCCATCTGCTTGAAAACCCAGTCCTTGAAATGAAGAGGTCCAGCTTCCAACCGGTATAGGTCCTAAGGAACTTGTTTCAACAATGCCAAGATAATTACCATTTGGTAGAAGGATCAGATCATGATGCAAGAATTCATTATTAGGTTCTTCCCAAAGCGTATCACCTTGGAATGACATCTCTAAACCTGGAAGATTATTATCTGCCCCAGGCATGAGATAGCATCCTAAGATATTTCCGTATTTACTTGTACTGTAATAGACAAGATCATTTTCACCAGAGTTCCATATTTCTTTACCTGATTGATCTATAGCCGCAGAGAAATAATTAAAAAATGCACCAAATACTGTTACCCCTGGCTGGACTTGATCATCGATCACAAGATCTACATTTGAGGATGATAATGATGTACTGGTAGTGAATGAAAAAGGCTCGGTCCATGAACCTTGTTGAGATTGATATATAGGTCTGACTCGCCAATAATACGTCGCATCCCAATCAATAATATTTTTTTCGATCAAGACCAGGCTACTATCTTCGATATTCAAGATAGTTTCAGAAAATCCAGGATCTGCTGATAACTGCATCTCATAGTGAGTAGCTTCTGGAGTTTGGGACCATTCAAATAATACATGAGTGTGGTTCAGCACAGCTTCATTATTTGGTGTTATTAACTGACCATAGACCAATGCAATATTTAGTAATAACAATATCAGTTTCATGATTTCACTTTAATCGATAGCGCTTCATTTAACCATGTCAAAACTTCTGTTCCTTGTGTGATCCAAGCTTTTTTTAAGCCAAAATCAGGGAAATTGCCCAGTAGTTCACCATTCCATGCATAAGTAACCATTGTCTTATCAGATGATGAATAATCTAAGATCCATACTCCAGCGGCATTAGGCAATCTTACATATTTATCATTTAAGATCCCTTTGGGATGGTTTACCGAATAAAAAGAGAAGACCCATTGGTTATCTTTTTGTTCAATAGCATACTTGACCACATAATCTCTACCAGCAAATGGGAATGGCATATCTAGGATTATTTGTACAATATCAGATTCTAATTGTTTTGTATCAGTGACTCTTTTGAAAATCTTTGGATAGTGCTCCAGATCTTTAATCAATTCAGCAATGGATAGCATATCATATTCAAGGATCGTTTCTGCTTTGCTTATGGGGTATCCTTGGAATTCTTGCCAACCTACCATAATTGGGCCATCCTGTAATATGGTCCAATCATCAAGATCATTAACACCTTTTAGATCTAACCCTAGTGCAAAGCAATGTGTGATCAATAAAAAAAGGTATCTCATATCTCAGGATAAAAATGTTTGATAGATCGCCTTACAATCCATCTTTATCTGCTCTTCTGTTAGTCCGAACTTTTCAAGATCATATTTATGGCTACTTTTATAGTTCCTCTGACTTTCTGCAGTTTGTTGGATGACCTTGGTCAGACTGTCTTTTTTTTCAACATTAATAAAACTTATTATCTGATTCATTAATGTTTCAAAATCATTCATCATAATATCAAAACGGACTATCAATACATTTTCCTTATTAATATTATTATTGATCCAGTCATGATGAAATCGATTTAATAATTCAACTAGGGCATTATATAATCTATCTATAAATCTCCTCTGTATCTTTTCATCCAATGACCAGAATTTGAACCTTTTATCTAGTACGCCTGTCACAAGGCTTAGTCCGGATGGAATAACGCTTAGAGGATCTCTGACCATATACAGTACTTTTGCATCCGGAAATCTTTTTTGAAAGGTTGGCAGATTACTACTCAAACTAAATAGTTTACCAATATATCGTTCTCCCTTATTTGTTAAAATATTCCTTTGCCACATAGATTCGAACCAAGAAAAATCTCTTGATGATCTATCCGTAATATTGGGGTCAACCCAGTGAAAGAGGTCTTCTTCATCAAATGTCAAAAAAAATCCATATAGGAAAAACCCATCTAAATATCTGAAAAGAAGGGATACATCATCTGTCTCAACAGATGTTAAGCTGGTTTTATGAGCTGCCGTTGAATGATGCCGGGCTGGACTGATCTTTTCCAGTATAGGTAAAAATGGTTTAATACATTTTTGCACTATTACAGATGGGTATACCATTTGCCATAATTCTGAACCTGTGCCGATCTTTTCCTTAATGAGGAAACGATGAAGAAAAGTGGTCCCTGATCTGGGATTCCCAACAATAATTATAGGATCTTTGATAGGCTTTCTAACTGACCAAAATAGAATATGATCGATCATTCTACCAAGTCCAATGATGGTGCGCAATATAAGTACCATTAGGCCTGTGATTAGTGGAGAGAACCAGGCGTTGAATGTCTTCCCTAATATTAGGTATACTCTCGCTATACGTTTGAGTGCCATTATATATTTATACGTTTTGTGGTTATATATAACTTAGGTAATAATACAAATAATTGATTTAACTATATGACACATTAAGTGACCTAATAGTTAAATATATTTACCATTAATTTAGATAATAATACCATATGAGAAATTCACTATTGCTCTATTTTATATTCTCCATCACTTTATTTGGAGACCCATTTAATGGTATGACCCTATTCTCTCCAGCTGTAGGTGGAGGTGGAGGTGGTGGAGGTAGTTTCAATACATGGTTAGTTGATAATGATCTGAATGAGATCAATGCATGGTCACATCCTAGAGGAGTTGCCAGCATGCCATACCTTATGCCCGACAGCACCTTATGGTATCCTTACCGAGTAGCAAATCCAACCATGGGCACTGGTGGAGTAGGAGGTGGTATATCAAAATATGCATGGGATGGAGAATTACTATGGGATTATGAGGTTTCGAATGATACCTATCAACATCATCACGATATAGAACCATTGCCTAATGGTAATGTCCTTGTCATTGCATGGGAAAGGAAGACTGCAGAAGAGGCCTATGAGGTTGGTCGAGAATCGATCGATAATTCTTTGAATGAGATGTGGGCTGAGGCCATATTGGAACTAGAACCAGTAGGGCAAAATGATGCAAATATTGTTTGGGAATGGCATATTTGGGATCACTTGATACAGGATGTTGACGCAGATTTATCGAACTATGGTGTTATCGCTGACCATCCTGAGTTACAGGATGTTAATTTTGGTAATGCAGGTAGCAACCAAGGACCTGGAGGTCCTAATGGTGACTGGAAACACTTTAATGCGATCGCTTACAATGAGGATCTAGATCAGATAGCACTATCTTCAAGGCATCATGATGAGATATACATTATTGACCATAGTACGACCACAGAAGAGGCCTCTGGCCATATGGGCGGTAATTCAGGTATGGGTGGAGATTATCTTTATCGATGGGGAAATCCCCAGACCTATGGTCGTGGAACGAATGCTGATAAGCAGCTAGGTAACCAGCATGGTGTTAACTGGATACCAGAAGGATATCCTGGCGAAGGCAATCTTATACTATTCAATAATAATTATACCAATAACTCAGCTGTTTTTGAGATAGTAACACCGTTAAATGATAATGGTCTATATTCAATTTCGGAGGGACAGCCATTTGGTCCTGAAGAACCTGTCTGGCTCCATACAGGAGAGTTTCATACCCAGATGCAGGGAGGGGCCTTTCGTCTACCAAATGGAAATACTATTATAACAGACTGTGATGATGCCACTATCTTTGAGGTTACCTATGACCATGAAGAGGTCTGGAGTTATAATTTTGGAACCGGTCAAGTATTCATAGCTCGTGCCCAAAAATATGAGTTGAACTACTTAGGGTCAGGCTTTCCGGAATATACTCTTGGCGATGTGAATTTTGATGGTTCTATTGATGTGAAAGATCTTCTCATGATATCTGATATGGCATCTGGATTTGGATATTCACCAACACCTCCAGCGGATTATAATCTTGATGGTTCTGTCAATATATCAGATGTTGTATTACTGCTACAGGAAATATTGAGCAACTGATCATTTTATAATAATGACAACACCAATTTTCTTTATAAGTAGATTGGTACCAAATTAAAAAGCAGTTCTTTGTAGCTTTATATGATATAAAGTAACTATCAATTATAATACCGTGAATATTGATCGAATTCAAATACCAATAAAAAAGTGGTCTATAGATCAGGCCTTAAAACATTCACGCCGAACAATAATACTATCCATATTGGCAACTCTCCTAATTGGGTCTGGGATACGATTTTTGGTCATGGATGATGATATGATGAAGATGCTACCAAAAGAACTCGAATCAAAAATTACATGGGATGCGATACAAAATGAATTTGGAAGTACAGAGATAATCTTCATTGCCTTTGGTGATCAAGGTGAGTCAGCATATAAGGAAAACACTCTCTCAGACCTGTGGGTCTTATCTGAAGAATTAAAAACATTAAACACTGTTGATGATATTTCAAATATAAGTACTGCAACAAGGATCGACCAGATAGATGGTTTCATGGAGATCGATGACCTACAGATCAAAAAAGTGCTTTCAGAAAAAGAGATAGATGATATCAAGACATATCTGGATAAGAACCCAAACCTTAAAAAACAGTTTGTGAGCAAAGGAGAAGAATATTTTCTTACGATCATCCAGCCATACGATAATGTGGGTCTAGATCAGTTCAGAAATGATATTGTCGCGGTTGCTGATTCTGTTCTAAAAGATTATGATATACACTATGGTGGAACAGCATATGTCACTGGTTCTGTACCACAGTTGATACGTGAGGATGTGCAATCATTGATCAGGATGGGTATGATCATCATGTTGGTCATCCTTTTATTCAACTTAAGAAGTATACATGCCGTATTAATGGTCATGATGGTCATTTTATTTTCTCTTATAGCCATGATGGGGTTTATGGGCTGGGCATACAGAATAACAGGGTCAGACCGTTTTTTATTTGCTTTATTAAATACATCCATGCCCATCATTTTATTGACCATCGCTAATTCAGATGGGGTTCATGTTGTTACCAAGTTCTTTAGAGAGTTTAGAAAGTTGGGCGATGTTAATGCCGCCGTTGAATCCAGTATGGATGCATTATTGTTACCAATATTCTTAACTAGCATCACAACCATAGCTGCATTTCTTACGATGGTAACCTCTCCACTAGAACCTCTGATTGGATATGGCATATGTATTTCAGTTGGAATTGCTTGGGCATGGCTACTGAGTTCTCTGATGCTACCCGCTGTAATTAGTACTAAAGATTGGGACCCTCGATCAAAAGCAATTGTCCAGGCCAGTATATTTGAAAAGTTAGTTGATAGGATCGCTGATATGGTTGTCCTTTATCCAAAATATGTTTTTTCTTCAGGACTTATAATGGTCCTAGTTGGCCTGATGGGACTTTATAAGATCACGATTGATGTTAATGTAGCGAGTTTTTTTAAACCTGGAACTGAGATACGAGACAGTATGGATTTTATGGATGAGGAAATGAGCGGAACCATGGATCTAAGAGTTCGTTTGAATGCAGACATGAAAGACCCAATGGTTCTACAAAAGATGGATTCATTGCAAAGTTATATTGAAACAAATGATCAGATCAAGGTCACTTATTCTATTGCGAATGTGGTGAAACAAATGCATCGTACTGTAATGGATGATAGTTTGGAATATGAGGCCATTCCCATGGAACGTGAAAAAGTGAATAATTTATTTACAATGTATTCTATGTCTGGAGATCCTGAAGATTTTTCAAGTCTAGTGGACTATGAACATTCATCTGGACTGATAACTGCTTTGAGTGCTGTAATGAGTACAGAGGATGTTTTTTCATTTGTTGGCTCAATTACAGATCATATTGAACAGAATTTTGACCAGACCATAGATATCGATGTGACAGGAATGATCGTTGTTATCCGTGATATGGTTTTAATGGTGATACGATCATCGTTTTTTAGTATTCTGGTCTCTTTGGTCTTGATCTGCACTATAACATCTCTTTTCTTCGATCGGATCATTTGGGGCGTTTTGGCTGTTATCCCTCTCACAGGAGCAGTAATACTTAATTTTGGATTAATGGGACATTTTGACATTACTCTAAATCATATTACTGCTATTCTTTCATCAATTATCATTGGGGTAGGAGTGGATTTTGCTATTCATTTTATCTCACAGTTCCAAAGGTTTTCAAGTCATACTAGCAGAAATGATCTAAGCCATGAGGTGATTCAAGATGTTGGTTATCCAATCATATTAGATGCTGGCTCGAATATGGGTTTTGGAGCATTGTTATTCTCTGCATTTATTCCTGTTCAGTATATAGGTGGATTAATGGTCTTTGCTATGGTATCAACCTCTCTTGGTACGCTGACCTTATTGTCTTCCTCCACAGAATTACTCAAAGATCATTTAATAGAAAAAGGTGATTAATATGAAATATTCCCTTCTTTTTTTAGTGCCAATTATAATGTATGGTCAGACAGGCTACGAGATCGCTAGATCTATGGATCAGCGCCCAGCACCAAAAGATCTCGCCAATACGACCAATATGATCCTTAAGAATTCAAAAGGTAAAACTCGCAACCATGCCATGGTATCAAGATCTATGGATAACAATCAAAAGCAGATCATTTGGTTCCTAGAACCAAAGGATGATCGAGGCGTGGCCTTTTTAAAGATAGAACATGATAATAAAGATGATGAAATGCGAATGTGGTTGCCAGCATTTAAAAAAGTACGGCGCATTTCTGCAAAGAAAAAAGGGGATGCATTCATGGGATCTGACCTTAGCTATGAGGATCTATCCAGTCGTGATCTAGGCGAAAATGATTATGAACGCCTTGATGATGAAAGTTGGAATAACAAAGATTGTTTTGTATTGAAGACGATCCCAAAAAAAGAAGCCGGATCATCTTATAGTGAACATGTTTCTTGGATTGATAAAACTACAATGACTTTGTTAAAAGAACGATCATATGATAAAAGAGGTGAACTAGAGAAGGAAAAAGAGTTTGAGTATGAAAAAAGGGGAGAATATCATTTAATAAAACGTGTATTTGTCAAAGATACCTATACCAACCATACAACAGAGGTATTATTTACTGATATTCAAGTAGATTCAGGTATAAAAGATGCTTTGTTCCATGAAAAGAATCTAAAACGTTTGCCAAAGGATTAATAACATAATGAGAGCAAAATATATATATATATTCCTAGTCTACGCTGTAACCTATATTCAATGTGGGGATCAGAGAGACCTTATATCTCTAGGAGGTAAAATAACAAACCCAATAGGACAAGAGGCTAGATTTATTTACCCTGATACTACTTACTCAGCAATATTAGATGATAACGGTCGATTTGAAATAACCTTCTCTAGAGATTCATCTAGCTATCTAAGATTTGGTCAAGGTTCAGAGACAACTAACATGTATCTCAATCCTGGAGATAATGTGTCCTTAAAGATAGATACAAAAGAATTTGATGAAACAATAGAATATAAAAACAGTGCTGAGTCATCATTTTTAGCATTTAAATTTTTATTAAATGAGAAAAAAGACCTCTATGGTGAAGCTCTTTATCTGAAGGATATGGAGGAGTACAAAGAATATATTAAAGACTATGCAGATGAACTTTTAGAAAAGTTAGATCAGATAAATAATTCAAATTTTACCCTAGCAGAGAAAAGATCTTTAGATCACAATACGGAAAGATATATCCAACAAAAAGAAAAGTTATCCTCACTCTCAAAAGAAGAGTCTATCTATACTTGGGAAAAAAGATCACTTTCTAGAGAATATAATTTTTATCAGTTATTAGGCTCAAGCACGACAGAAGAATTCAGTGATGTGTTGAGTAACTATGAGAATGGTCTACTGTCAAAACTTGTTAGTATTACCAACACTGACTTTGTTGATAAAGAAAAGAAAAAACTTGAAAAAGATGTATTAAAATGGAAAGAGCGCCGGACATCTTTTGATAATATGCCTGAAGAAGGTGAAGCTGCAATTGACTTTTCATACCCAGATAAAGAAGGGAATGTATTCCAACTCACTTCTTTCCAAGGTAGTATGGTCTATGTTGATGTCTGGGCAACTTGGTGTGGCCCCTGTATAGCACAGATACCAGCACTGGAACAATTACAGAAGGATTATAAAGAAGAAAATATTGTTTTTATGAGTGTTTCAGTAGATACCGATAAAGATGCATGGTTAAAAATGCTGCACGAAGATCAATTACAGGGCGTGCAGCTTTGGGCTGATGGATGGAGTGAGATAACTCGTTCATATGCAATATTTGGTATCCCCAGATTCCTATTATTTGACCCCGATGGTAAAGTGATATCGGTTGATGCACCTAGACCCACTTCTGGAGAAATACGAGAACTGTTCGATACAAATCTATAGTCAAATAGCTTTTATTTGATTAATAGGGGTCAATTTCTTAAAGGTTTTCCTTTTTTCAACATATAGGCGATACGATCTTGGGTCAATTTTTCGCCTGCCAATGAAACAAAGGTCTCTCTCTCAATATCCAGGATATACTGTTCATCCACTTTTTTTGTTAGCCCAGCCTTATCTCCACCTGTTAAAACATACGCAAGTTTTTCTCCGATCTTTACATCATGATCGGATATTTTGCCTTGCATCTTGAACCCTTTAAGTGCCATGGCCATTGCAGTACGCCCTCCAGCACCAGGAAGCTTAAGGTCATCTCTGTATTTTGGAGACTCATATTTTTCTGCAAGTTCAAGAGCCTTTTCCTTGGCTGCTTGGATCAAATGATCACGATTAAGGATGATCGTGTCATCCTTTTTCAATAGTCCAAGGTGCTTTGCCTCATCTGCACTTGTTGCTACTTTCGCAAATCCAATGGCCTCAAAGGTTTTTTGGATCTTTTGGAATGCACCCATGCGTCCCGTATCGCTGTCCATGGCATTCAATATCATTCTAAGAGTTCCTCCACCACCAGGAATTAATCCAACTCCTACCTCTACAAAGCCCATATAGGTCTCTGCTGCAGCGACCCTATGTGCAGCCGGCTGAATGATCTCTGTTCCACCGCCAAGGGTCAATTGAAATGGAGCTGCAACCACAGGACCTTTGGAGAATCTAATTCTCTGAGTCATGTTCTGGAATGTTTTTACAGCGAAATCCAATGCCTCCCATTGTTGATTATGAGTTAGGTCTAGAAATAGATTAAGATTTGCTCCTGCAGAGAAATTGAGACCCTGATGTCCAAGGACCAAGGCTTTGTATTTTCCTTCTTCAATGAGATCTAATGCATGATTTATCATCTCCACATATGAGCTATCGATTGGATTGAGTCTTGGCTGCAAGATAGAATGAAATTCCACATTTAATATACCGTCACCCATATCATTCACACTTGCGCTTAGATCTCTCTTTATAGTATGGCCTGCTGTTTTGTGAAGAGCAAGATTGAATTCTTTTGGATTCTGTTCTATCTTGATCGGATGTTTACCATTAGGACACCAATAGGTTCTTTCACCATTCTCAACCGAATAAAATGTTTCACGATCAGATTCTAGCATCTCTAGTACCCACTTTGGCACTTTTTTACCTTCTGCTTTCATTCTATCAGTAGTTCTACGAACTCCCAATGCATCCCAACCTTCAAAAGGTCCTGCTTCCCATGCAAATCCCCATTTCATAGCATTATCAATATTGACTATATCATCAGATATCTCAGGCACCCGGTTAGCACTGTAGATCAATGTTCTTGCTGTAAGTTCCCAGAAATATTTACTTCCTTTATCATCTGCAAAGCAGAGAGCTTTCATTTTATCAGCCAATCTTTGTCTATCCTTAGCGATCCGGAAACAGTCGAACCGTACTAGACCCATGGGGGCGTATTCACCTGTTTTGAGATCGACTGAATGGATACTACGATCCTCATTCTTTTTATAAAACCCTGCTCTTGTTTTTTGACCAAGTCGTTCTGAGTCTATCAATTTATTTAAAATATCAGGTATCTTGAATATGTCACGTTCTTCATCCTCATGTGCTTTGTCATATGTTGTCATAGATACATTTTTTAAAATATCCAACCCTACAACATCAGCAGTGCGGAATGTTGCGCTTTTTGGTCTTCCTGAAATAGGTCCTGTAAGTTTATCGACCTCTTCAACCGTAAGGCCTTGTTCGATCGCAAGATTCATAGCGGTCATCATACCATAGACGCCAATGCGGTTTCCAATAAAATTAGGTGTATCCTTGGCATGAACGATCCCTTTACCAAGAATGGATTCACCAAACTCAACTATTGTATTATATGTTTCATCTGTGGTCTCTTTTCCTCTAACAAGCTCTAATAGTTGCATGTATCGCGGAGGATTAAAGAAATGTGTGATCATAAATCGCTTTTTTACATCTTCGGGAAGTGAGGCAGTAAGGTCATTCAGAGGAATACCTGAGGTGTTGGATGTAAGGATGGTTTCTGGTTTTAAATGGGGTAGCAGTTTCTGATATATCAATTCTTTGATATCTAATCTTTCAACAACAGCTTCTAATACCCAATCAGTTTCAGCGATCTTTTCCAGATCATCATCATATGTACATGGGTTCACCAGATCTATATTTTTTGGTTTATAAAGAGGAGCTGGTTTTAAGGTTGATAATACATCTTTACCTTTTTCAGCTAATTCCTTGTTAATATCAAACAGATAAGAGGTGATACCCGCATTACCTAGATGTCCTGCGATCTGCGCACCCATAACACCCGCGCCAAGGACTGCAACCTTCTTGATCTTATTAGGCATATGTCAATTCCTTCCCAATATTGTTGCTATACCTTGACCTGAACCGATACACATTGTTGCAAGACCATTTTTTGAATTTTCCTGTTCCATAACATTGATAAGAGTGGTAATGATCCTGGATCCAGAACATCCGAGTGGGTGGCCAAGTGCTATAGCTCCACCATTCAAATTGACCTTAGAACGATCCCAATTCCCATTCTCTATAACATAGAGGGACTGGGCCGCGAAGGCCTCATTCAATTCAATAACATCGATTTCATCCATGGTCATTCCTGCTTGTTTTAGTACTTTTTCTGTGGCAGGTATGGGACCCTTGCCCATACGTTTCCAATCCACACCAACGACCGATCGTCCTTTAACAGAGGCTCTTATAGTATAATCATTCTTTTCAGCAACATCACGACTGCACATCAAGACCGCCGAAGCACCAATAGAGATCGGGCTGGAGGTGGCTGCAGTAATAGTGCCATTCTCTAAGAAGGCAGGGTCAAGGCTTTTGATCTTGTCAAGGTCTGGTTGCCTTGGTCCTTCATCCTTTCCTATGGTATTCTCTCCATATATGTCAATGGACACTACCTCATTTTCAAAATTACCATTTTCCCAGGCCTTTAATGCTTTTTCATGTGACTCAACAGAAAAATTCTCTTGTTCTTCTCGAGAAATATTACCTTCTTGTGCAAGTATCTCGGCTGTTTCTCCCATACCGATATAATATTCCTGCTCTGCTAGTTCAGGATGAAAATCAGGATTGAAGCCACCCATTGGAACAGAGAACATATCCTCCACGCCTGCTGCGATACCCATTTGAATATCTCCGGTCTCTATCTTTCTACTGATCTGGTGCACTGCATCCATGGATGATCCACAGAATCGGTTCACAACTGCGCCACCAGATGTCTCAGGAATACCTGCAAGGATGGCCACTCCCTTTGCCATGAGCATTCCTTGTGGGCCTTCAGGAAAAGCACATCCTAAAACCAGATCCTCGATCTGTTCAGGGTCTATATTCTCATTCCTTTTAAAAAGACTGCTAACGGTCTGTGCAGTCAGGTCATCAGGACGAATCCCAACGAGTTCACCATTTTTCATTCCAATGGGGGAACGGACCGCATCAATGATAACAGATTGTGACATTATGTTCTCCTATTAATTCTTTTATTATATAATTCACTATCGATCATTTTAAAATGGATAGTCCCTCTTCTCTATCATGTATTCTCCTAAAGCTGTTTTGAGA
Organism: uncultured bacterium; assembly: GCA_964404235.1. Lineage (GTDB taxonomy): Bacteria > Fidelibacterota > Marinisomatia > Marinisomatales > UBA1611 > CACEUX01. Next base: position 5,023 of record CAYOJL010000006.1, on the reverse strand, counting down.
GATATAGTATCGGTATCCAGATTAATGATATCATGAAGCTTTATGACAGGTCCCATTATGCTAGTTGGTACATCTTCTGAAAAGATCCTATTGATGCATTTAGTACTAAGAGAGCTGATCTCGAGCAATGATTCGGCTACATCTATCTTTGCTATGTTCATGGGCATATTTGAAGTACCATTTGATGACATGGTTTGCTGGACCCTGCATATGACCGATTCTGATGTATAGATATGTGTAAAGATATCGGCAAACGCTTCACTTAACTGTTGCTCATGTTTAAGGTCTTGACCAAACTCGCATAATGCTTCCTGAAATATAAGTACAGCTAGTTTCTTGGCTGCTTGAACAGCGTGTTTCTCGATCGCAAAAATATCTTCTGCATCTTCCTGTACATCTAGGGTAATAAATGTATCCAGATCTTTTAAGAAATCTCTCAAGGAGAGCTCCTCTGTGAGGACCTTTTTCATCATATAGCCACTAATGATCGCTCGATTGATCTCATTGGTCCCTTCCCATATGCGATTGATCCTATCATCACGATATCCCATTGCCATCGGATATTCTTCAATGAACCCATATCCACCAAATATCTGTAGACAATGGTCTACTACCATATCTGATGTCTCACTTCCGTATACTTTTGCCATAGATGCTTCTATTGCGAATCTCTCCATGGTCTTACCCATTTTTATATAGTATTTTGGATCGGTCTTGTCCAGATCATCAATTGCGTCCTGTATCATTCCTACAGTACAATAAAGCATTGTATCTGCAACATATGTCTGGACCGTTATATCAGCGATCTTGCCTATTATTGAATCAAATTTTGCTATAGGTTGTCCAAACTGTCTTCTTTCTAGCGCGTATCTTATGGTCTCTCTTATGGCTAGTTTTGAGCCTCCCAGGCTGGCAGCACCTAATTTGTAGCGACCAATATTCAATGCATTGAACGCAATGGTAGCTCCTTTTCCTACTTCATATAGAAGGTTCTCTACGGGTACTTTTGCATCTGTGAATTTTAATGAAGTAGTAGAAGAGCCTTTCATTCCCATTTTCTTTTCTTCAGCACCAATGGTGAAACCTTCTGTATCCCGATCTACGATAAAACCTGAGAATTTGTCTCCATCTACCTGTGCCAATATGGTATAAACATCAGCCCATCCTCCATTACTGATAAACTGTTTTTCACCATTAAGTATATAATGACTGCCATCATCTGATAGGATCGCAGTCGTCTTTGCGGAGAGAGCGTCCGATCCAGCAGATGGTTCGGTAAGTCCATAAGCAGCGATCCATTCACCCGTTATGAGTTTAGGTAAATACTTCTTCTTTTGCTCAGGTGTGCCGAAAAATACAATACCTAGGCTACCAATGCCTGTTTGTACTCCAAAGGTACATCCGAAAGAGGCAGAGCCCCCCCAGCCAACACCCTCAGTTATCAAACAAGCCGTGATCTTATCTAGGTCTGTTCCACCAAATTCTTCTGGGGTATCAATTCCAATGAGTCCTAATTCACCCATTTCACGCATAATGGATCGGCTCAGATCCTCATCTAGTTTTTCTATATTCTGGATATTTGGAAAGATCCTATCCTCGGCAAATTGAAAGATCATCTTTTTGATATCATTGTGTTCTTCACTGAACATCTCTCTGCAAAAAATAGTCTTGTCAGTTGATGAGGTAACTAGCCAATGACCACCGGTCTTTATATGGAGTATCTCTCTTATATCCATTATAATGCTCTTTTTATGTAGTAGATGGTTGATAAAAATATCAAAGATAGTATCGGTATATTATAATAATAAAAGTGCCTTATCTATTCACCATCGTATTATAAAGCGATAACAATATTAAACATTTATAGTTGACACATTATATTAAATTATATTAAAATGCAATTGAGACTAAGTCTCATTAACAATAAGATGATAAGTTTATGTACTCCCGGGGCTCCCGAACCTTTGTTACTTATTCCGAAATCAGAGGTCTCTAATCCCAAGATAAAGTTAAGGGAGCCCCAAATTATTATTTGTTTATAAAATGGCAGAATTGATCATAGTATTTAGAGAAGTGCTTGAGGCGACCCTCATTGTGGGGATTCTTTATACCTACCTCAATAAGATTGGACAGGACGATGCCATAATTCGGCTCTGGCAAGGTGTCATGGTAGCCCTAGCGGCCAGCCTTGTTGGTTCATTGCTTTTTCAAAGATTTGCAGGTGGTTTTGATGGGCAGGCCTCAAAGATATTTGAAGGTATTGTGATGATAGTCGCTGCAGGCATACTCGGTAGCATGATCATCTGGATGGCAAAAAATAGTAATATTGCTGGCGAGCTAGAGGAAAAAGCGGCAGATGCATTAAAAAATGATGACCTGGGATATGGCATCTTTGCATTGGCTTTCATCTCTGTTTTTCGTGAAGGGATTGAGACCATACTTTTCTTATATGGTGTTACAATGCAAACAGGTGGCCTGTCTGTCCCTTTATCCTTTGTAGGAGCAGGTTTAGGCATTGGGGTTGGATATATGATATTTATTCAGGGTAAAAAAGTACCTCTTAAGACATTCTTCAATGTAAGCTCTTTTATTTTGATATTTGTAGCTGCTGGAATGCTTACATATGGAGTGCATGAATTGGAATCTGCCAAGGTGATTCCTTACTATGGTGGGCAAGTCAGCGTTGAAGGGGATCAAGTAATTGCAACAAGGGTTAGTGGAGATTCGAAAATATTTCAATATAATGAGAGTTCAGATAAAAAGAAGACCATTAGTAGTGCAGAAAAATGGGCCTCGAGGATTTGGGATATAAACCCGCCTAAACACGCTGATGGTACCTATCCAGTGTTTCATGATAAAGGTGCTATAGGTGGTCTATTAAAGGGTTTGTTTGGTTATAATGGTGATCCCAGTTGGATTGAATTGGCTGTGTGGTTTTGTGCGGTTTTTTCAATGAACTTTATATGGAAAAAGGTTTCAACAGCATAATGAAAAAATATATACTATCAATTTTATCTTTTTTCCTAGTGATGTTTTTAAATGGTTGTGAGGATGATCCCCTACTAGCTCCACAGACTGAATCTGAGGATGACGGGGGTAGCTATGGTAATCTATCCCTGCCAGGCGATGAAAATGATGCGAATCTAGAAAACCCTGAAATATTCTAGATAAAAACAAAACATATGAGATTAAAATTATTTAAATATTCGACCATATTCTTATTCACATTTCTTTATGGGGATAATCATGAGACAGTGGTATCTGGGACAGTGTATAGAAATGAAAAGAATATACCTTTACAAGGAGCCAATGTAGTATTTAGAAGTGAAGCAGGACAACAATATGGTGCATCAACTGATAATAATGGAATGTTCAATATCAGCGAGATTTCTCCAGGTAATTACAATATAAAGATCAGCTTTATTGGATTTGAGGATTATAGTAAAAATATATTAATAGAAACAGGTAAGGTCTATATGGTTGATGCCATACTTTTAATAGAACCAATACTCATGGCCAAGCTTGAGATCATAAGTGAAGTAGAAACTCCATATGATATAATGCCTGGTGCTGCTACAGTTATGGATATGCAGACCCTTAAACTTGTTAATCCTATTGGTACCCAGGAGATGTTAGAGTATGTGCCAGGAATTAATGCTTTTGCAGATGATGGTATAGGCAATTCTAGGATAAGCATTGGTATAAGAGGGCTGAATCCTAGAAGAAGCTCAAGGGTTTTGATCCTCGAGGATGGTGTGCCGATCCAGCCAGCATTATATGTTTATCCCAATATGTACTATAATCCTCCTGCTGACCGCATTGATCAGATCGAGGTTATTAAAGGCAGTGGTACAATACTTTATGGTCCACAAACAATGGGCGGAGTTATCAACTATTTTACAAAAAGGCCTCGAAATGAATTTGGAGGGGCTCTAAAATTAACTGGTGGTGAAAATGGTTACGGTAGTTTATTTGCTGAAGTTGGGGGATGGGGTAACAATAAACTTAAACCTGAACTGCAATTGCTATTAAAAAGAGGTGATGGGTTTAGACAGAATAATGGTTTTCAACAGATAAATAGTACGTTTAAGTTGAATTATCTTAGTTCTTCCTCTAAGAACATATACTTAAAAGGCAATTTGAATTATGAGAATTCAAATGCTACATATACAGGCTTGACAGAGTGGTCTTTTGAGAATGATCCTACATTTAATCCTAAGGAGCATGACAATTTCAAAGTATTTAGAGCCGCTTTAGACTATATACAATCTGAAAAACTGAGCTCTACATTAACAAAAAGTACCACTGCTTTTGCAAGTATTTTTGATCGACGTTGGTGGAGAGAAAATGATATTTTTATCAAAGCTAGTGACTTAGGCGAAGATTCACCTTTAGCTCAGCCATACTATAGCCCATATGATCTTGTAAGAGTTGGAAATGGAAAGAATAATTTTGGTATTCTAAGAACATTCTATGTACTAGGTCTAGAACGATCCTATAAGATGAAACATGATTTTTTAAATAGACCATCTAAAATGGAAACGGGATGGAGGGTTTATGCTGAACGATTCATTGATGATAGACAAACAGGTTTCACAAATGATTCATTATATACTCCAGATGCTAGAGAAGGGGTGTATTTTAGAGGGTCTGGAGATTCACTTGAAATATTAGGCACAAGTCATCATTATGAGACAATAGCCTTATCTGGATTTTTAAGTGAATCAATAGAATTTGGGACTCTTACTCTAAGACCTGGTTTGCGGATAGAACTATTTGAACAGACGAGAGTAGATAGAATGCAAGGCGCACTCTACCAGGATAAGACCTTGTTTGTGATCCTGCCAGGTATTGCTTTCTCAAAAAGTGTTAATGGCATTAATATTTTTGGAGGGATTCACCGCGGTTTTACACCACCTTCTAGTGGTGCATTGAAAATTTTAAATTTTGGAGAAGGTTTAGAGGATTCTGGTCTAGATCTAGACTCTGAAAGAAGCTGGAATAAAGAATTTGGATTCAGAGG
>CAYOJL010000005.1:36404-48353 GCA_964404235.1 uncultured bacterium | reverse complement strand
GAAAATACTTGGCTTAGCTATTTTCCCGCTCAAAGTGACTCTGTTAAAAAATCCTTAAAGTGGGATTTTAAAGAAGAGAATCAAGTACCTCCGTTTCTACAAAGCCAAGGAGAGGTCTTAGATTACTCCTCATCAGATAATGGTAAATATAGATGGAAAGACTCATTCCCCAACAATCAATTAACCCAAACTATCCAACGCCAAGCCGATCCTGGTTTTATGTATTATTACAATGGAGGCATACGGGTTAAAGCGAATATGGCAGGTGTCCCTATTTATATTGATGGTAAATATGTGGGGGACACACCTTTGGCTCGACCAATACAGGTTGAACCAGGATGGCACCAAGTCAGTGGTTTTTCACCTGTCTATACACATTTAGCATCAGCTCAAGGGTTACAATTTATAGCTTATGATTCAATTATTCAGAATAATGAAATGTATGGTGCAACAACAGTATATGCTGAAGCTGGTAAACTTGAAACTGTTGAATTGCGATTTAATAAAATGGGAGATACGCCAAAAAAATGGTCTGAAATCCAAGGGGGAATGAATATTGGAGCCCCAATGTTTATTTTTCTCATTGGTATGATTTCATGGGCAATGTGACCATGTATTTTTTATATAACAGCTGTTAATTTTTCTATTATGTCTGTCAATAGTAAAGTTCGTTCATTTATTCTATCTAATATTGTAAGCAAGAATAAGAAGAAGATAGGAATAGAAGAGGAGTGTATTTTACATACTGAAGGTGGTAAAAGACTTCCCGTTAATCTAGGAGATGAGTTTTCTGCAACGGACTTACTAAATATCATGAATAAAAAAGTAGGAAAATATGGTGTCTATTCATTAGAGCCAGGTGGCCAATTAGAATGGTCTAGCCCGCCATTTGAGAACCTGAATGACTTGAAAGTAGCAATGTTGGCCCACCATGATTTGCTGGATAAGATTGTTTCTAATAAAAAATTAAAGATTATTGATTATGGCCTAGATCCAATTGCCACACCAGAAGAGATAGAGCTCATAGATCAAAAAAAATATCAACTCATGAATAATAGATTTGAAGAAAATGGTACAATGGGCAAATGGATGATGAGAAATACAGCTAGTATCCAAGTTAATTTGGATGTAATTAATGATATCGATTTAGAAGAAATGGTGTTTGTGGCTGATTGCCTTCATCCTATAGCTGCATATTTATTTGCGAATTGCCCATACCAAAAAGGTAAGTCAACAGGCCTAAATAATATTCGTAATATCATTTGGGAAAACACAGATAATGTGCGTTGTCGGAATCTTTCTGATCATGGAATCAATAGTTCAAGAGGATTAATCGATAATTATATTGATTATGTACTCCAAGTTCCAAGCATATTTAAATTAGATCGATCTGGGGCAATTATATCATCAAATCAATATATCAACGAAGTATTACAGAGGCTAGATGATTCGGAATCTCTTTTGGATATTGATATAAAAGCTGGTTTGCATCAGATTTTTACAAATGTACGCATAAAGAATCTTGTTGAAGTAAGAGGAGCAGATCGTACACCTAGAGGCCATGAAATGGCTCCAGTTGCTTTTTGGACAGGGATTTTAATGGAAGAAAAAGCTAGAAAAGAAGCCAAAAAGGTTGTTTTCAAATGGACAAAAAAAGATAGGCAATTATTTAATAATGCCAGTCTATCATTAGACGGCGCCCAACCAGGACCTGAAGGAAAAGACTATATTTCGTGGATTCGTTGGGGTGCAGAATTAGCAATGAAAGGATTAATTCTAAGGAATAAAAAAGAAGAAGCACTATTTGAAGACTTTTATAATAAAGTAATTTCTTTTGGACCATTTAGCATACAAGCGCAGAATAATGAATCAACGTATAATACATAATCTAGTTTGGATACCACTTTTTATTATTGGCTTAGTATCTATGGGGCTAGGAGGCTTGTGGTGTGTTCACCCAGAGCCATGGCTATTAGATCGCCCACCAAATGAAATTCTTATTCAGACAACATTTTTAGATCTTTTTTCTGCAAACATCAATACTTATCTCCCAGATTACCTTACAGTTATATATAGGTTCTTGGGCTGGTGGTTATTTATATCAGGTCTTTTAATTATAATTTATTTATATGTAACACGTTTAGGAACTAAACTAGCATGTGATTGCATAAATGTGATTTTATTTATTGCTTTGGTTGGTGTTTACTACCTTGTGTTTAGTTTTATTCCAAAGTCTCCCTTTGTTCCAATACTTTACATCCTTACCCTTCTTTTATCTTGCAGTATTTATTTTTCAAGCCGCATGAGCCAGTGATATCATATTGTAATTATTTATGCGGGAAATAATTTAATGTTTTAATTTCAATTCTCTAATTTCTATCTATACTCGGAATGATTTCATACTTTAATTCAACTCTATTTAGAAAAACCTTAGCGGGACTATCAGGACTTTTTCTTGTATTCTTTTTACTCGGCCACCTCCTAGGGAATCTACAATTATTTATTCCTGGCGATACTGGACAGAGACAGTTTAATGAGTATGCATTATTTATGACGACTAATCCGGCTGTAAAGATTTTATCTCTTTTAACCTATTCGTCAATTATTTTACATACGGTTTTAACTATGTTTCTGGCTTTTCGATCATCAAATGCAAGAGATGTCAAATATTTACAATCTAGTGGTAATGCAAATAGTACTTGGGGCTCAAAGAATATGGCAGTTTTAGGTACATTAATCCTAGTTTTCATAGTGGTTCACATGAAAAGTTTTTGGTATGAGATGCACTTCGGAGTGATTGGCTTAGACACTTGGGGCAATAAAGATCTTTATACAGTAACAATTAAAGCTTTCAATGAATTATGGTACGTTCTGTTCTATGTGTTCAGTATGGGGGTTTTGGGGATTCATCTTAAGCACGGTGTAGAATCGGTTTTTCAAACTTTGGGGATTAAAACACGTCGTTATGCTTCATTGATTTATAAGTTAGCATATGGATTTGCCTTAATTATACCAACGGCTTTTGCTAGTATTCCAATATATATATATGTTATGCAATTATGATTTTAAATAATAATGTTCCTGAAGGTCCGCTTACTGAGAAATGGACAAGCTATAAATCGACAGTGCCTTTAGTGAGCCCCGCAAATAAACGCAGATTAGAAGTCCTTGTTATTGGTACTGGTTTAGCAGGGGGTTCAGCAGCAGCTTCTTTAGCAGAAATGGGTTATAGAGTAAAAGCATTTTGCTTTCAAGATAGCCCACGTAGAGCACATTCTATTGCTGCACAAGGAGGAATAAATGCAGCAAAGAATTATCAGAATGATGGAGATTCTATCTACCGTTTATTTTATGATACTATAAAGGGTGGAGATTATCGCTCTAGAGAAGCGAATGTTTATCGATTGGCAGAGGTCAGCGCAAATATTATTGATCAGTGTGTTGCGCAAGGGGTCCCCTTTGCACGTGAATATGGTGGTACTTTAGATAATAGATCTTTTGGTGGTGTACAGGTATCCAGAACATTTTATGCTAGAGGCCAAACAGGACAACAACTTTTGTTAGGAGCGTATAGTGCGTTGAGCAGACAAATTTCAAAAGGAAATGTTGCAATGTATAATCGACATGAGATGTTAGACATTGTAAAGATAGATGGAAAAGCTCGTGGTGTCATTGTTCGTGATTTGATTTCTGGCGAGTACCAAAGGCACTTTGGGCATGCTGTTGTTCTGGCAACAGGTGGGTATGGAAATGTTTACTATTTATCCACGAATGCTATGGGAAGCAATGTGACCGCAGCATGGAAGGCATATAAACAAGGAGCAATGTTTGCCAATCCTTGTTTTACACAGATACATCCAACTTGTATCCCCGTGTCTGGTGAATACCAATCTAAGCTTACTCTTATGTCAGAATCTTTACGCAATGATGGGCGGATATGGGTACCTAAGAAAAAAGGAGACGATCGTTCACCTATTGATATTCCAGAAAATGAAAGGGATTATTATTTAGAACGACGTTATCCTGCATTTGGCAATCTTGTACCAAGAGATGTAGCCTCTCGAGCGGCAAAAGAACGGTGTGATGAAGGTTACGGAGTAGGCCAAACTGGTCTTGCAGTTTATCTTGATTTTAAAAATGCTATTGATAGGCTAGGGAAAGATGTGGTGTCTGCGCGCTATGGTAACTTATTTGAAATGTATGAGAAAATAACAGGAGATGATCCATATTCTACTCCTATGAAAATTTTTCCGGCAGTCCATTATACAATGGGTGGTCTATGGGTGGATTATGATTTAATGACCACAGTTCCTGGATTATATGCCATAGGGGAATGTAATTTTTCTGATCATGGAGCAAATCGACTTGGAGCATCTGCTTTAATGCAAGGATTAGCAGATGGATATTTTGTTTTACCGTACACTATAGGCAAGTACTTGTCAGAAGATATACGAACCCCCTCTATAAATACAGACCATGATGCTTTTACAAAAAGTGAAAAGAATGCTAAGGATCGAAATGAAAGACTTTTACATAATAATGGCAAAAGATCTGTAGAGAGTTTTCATAGAGAGCTTGGTAAAATCGTATGGGACCATTGTGGTATGTCTAGAAACAAATTGGCTTTAACCCACGCGATAGATGATATAAAAACATTAAGAAAGGATTTTTGGGCTCAGGTTAAAGTTCCTGGAGGTGATGACACTTTAAATCCAGAGCTTGCAAAAGCTGGTAGAGTTGCGGACTTTTTTGAATTAGGAGAACTAATGATGAGGGATGCTTTAGAGCGAGATGAATCATGCGGTGGTCATTTTCGCGAGGAACATCAAACTGAAGAAGGAGAAGCGCTTAGGGATGATGAAAACTTTACATTTTCATCAGCATGGGAATATAAAGGAGAGGATACTCCTCCAGTTTTAAATAAAGAAGAATTAACTTTTGAAACAGTACATTTAACACAAAGAAGTTATAAATAGCATGGACACATTAAGTTTAAAACTAAAAATATGGAGACAAAAGAGCTCTCAAGACAAAGGGGAGTTCAAAACCTATAAACTTAATGGTCTTAATACACATATGTCTTTTTTAGAGATGCTTGATGTCTTAAATGAACAATTGGTAGAGTCCAATAACGAGCCTATTGCTTTTGACCATGACTGTAGAGAGGGTATTTGTGGAATGTGTTCTATGGTAATCAATGGTCGCCCTCATGGACCATTAAAGGGTACAACCACATGTCAGTTACATATGCGCCACTTTAATAATGGTGATACCATTACGATTGAACCATGGCGAGCCACTTCTTTCCCTATCATTAAAGATTTAGTGGTTGATAGAACTCCCTTTGATAGAATTATTCAAGCGGGTGGTTATATATCTGTTAATACTGGAAGCGCTCCAGATGGTAATGCCATGCCAATTGGTAAAGAGATTGCTGAAGAGGCATTTGATGCCGCTGCATGCATAGGGTGTGGAGCATGTGTTGCTGCATGTAAAAATGCATCAGCAAGCTTGTTTGTAGCAGCAAAAGTTTCTCAATTAGCATTGTTACCACAAGGACAAGCAGAAAGAAATGATCGAGTTATTAATATGGTATCAAAAATGGACGAAGAAGGTTTTGGGCACTGCACCAATACAGAAGCCTGTGAAGCAGAATGTCCTAAAGAAATCTCCGTAGATTATATTAGAAAATTGAATTGGGAATACCACCGTAGCAATATAAAAGGCTAAAAAACCCAAGAGTTTCTATTTTAATTTAAAATTCACTGGTATAGAGATCCATACGCCAACAGCCCTTTCCCTCTGTTTTGCTGGTTTAAAACGCGTCCTTCTTATAGCTTCCATAGCTGCTTCATCCAACCCTGTATTTGGCACTCCCTTAAGAATGAGGGTTTCTTTTACTCTTCCTTTTTTATCGATAAAGGCTTGAACCACTACAACGCCTTCTATGCCGGCCTCTTGGGCAATCTCTGGATATGTTGGTCGTATGCTGGTCATGGGTTGAGGAGGGTCGTCATAAGGAATAAATACAACTTTTGGACCTGATGGTGGTGGTGGTGGCGCATCTAAATTAGAAAAATCATCGAAATCTAACTCATCCAGCGTAAGATCATCAGCAATATCCTCATCATCAGAAGGCACTGGTATAGAAGGCCTTGCAGGCGGTGGCGTATTATCAATCTGCTGTGTTTGAGGAATATCAATATTTTCAATAATAACTTGGTCAACATCTTCAAACTCTAGATTATTGCCAAATCTTGGGAATAAAAGAAAATTAACAATAATTAACCCAATTCCTATTAGGGCTGTAACCCTAATAACTATTGGATATTTAGCTTTTAATGGATTAATGAACTCCATTAATCAACCAAGGTTTTTGATGAATAGTTTAGTTTAAGAGCTTCCACTTCACGAAGATTTTCATGGATATCGGATACAAGCCCCATCTCAGCTTCTTCATCTCCCTTAAGAGATACAACAATTTGTGGGTCTGCAATACGCTTATCATACATAACCAAAGAAACGTCATCTACGCCCATTAAGCGATCATCAATGGATATAAGTCCATCTTTTGATACCCAGACCTGGACAGTATGCCTCTTTGATTTTAATTTTTCTATACGTTTTGCTTTTGGAAGATTTACAGGAAGTCCAGAATATTCTTTAAGCACAGTAGTGACCATAAAAAAAACTAGAAGCATAAAGATTATATCAGGCATTGAAGCAGTAGGAATCTCACTTGAGATTTTCGTTTTTTTATTGAATTTCATTATTAATTACTATTGGCAATTGATATACGTTTTGCATCAGCCATTTTTAATTGATCGATGACGCGAACATAGTCGCTGTATGCTGTTTTGGGGTGTGCTTTAACAGAGATAACTAGCTTATCATTAGCTCTCATTCTTTCACCAACAACACGGTGGATTTGTTCAACATTAGTGGGTTCTTCATCTAGTAAAACCTTGCCCTGTGAATTTATTAGACAGTTTAAAATATTTTCTTTACGAATCTCTATCTCCATATCTCCTGGTGGAGGCAATACAATTCCCAATCCTTTATCTGTGTCAATTGTAGTAGTTACGAGAAAAAAGATTAGAAGTAAAAAGGCAATATCTGCCATTGATGATGTAGGAATTTCCCCGCCTTTAAACCTTCTTTTTTTTGTCATTGAGTTATTTCTTGGAGTCTAGTTCTTGGAGGTGGTCCATGATTTTTATGGACTGCTCCTCCATGTCCAATACGAGCTTATCGATTCTGGCAACAAAAACATTTTGAAAGGTTTGGATGATCATTGCAACAACAAGCCCAAATGCTGTTGTTAAAAGGGCTTGTGATATACCACCGGCTACTACTGCTGGGGAAATATCGTTTGCGGCCTTAATTGCATCGAATGCCGCTATCATACCAACAACAGTCCCTGTAAAACCAAGCATCGGGGCAATAGTGATTACAGCATTTAACCAAATCATGTTCTTTTCTAAAAAAGCCATTTCAATTGCACCTGCATTCTGAATTGCTTTTTCTACTTCTTCTAACCCACGATTCATTTTCGTCAATCCAGCGTGGAAAATAGCAGCAACTGGCCCCTCTGTTTCGCTACAAACCTGAACAGCAGATTCCGGACCGTTCTCTTTTATAGATTGGCTCACTGTATCAAAAAAGACTTCAGAGTCTACAGCTGACATCATTAGTGAATAGGCTCGTTCAATCACAAACGCAAGACCAAAGATCAATGTTAAGAGAATTGGCCACATAAATGCCCCACCTTCTAAAAAATAATGTACCATTATATCACTCCGTTTCTAATATTGTTATTTGGGATAAAAATAATTAAAAATTTTATTTCACAGATTACAAATTTAATCTATTGATTCGACGAATGCATCTGCTTCGTTAAAATGTTTTAAAGCCCCGACAACTTGGTTATCAAACTGTAATCTTATGTTAGTGCTTTCATTTTTGCCCCAGATAGCACCTGCCAACTCACTTTTCAATCGGTTTTGAATATAAGCAGAATCTTTTAATAATGAATCTTGAATAAAATTAATAGAATCTTTTGCAAGGTGAATAAAAAAACTATCTAAAATATCTGGTGTTACACTCCAATTATTTTTGAACTCACTAAAAGAATTGAATTCGTTTTGATGATTAGATGAATAGTGTGAAGCAAAATTAAAAAATGGGCGTTTAGGATTTCTTAGAACCTTACCGGTTTCTGAGTTGATTGAATTTTTGAATGGTAAATATATATCTGGAGTTATGCCTCCACCGCCATAAACAGTCCTACCTGCCCTTGTTTTATATTTAGGTCGCAATTCTTTTAAGCTATCTATTTTTGATTCTCTATCTACTGCATAAAGTTCTCTATAATAGGCAAGGTCACTTCCGTCTTCATAGGGCCGCTGTATAAGTCTCCCTGAAGGAGTGTAGTAACGTGCAATGGTTACTCTTATAGCTGCGCCCGTATTCAAGGGCAATTGCCTCTGAACAAGGCCCTTACCAAAGCTTGTTTCTCCTAAGACAAGGCCCCGATCTAAATCCTGAATAGCTCCAGAAACAATCTCTGATGCGCTAGCAGAGCCTCTGTTTATCAATACAATTAGCGCAAAGCTATTATTGCCTTTAGTCGGATTACCAATAAATGTTTGATTGGATTCTTTGATTTTACCTTTTGTATAAACTATAGTATCGGTCGTCGTAATAAATTGATCTGATATTGCTGCCGCCTGCTCCAATAGCCCACCACTGTTACCCCTAAGATCAAATAATAGTCTTTTCATACCTTGGGCTAGCAGAGTGTCTATCGCTATTACCACCTCCTTTTCTGTTGTTGCTGAGAATCTTCTTAGGAATATATAGCCTGTTATTTCATTTATCATTGTAGCAGCGCCAACACTATAGATTGGTATATTATCCCGTATAATTGTTACATCAAATGGCTTGGAAGAACCAATTCTTCCAATTGTGACCGTGACCTTTGTCCCTTTTCTGCCTCTTAGTTTCTCAAATACTTCCGTTTTCGTAATCTTATAAGCATCCTCACCATTGATAGCAATTATTTTATCTCCTGGCATCAATCCAACAATGTCGGAGGGGCTATCAGGAACAGGTGATATAACGGTTATGAAACCATCTAGAATATCAAACTCGATACCAATACCCTGAAAATTCCCCTTGAATAATTCACTGATATTTTCTTGGTCTTCTGCTGGGATATAAGTGGAGTGTGGGTCTAGTTCTTCCATGAGTCCATGAAATGCGCCATCCATTACTTTTTCCATATCAACAGCATCAAAGTAAAAATGATTTACATAACCTATGATTTGATTTAAAACATTGATTCTTTCTTTTATAATGCGATAAACATTTTGGTTGCTTGAATAAACCTTTGGTATAAAAAGAGCTACAGCAAGGAAAAAACCAATGGTTGCAGATAAGGCTAGTGGCCAGATCTGGCATAATTTTTTATACATTATTTTTTATATAATTAAAGGCCAATATAGAACATTGTCCGAAAAGCAACACCTGCTAAGGCAGATGTTGGAGAGTCGTCAATTGTTGTTTTCCCATTCAACTTCCAAGAACCGGCACTTACAGTCCCCCTATTAAAACCTGCGCTAATACGAAGACCAAGGCGTTCTAAAAACTGCCATTTAACAGCAACATAAGGCTGAAAATTAAAAAAAGCTGAGCTCACATCTCTTAGAAGTCCTGGTACTGGCCCGGGTCTTATATCTGGGTTTTCATATTCTTCCGCTGTTACACCATAGTAGAGTGCTCCGGTAGTGCTATCTAATGTGCCATAGACGTTGGAGAAAACTTGACTCCATTTAGGATTGCTGCTTGTTTGATTTATTGCCATTCCTGCGCGACCTAAGCCCATTAATGCACCTGCAGAGAGTTCTAGGTCTTGTAATAAAGGCATCACATATTCAACCGATGCAGCACCCAAAAGAAAAGTAAAATTTGCACTTATTGATGGATTTACGAAATCATCATATGCTTTAACTGTTTCTCCTTCTTCCCAAGTTCCGCTGTTATTTGCATCAATAAAAATCATAACCTCGGGTATGGTGCTAGTGCTCGTTCTACCCATTCCTGCATATCCTCCGATTCGCCATCTCCCTGTAACATGGGCAAAGCCTTCACCGCCATGTATTACAAGGGGGTCATCAAAATTATTTGGGTCCAGTCCAAGATTGGTCAAGTAAGAGGCCCCAGGTAAAGAATCAAGTTTTATATACATGGGACTATAGCCAATGCCACCTCCGAGAAAATCTTCAGCAGGATAGCTAAACTGGCCAAATAAAATGGATAAATTCAGACTAAAACATAAAAGGATGTTTTTCATGATAATGGGTATGCTCCGCATGATACAATTTATTGAATTAAGATTCATGATTCAATTTAGAAAGAAAATATACGGCAAAATTCAAATTTTTCTTAAAAAGTCGTAAATGGGCTTTTTCTTGTATAAATAGTGACATTATCCTATATTTTTCGAAGAGTAAACGAGGTAAGGGAGATCAAAACGTGATTTGCCTCCCGAATAAATGCATCCAATTTTGGTTTACACCATGAGGTTAAGTACGTTTAAAGGAGCTAAAATGCGGTTATTTAAAGCAATGGTTCTGGGAGCCCTGCTTGTGTCAAGCCTTTTAGGCAGAGGGACATTCCACATACACCAATCATATGATACTGATTCGGATGGCCAGCTTGAGACACTGGTTCTTAATACCCGCACATCTTCAGCAATGTGGGTTGAGATATCATCTAATAAAACAGTGAATGATACCCTTTGGACATACAGCCTATCTGAAGGTGAAACATTTGCCGATGGTGAAGTAGTTGATATTAATGGAGATCAACACAAAGATTTAATATTAATACCCAATCTTTTTGCAGCTATTGGGGATCAAGTGTGGTTTTATGTCTTTCTAGGTAGTAATAACGGTTTTTCCAAAACACCCCTTACCCTTGACGGATCACTGCTTGATTTGACAACAATAAGGCCTTCTAATCTAGCGTTAGTACCTGGTGGTTCTCCTCAGTTGGCAGTTTCTTTTGGTGCTCCCGTTAGATATGGTATGATATTTGATATTGAAGTATCTAATAGTAGCATTACTCTAAAGAATACACAGATACTTTCCGCTCCAATTATAAGCAATGGGCATGGTTCAGTATATATTGGTGGCTTTACAAGCGCCGGTGGACATTTTATAGCAATTATGTCTCCTGAAGGTAACAATCTTAAGACAGCCATTTTTGATATTGAACAGAACTTTAAGTTAGTTCAGTCCAAACAAATGATTTTAAATAATGCCCGATATCTATTAGGTGCTGATATTCAGAACTATAGATCAAACAATACTAGCACCGGTGGCTTGCTTATACCATTCGGATCTGATGATGTTTTTATACTTAGAATAGAAGACAATAATGTTGTATTGTCAAACACAAGTTTATCTGGAATGGGGGTTTTCCCTGCTCTGGATAATGGAGATTTGCATGATGTAATAACGCGGAGGCAAAAAGCTGAAATACTTGAAGCTCAACCATTTATTGCTGATTATCTTCCTTCGCGAATAGAAAAAAAGATATTAGAGCCACCGCCTGACCCAATAGTAGCTCAAGAATCATCATCTTTAAATAGGGTATCAATACCTAATGATAGAGATAGGGTCAGTAAGCCAACAGACGATGAATCATACAACAATAAAAGTTCTGTATCACAAAAAAGCAAAGATTTAAGTATGCTGAGCCCAACACTTGGAGATTTTTTGGAAAGCGTTAAAGATGAATTAATAAAGGCTCCGACATCCGAGAAAAATAAGGTGTCTATTCCAGCAATGAATGACGATATGGAAAGTGTTAACTGGGCGGATGAAGCTGGATTTACCCAATTAGAACTTGGAGAGTATATTCCTGAAGTTAAAGACTCTTCTG
>CAYOJL010000005.1:0-36304 GCA_964404235.1 uncultured bacterium | reverse complement strand
GGATTTACCCAATTAGAACTTGGAGAGTATATTCCTGAAGTTAAAGACTCTTCTGTGGTGGTGTCTCCAATTCCTAACAGAGATGCTGGTATTGCAGCATTTACAAAAGAGGCGTTACAAGACTCCCTCAATCCAACTATAGCAGACGAAGGTTCTCTTTTAGATTATGAAGAAGTTCACAATATTAACCTTTATTATGTTCTTGCTCTGACACCAGTATCAAGTACTCGAGATAGATATGTTTTTGATGGGGAGGCTCCATTTGGAGTTGCTGTTAATCAAATACCATCAATGGGAAAGGCAACACATTTGCAGCATGGTGTTTCTGCAGACCTTGCAACTCTCGAAAGGGGCAAAACCTATGATTTTGCATATACTTTAAGAGATGCAAGATTAGATAGTATTACAACATTAACAATGGTTCATGATATGCAAACCAATGTTGTGTTCATGTCAATTTCACCTACTGATGATTCTCTATCACAAGCATATCAGCCAGAATCCTTTGACCCAAAGTTGTTTGAATTTCCCGATTATTTTTTTGAAGGTTTCCCAACTTCGTTAGATATGGATTTTACAGATAAATTAATTCGCTTTAGTTTTGATGGCGATAAAGACTCCACCTATCAAGGGATATATCTATCATCCACTACTCCTTCTAAACCATCTCAGTCCTTAGCTGTTTTTATGGACCAAGGCACACTGCAAAGTGTTCGTGGTGAAGTAGTTGTACGAGCCAATGGAGCTAAAAAAGTTACAACAGAGTTTGACTTAGTTGGTGCCGTTGAACCAGCAGTTTTATTTTCGAGACTGATTCAGGAAATGTTTCCAGAAGAATTGAAGGTTAAGTTATTGCAAGGTGCTTCTTTGGAAGAGCCTTTATTTGGTCCTAGTGGAAAATTGCCTAAAGTAACTCGAGAACCTCGATTGCCTGATGCCCAGCCCGACCAAGCCGAATCACAGATTCCAGTTGAGCCAAAACAGAGTAATGTTCCAGAAGAAAAAAATGATTCTCTGTTAATAAAACCAGACCCCGTTATTCAAGCACCTGAAGCACAGCAAGATGAATTAACCCCACCGGTTTTAGAAGTTGAAAAAAGAGAACACGGCATTAAGGAGTCACCCATTGATTCATTAAAATTAGAAATAGCCAAGGATAAAAAAGTATCAGAAGAACTTCTTCCATCAGAGCCGGAGGCGCCACAGCCTGAATCAGATCAAGGCACAAAGGAAGATGAAAAATCCGAAGAAGTAAATGATGAATAAACAAAACTCAAACCTGCTGTATTGATTAATGAAGTATTCTCGATTCAGATTTAAGTATTTTTTTGTTGTTTTAATATTCTCTTCTCTATTTTCTCAGAAGATATTACAGATGAATGGGACATATGATTTAGATGGAGATAATATGTTAGAATTTTTGGCCCTAGAACTAGACCCTAGCAAAGATGTGTTTCCAACTGCAGTAAGGTTTTATGAAATAGATTCTGATGGTTATCAAACATTGATTTGGGAATTCATGCCTCCTTTTGCACTAGAGGGCGAATTTGTAGATGCGCAAGTAGGCGACATTGATGGCGATGGATCCCCGGACCTAATACTAGTGATGAATCTTTCAAGATTTGCTGATAATGCTACTCCGCATGTTTTTGTCGCAGCCTATTCATGGGATGGGTCTCACTTTTCTGAAATTCCTTCAGCCACACTTGATATAGGTAAAGAAGACCGATCACTTAGATGTAATAACTTTCAACTTTTAGATTATAATGCAGATGGAGATCAAGAGATAGCTTTAGCGCTAGGTAGTCCTTTCCGTGGTTTTGCTATTGTCGATTCTTCTCCAAGTGGATTATCTCTTGTAAAAAAGGTAAGACCGGATCAATTGTTAGTTGGTTCAGGGCTGATTTATGTAGGCGTTGTTGATTATGATGGAGATGGTTATGATGATGTACTAGCCTTGAGTCCGGATGGCAATACTATTAAGGCTCAGCCTTTTTATAATATTGGTGGAGTATTTGATTCAGGGCAATTAGTGAGGAAAAAAATCGATGGGTTGAATGGAATATTGCCATATTCTATTGAATTAACAGATTGGGATTCCGATGGGTTTTTTGATGTTCTAGCTTCATTTAGCTCAGGTGATATTGTTGCATTCACACTCACACCCGCAACACTTGTTATAGATGAAATTCCAATTACTGTGGGCCCATTGAGTCAAGTTGCTATTGAAGATTATGACCAAGATAGCTATGAGGATATTTTAACCCTTTCATCTGATATTAATGCTTTAACCTTAATATCGGGAAAAGATGGTGGGCTAGAGGGTGTCGAAAATGCAATGCGACATGTTCCATCTGAAATGCAGGTATTTTGTATGATCCCCATGACTAAAGCAGGCCTGTATAGCGGCAGTGTTTTAGTATCTGGGTGGGATGGAAAAGAAAACTCCACTTATGTTGTAGTGTTAGGAAAAAAATCAGATAGACTCGACCAAGGTTATTTAATTACTTCAGATTTTATTGAAAAACAACTACCGACTCTTTTGTCTAATGTGGATGATAT
Source organism: uncultured bacterium (assembly GCA_964404235.1). Classification (GTDB taxonomy): domain Bacteria; phylum Fidelibacterota; class Marinisomatia; order Marinisomatales; family UBA1611; genus CACEUX01. The sequence goes on along the minus strand of CAYOJL010000005.1, from coordinate 33,742 downwards.
AGACCCTGAAATTTCTGAAGTATATGTTGAAATCCTCCCTGATGATAAAAAGCCACTAGAGCCCCAAAAAGAGGAAAAAATAATTACAGATTTAGGACAGTCCCCCTCTAGTTATATCCCCAATACTCTTTTTCCTGATCAGCGAGAGGGTAAGGTTCTTAAAGAACAACCACGCATGCCAATCCCTAAAAAGATTGTACGCACCCTAGAAGCCCCCAAAATGCCAAGGCCAAAAGAAATAGTTGGACAAAAACTTCCAAAGCATATATTACCCAGATATGTATTAAGACCAGGGCAACCATTTCTATATGAAATTCCTAAAGATAGTACAGATGAGTTTTATAGTTTCCGTTGGGAAACTCAGCCACCAAAAGGAATGTACTTTTTATATGAAAGTAAAGCTATTAATTGGGTGCCAACAGATAAGCAATTAGATGCATTTCCCATCTCCTATATGGTGCGTATGAAAATCGATGAAATCATGGAAGCAACAACAGGCACGAATGAAACCCAACAGGTTTTTAAAGCCACTCCTGTGTTGGAGACTAGAGATGAAGGTCTATGGATTTATGTAAATGACCCACCTCGATTTTTGACACAGCCAACTATTACAGAATTTATTGCAGGATCAACATTTCGTTATGAACCAGTTGTACAAGATAGAAATAAAGATGCAGATATTCGGTTTGAATTAGAAGTATCACCGGATGGAATGACAATAGAAAATGGGGTCTTAACATGGAAAACAGACAGTGCACATGTTGAAGTATATGATGTCCGCATTGTTGCTACGGATGGATTTGAGAGGACTGCTCAAGATTTTCAACTTTTTTCAAGAGCGGGTGTAAAAATACTTTCTAAAGCGCCGAATGTTGCAAGTGTAGGAACATCATATTCATATCCGGTCAAGGTTTGGAAGCAAAAACCAGATCAAAAAATAAATTATAAATTATTTTATGGCCCTGATGGTATGAGATTACTCCCAGATGGCACAATTTCATGGACACCTAATCCAGTACAGGTGGATAGTATCAATTATGCTATCATTGCAAGTCATGGTGTTGCATCTGATACTCAATTTGTTAATTTATTTGTGAATCATCCACCTATCATAAGATCTGCGCCTATGATGATGAACACAATAAATGTTGGAGGCATTTGGGATTTTGAACTAAAGATAGAAGAACCAAATAAAAATGACAGATTGATTTTTACGGCTCATAAATTGCCTAAAGGAATGAGAATGGATCCACGTTCAGGATTCCTTAGATGGGAGCCAACCATGAATGAATTGGATTTTCACGAACTTCAGATTGAGGTGTCTGATGGCCATGAATCCAGAATGATAGAAGCCGATTTTTTTGTGAATGCACCAATAAACATTGTTTCTGTACCAATAATGTCTGCAACTGTAGGAGATGAATATGCCTACAAGCTAATGCTAGACGATAAGAACAAAGGAGCTTTGTTACCTTTTAAAAGAGTGGTAAAGGTTAAAGATATATCAACAATAAGAATGTATTCAATTAATATTGCAGATGATGTAGCATTATCAAATATTGATCGATTTTTAGGTGATTGGCACAATGCAGAGGCAATTTATTATGTGGATCCCAAATATCCTGCAGATTCTTTGGTTTCCAGATTAAATCTTAAAAGATATACTCATTCTGTATTTTTTGAAGATGATAGGTTGTGGGTATTACTTCAAACTCGGGATGGTAGAACAATCAAAATTAAAGACTTTCTCTGGGAATTCTTTCATGGAGATAAAGGTAAACCTCCACGCGTTATCGTAGAACGTGTTAATCCAGTCAGATTCAATTTATTGGACTTTCCTGAGGGAATGGTTGTAGAGGGGTCTTCTGGAATATTGCGATGGACACCTACAGTAGACCAGGCTGATGCTCATCGTATCACTGTAGTAGCTTCAGATGGTTATTCAAAGGATGAGCAATCGTACGAGGTCTACACTAATCATCTCCCGACCATTGTGTCTAATCCTCCACATATGGGTCTTGTTGGTGAATTATTTAAATATCAAGTAAGAGTCGATGATAAAAATGATAATTCAAAACTAGAATACACTCTAATGAAGGGACCTCACGGTATGCAAATGGATCGTTATGGAAAAATACTATGGGTTCCAAAGGCAGCTCAAATTAATAATAATACATTCGAAGTAGCAGTCAGTGATGGATATGGTACTGACACACAAGTAGGGAAAATCTTTATCAATAACGCTCCAACAGTAATGTCTAATCCAAAACCTGTAGGTTTAACAGGTCACTCTTGGCGTTATAAAGTTACAACTGAGGATTTAAATGGTGATAAGGTTGCATACAGGGCTGTTCGTTTGCCAAAATATGCTCGGTTTGATAAAAAGAAGGCTATCGTAGAATGGACACCAAGAAAAAGTCAACTAGGAATGAATGATTTTATCTTAATGGCTGTAGATGAGCATGGCGCTACTTCAACTCATGAATTTCAAGTTCATGTATTTCACGACCCCAGTTCAAAACAGCTAGTGAATACTGGTTGGCCCCTAATGCTTACATTTGTTGGTGTTGTTTTTGCATGGGGTATGGCGCAGATTTAGAATAAAGATTTTTATTTATTATATTAACCAAGCGTGACTCATCTATAGCTCGAATTCCAATCTCAATTATGATAATTGGGAAGTTTGGATTCAGGTCTTTTATTTTTATCCAGTCTTTTTCGGTCGTTAATATATACTCGGCACCTAATTCAATTGCTTTTTTCTCTACTTCTAAAATATGATTTTTGGTGAAAAAAAAGTGATCAGGAAAAGTTTCTATACCACATACATTATACCCTAAATGTATTACTGTTTGTTTAAAATGTTCAGGGTCTGCAATCCCTGATAATAGTAATACATTTATTTTTATTAATTTATTAGGCAGCTCCACTTTGTTATTATTTAATCTAGAGATTGATACGTTGATTTTTGTTTTAAACAGAGGCAGTTCAGACTCTAATAATTTTCTTTTAAGAAATGGTCTCGGAATTTTTTTTGTTACAAATATTGCATGGGCACGTTTTATATTTATCCATGGTTCTCTTAGTTTTCCATATGGCAATAATTTGTGATCCCTATCGGTATCACCACCGTTTAATAAAACAATATCTAAATCACGGATAAGTGCACGATGTTGGAATCCATCATCCAATATGATGATATCTGGATTATAATTTTGAATTAAAAACATACCTCCCCTAAATCGATTTTCATCTACCACAATAGGTACGTCCTTTGTTTTTTTAGCTATCATAAATGGTTCATCACCTACATCCTTCCAACTGTGTAAGGGGCCTTCTCCAGACGATACTAGAAGAGTTCCTTTTGTTTTTCGTAGGTATCCCCTGCTTAAAATTGCGGTTTTATAGTTCTTATTTTTAAGCAATGAGCATAGATAGATTACTGTGGGTGTTTTTCCTGTGCCGCCTAGAGTGATATTCCCAACACTTATTACCTTGCAGGGAAGTTGACGTTTTAAAAAGAAGTTATATTTGTAAAAAAAATTTCTCCAAAATATTAAGCCCCAGTAAAATAAAGCTAGAGGGAATAAAATATATGCTTGATATTCTTTAATATTTATCATTATTTGTATAATGCAAATTACTGTTTTCTACCATTTGCATTGCGTTGATTAGATTCTGTTTACACGTCTCTTGATTATCTGTTTTATCAAATATTAACGGAGCACCGTATTCAATATAAATTTTTCCAAAAGGTTTTTCTAGAAAGAATGTGTCCCAATTAGTAAACCCCCATCTTCGGGATGAGTATACGCTGGTTGGGATAATTGCGGAATTTGTTGACTGAGCTGCCCTAATGATTCCAAGTTTTGGTATTTTAGGAGGCCCGGTTGGTCCATCCGGCGTGATAAAGAGGATTGCACCTGGACTATTTAAGCAACGAATCATATCTTTGTATGCTATATCCCCATCCTCTTTACTTGAGCCCCTTATCATATGCCAACCCCATCGACTTGCAATCCTTGAAATTAATTCAGCATCTGAATGTGTGCCTGCAAGAGCACTTACATTTTCATTTCTTAGATCATATAGAATTGATAGTAATTGACCATGCCAAACTGATAGAATAACAGATTGATTATTCTTTATGGTATCTAAATAATGCTTTCTCCCTCTCACATATTTAATATTTGTGCTATAAAATAATTTTAATATGGAACTTGCAAGAATGACCTTTGTGTTTAGTAGCATATTCGGTGCGTACTAATTGAGCTTCATTCTTTCTAGGATTGCAGCAGCAGCTCTTCCATACACTCCTGGTTCTCCAAGGCTTTTTATAACGCTATCAAATTTTGATAGCATATTATTTCTTTTTTCTGATTCCAAATCTAATAGCGGTAATAATTGATTTGTCAACGTTATCGGATTCATATCTCTCTGTAAGCATTCAGTTACTATATTTTCATTTGCAATTAAATTTACCATTGCTGTGTATTTTATATTTGTCATTATTTTTGCTATTATCCAGGAAATGGGATTTAATTTGTAACATACAACCATAGGAATGGTTTCAATTGCACATTCTAATGTTGCTGTGCCAGAGCAAACTAGCGCAGCAGTACCTGAAAGGATAGCTTTGCGCGCATCTTCCTCTATTTTATAATACGTTGGAATGTCTTTTAAGAATACATTATGGGATTTGCCTACTAATACTTGAAGATTAGGTATGGTAGCTTTGATTTGGTCAACTGTTTTTAAAAATATTGGCCAGTGCCTATCTACCTCTTGCTGCCTGCTACCAGGCAATAAAATTAAAATAGGGCTCTGTGTATTAAGTTTATGCCTTTGATAAAAAGATTTAGTTGACTCATTTACATGTTGGAAATCTATAAAAGGGTGACCAAAGTACTGCACCTTGATTCCTTTAGATTCAAACCAATCTTTTTCAAACGGGAAGATTGATATAGACTGATCAACAACCTTTTTGATTAAATTTATTCTATTTTCTTTCCATGCCCAGGCTTGAGGCAAAATAAAATATGTAATAGGAATTTGAAGATGTTTTATTTTTTTTGCCAATCGGAGGTTAAACCCAGGGTAATCTATTAATATAATTCTATCTGGTTTTAATTGAGTTATGGCATCTATTGTATTGAACATTATTTTATACATTTTAGGCAAATGTATTAATACTTCAAAAAACCCCATGATTGATAGTTCATCAATATGTTCTATTAATTCCATTCCTGCATTTTTCATAGAATCTCCACCATGTCCAATGAAACTTGATTTAGGTTCAGAATTTCGAATGGCCTTGATTAACGCAGCTCCGTGTAGATCTCCAGATGGCTCTCCAGCAATAATAAAAATTTTTTTTATGTTTTTATTCATCGTTAATCATTACGATTTATATTATTGTTTTATAATAGGCTATTGATAAAATAAAAAATAAAATTAAAGCCAAATTTTGCAGTGTTCTTTTTTCTGTTTTTAGGGTTTTTTTGAATGTAGAAGGTAATCGCCCATCACGATTGGACCAGGATGTCATACGTGGAAAAAGGCGGGGAACATTTTCACAGTATTTTTTATAGTTGTTATTAAATAATTCTTCTAATCTTTGCTCCTCTAAGGAAATGATCATAGAATACTGAAATGTAAAATAGGCTAGTGTTAAAAAAAATAATTGCCACATATATATTCCACCTGAAAAAAATACAATCCCACAATAAATAATCATATTGCCTAAATAAAGCGGATTTCTTGTTTTTGAATAAGGTCCTGCCATGCATAAAGAAGGCGCTCCAACTTTGATTGTCCTTGTAGCACCCCCTGCATATCGCACTGCGCTGATTCTGATCAGCTCACCGATAAAAATAAAACACAACCCAAGATATAAATAGGGTGTCTTTGGTTGAGAGAAATATATTATGGTCACTGCAATGGGAATTGGAGTAAAGCTGCGATAAGAAAATAAAAAGTTTCTTATATCCACTAATGTATATCCTGAATGATCATTTCTTGTATTTGAATTGCTACTGCTAGCGCATTTCGACCATCTCTTCCTGAAACAATAGGGGTTTCTATACCCTGTATCGAATATATAAAATTCTCGAGCTCCATTTGAAGTGGGTCTTTATTAGACACTCTTGGCTTTTCATAGGCTATAAATTTTTCCTCACCACCATCATTTAAGGGTAATTTCATAACAGCTTCTGGATCATCTTCTTTATTTCTAATTATTTTATATACTTCAGTTAAGCCTAACAATAGATCCATCGTTGCGTATAAATTTTTTTGAAAAATTTTCACCTTCCTTACCTCGTCTTTAGCGACCCTACTTGACATTATACTTGCCACAGTACCATTACTGAATCGCATTCTAGCATGAGCAATATCTAAAGAATCTGTTAGTATAGAAAGACCAGTAGCTTTAATACTTTTTACTGGCGCTTTAACTAATGATAAGAGAATATCAATATCATGTATCATCTTATCTAAAACAACAGGAACGTCAGTTCCTCTAGTGGTATATGGTGCCAGTCTCTGAATTTCAATGAACTTTGGTTCAATAGGGTATGATTTCAGTGCTACAAGTGCTGGATTTAACCGTTCAATATGACCAACTTGGATTAAGACCTGTTTTTCTTCTGATAATTGTAATAATTCATCTGCTTCATCAAGAGTAACAGTAATTGGTTTTTCAATAAATACATGCTTCATTTGGTTAATACATAACTTTGCAATTTCGCTATGATTAGGTGTAGGTGTTACAATGGAAACAGCATCTACTTTATTCAACAGATATTCAATTTTCTGAAAAATGGGAACATTATATTTTTCCCCAATTTTTTCTGCTCTGTCTACATCTATATCAAAAATACCAACCAAATTTGCATCTTTGATGTTATTATAGTGTTTTACATGATGTTGTCCTAAGTGCCCTACTCCGATAACACCAATATTTATAGGTTCATTGAACATAGACTACTTTAAAATTACATTAAGAGAATATCAGATTACACCCTAGAAACAACCCAATTTGATTAATAATTAAAAATCTTGCATTTATTCATTACAAACACCAATTTTTGATATAATTCGAGGTATTAAAGGAGTTTCAAAATGGCTAACGACATGAAATCCGGAATTGGTTTTCTAATTCCAGGTGCCGGCGTCGTCGGATTTTTTACATCTCTCCTCTTGGGGGAATTCCTAATTAGCATTATCATTGCTGTCTCTGGTATCCTAGTATGGTTTTTGTACATGCTGGTAATGGAGTCTCATATGCCAGAGGAATTGGGAAATATGATTATATTGTTCGGGATATTACTTTCCCTAGGCATATTCTTTGGTTTTGGCGTTAAGCAGAATATGTGGGGTGGTTTTGAATTCCAGACTGAAGGATCAATCTTTTCTTTGGTGATACTATTTTTTGCAGTTTTAACAGGTTTAAACTTTCGCAACCAACAGTCTTCAGCACTTTTTTCAAGCAATGCTAGCGGTGGTGGGCTATCAGAGCAAGATCGTGAACTTGTAATAAATGCTATTGGTAAAGCACAAGAAACGGACCCCTCTAATAATAGCGAACAGTCTAAAGTTATAGTGGTCAAGCAAGAGACAACCTCATCTGAATCAGACGATACTGAATCCAAAGAAAAAGAAACCAAGCAGCAACATCAAAACAATCCTTATGGGATGATGAACAATCCTTATTTTGCTTATCCTCCAGACTATTATTACGATGAAGATGATGAAGATGAGTGGGAAGATGAAGATGAGTGGGAAGATGAAGATGAGTGGGAAGATGAAGATTAGACTGTAATAAATAAAATAATAAAAAAGGGCAGATATCTGCCCTTTTTTATTTTATACTAGACATTGAATTTGAAGAAAATACAATCACCATCTTTTACTATATAATTTTTCCCTTCTTGTCTAATAAGTCCAAGCTCTCTTAGTGATTTTTCTGAACCATGAGCCATTATATCATTATAATGAAACACATCAGCTTTAATGAAACCTCTTTGAAAGTCCGTATGAATTTTGCCTGCAGCATTTGGAGCGGATGTATTATTTGAGATAGTCCATGCCCTCACTTCATTTTCTCCACAAGTAAAAAAAGTCTGGAGCCCAAGCAATTCATAGCTGCTGTGGATTATACTATTTAAACCTGGTTCTTTAAGATTATATTCATTTAAAAATAATAGTTTTTCATCTTTATGTAATTGAGCTATTTCCTGTTCTAAAGACGCACATAAACATAGCGCTCTATTTCCCTCACTGCTTGCAAAAGAAATCAAATCTTTCACATGCTTACTATTTTCTTTTTTTAAGATTTGTTTATCATCAACATTGGCAATATATAGAACAGATTTATCGGTTAAGAGTTGCAGTGCATGCTTTAAATTAATATCCTCATTATCACATTTAAATGTCCTTGATGCATTGCCACTAGAGCAATGTTCAATTAATTTTTCAATCAATATAAGTAAAGTTTTTGCCTCTTTATCTCCAGATTTTTCTAACTTTTCAATCTTTTGTCTTCGTCTTTCAAGTATTTCAATATCTGCAAGCAATAATTCTGTTTGTATGGTTTCAGCATCACGAATTGGGTTCACTAATCCATCTACATGAGTAATATTCTCATCTTCAAAACACCTTATCACGTGAATAATTGCAGATGTTTGACGAATTTGTCCTAAAAATTGATTTCCTAAGCCCTCTCCTTGACTAGCTCCCCTTACTAATCCTGCAATATCTATGAATTCAACATATGCAGATGTGACTTTTTTTGGTTGGTATACATTCCCAAGATTGGTTAAGCGCTTATCTGGTAATTCCACGATTCCAATATGAGGTTCAATAGTGCAGAAAGGATAATTTTCTGCGGGGACTCTAGATTCTGTTAATGCATTAAATAATGTTGACTTACCAACATTGGGCAGGCCTATAATGCCGCATTGAAGTGCCATAAAAATAATTATTATTTAAAAATATTAGAAGGAGTCTTGGGATGGATCCCCGCCAAAATCATAGGTGAGATTATTAAATAGCCCAACCTGTAAATTCTTTGCAAAATATATAGTTCTATTATCATTAGTGGATACACTACCGTCTGCCCATATCATTGTTTGATTATTTCGATTTAATAATTTTTTAATATCTATATTATAGGTTATTTTGGTATGATAAGGACGAATCTGTCCTTTGAATTTTACATCGCCAACTCCTAGAGCTCGGCCTCTACCCTTATCACCATTCCAAGTTAAAAAGAAACCAACCAATTGCCACAATCCATCAAGTCCAAGGCAACCAGGCATTACAGGGTCATTTTTAAAATGGCAGTGAAAGAACCACAGCTCTTCATTGATATCGAGCTCTGCAATAATTTTACCCCTATTGAACTTTCCACCTTCATTCTGAATTTCTAAGATGCGGTCTACCATTAACATAGGAGGCAATGGTAATTTTCCGGTATTGGGCCCCATTAATAAGCCGTTACTACTTTTTAACAATTCTTCATTTGTATAGCTGTTTTTCTGATTCATATATATAGAAATTTGATGGGCGTAGAGTACAACATTTTAACAGATATTAAAATGACATTTGGTATTCAATAGTCAAAATAATATGTAAAATAAGGACTAGCATTTTGGAGAAAAATATGTCTGATTGGATTTTATTATTAGGAGGTTCTACTGGTCATGGAGCGGCTACTGCCAAACATCTTGCAAGGGATGGTTTTGGAATTATTGCTTTTCATTTTGATAGAGGTGATGCAAAAAAAATTGCGGATGAAACTATATCAGAAGTGACAGATATTACAAAAGGCCGATGTCATTATTTTAATACTAATGCTGCTTCTGAGGAAACAATGGAAAACTATATTCCAAAAATAAAAGAGATTACTTCAGGCCAACCATTAAAACTATTATTACACTCTATAGCATTTGGTACAACGACAAACTTTTTTGGTGAAAAACCAGTCACCCAACGCCAGATGGATATGACAGTACATGTTATGGGGAATTCACTACTTTATTGGACTCAAAACCTATATAATGCAGAATTGTTAGGACAGGGCTCTAGAGTGATGGGACTTACTAGCGAGGGTAATTACTTAGCAATGGAGGGCTATGGCCCAGTCAGTGTAGCAAAAGTAGCGATGGAAGCGATTATACGTCAAATTGGCTGGGAATTAGGAGAGGTTGGTATTACTGCAAATGCAATCCAGGCTGGTGTTACACCAACACGGGCACTGACAAAAATCACTGATAATTGGGAAACTTGGGTTGAGAATACAAAAAAACGTAATCCTATGCGAAGAACGACTACTCCAGAGGATGTGGCCGGTACCATTGCGATGCTATTAAAGCCAGGGGCCGATTTTATTAATTGTTCTATTATTTATTGTGATGGAGGAGAATCAAGATCTGGGACCTTATAGGCCTAAATCTATGCGGGAGTATTATCTTGTGCTATTTTTTCCTCTATAAGGGATATTAAATCGTGGCAATCTTTATTTGGTGTGATATCGAAACTACGCTTTGCCTCACTCAAAGCATATTCCCACCACCCTTTCTTAGTATATGCAATCGCAAGTTTTAGATGTGCTTTCCCTAATATTTGGAATTCATCACGTTGTAATTGGCTTTGTTCACCCCCATATAAACGAGAAACTTCACGATATTCCATTATTGCTTCATCTAGTAATCCCCTCTGTAAATACCAATTACCAAGGTTTAAATGCCGTGTAGGATCTTCTTTTGCACAGGCACCAATCATTAGCACTAAATGAAAAAGAATGATTATCTTAATATGACGAGTTATAAAAGTGACCATAATTAGAGCCTAATTTTTGGGCAGAGCCAAAGTAAAATCAAGAAGAAAATCCATCTATATGCACCAAGCTTTCCCCATGTTTTTTTGGGTCTTTTACTATAAATAAAAGCAAAAAGATACTGATTGCTAAACTTGTAAATAGAAGAATCAAGGTTAGGTCATAATTTTTATTCTTAATTAACCATCCTATCAATATTATAAAAAATAGAATAAAAGGTGCTAGCAGTGAATCAACTAGTGCCATATAAGTTTTAGCATCGTTTCCTTTTGAAAAATCATAAATTAGATTCATTGCTGATGGCATAAATGCACCTTGCCCAACTCCAATAGCAATGAATATTCCATAAACCCATAACATATTGGAGGCAAATATTGCCAGGATTATGGCTAAAAAATGTCCACCATATGCTAAGAGCATACTTGTTTTATGCCCAAATAAATCTCCAAGTTGTCCTGCTATATAACTAAAGAGACCAGAAAAAATAACGGTAATCATTGTAAACACCCCGGCCTCACTAATATCGAAATCGAACTTATTTTGACAATAAATAGCATATAAGCCCATACCTGGAAGACATGCAGAATAAAATATCCTAGATAAGATATAACGTTGGAAGTTTTTATGATGCAATACCACTGCTTTTGTCTCTAGCAAGTATTGTTTTATTGATTTCATACTTTGCCGTCTTGTTTTTTGCTTCATCTTGAAAGGTATAAAAAGAATGGTGCCGATTGTAAGGCAAATAAATAATATAATAAAGCCTACTCCAAAATTTTTAGGGAATATCAAATTCGATTTAAGAATATATTGCAAGGCAAATCCACCAATAAAACTACCAAAACTATTAAAGGCAAAACCTAGACCAAAAAATTTTCCACGATGAGATTGTAATGTACTTTGATTTAAAAATTCAGCCCATATTGGGACAATAACCCCAATTGAAAAAGCATATAGTATAAAATATATAAAATATATTCCCCATGCGGTTGAGGTTATAGCTGGCTGGACAAAGGTGAATGTGAAACCCATGAGAAAAGATATAAGAACTATTATTGAGTGAACCAACAGTACGGCCTTTTTAATATTAAAAATATTCCTTCCAAAAGCAGCAATAAACAAAGTGGGGAATGCAATGACAATAGAAAACAACCCGGCTGTTGAGACCACGATATATTCTGGTGCTCCAAGTTCTTTTAGAAATAAGGGTACAACAGCATAGATTGTATGGAATGCAACGCCAAACCCCCAAAAAAATTCGTGAGCAATATTATACTTTACATTGTGCTTATGGTCATCAATAGAAAAATCAGCTATCATAATTTTCTTTTGATAGAATAACCATGGATGTAAGAAGCATTAAAGCGCCAAATAATTGCGAAATGCTTAAGAATTGTCCTCGGACCGCCCAATCTAGTGTAACTGCTGATAAAGGCCAAGCAAGCTCGTATATTGTTGTGTGTGAAGCGGGGAGTCTTTCTAAACCATAATAGTAAATAACTAATGCTACTGCACCACTAGAAAATACGATCATGATTACTCTTTGCCATTGAATTGTTGATAGATTTAATATGGTTGTGACCTCTGATGTTGCTAAAAGCACTATTACGGTAAGGAATGCGGTTACCGTTAAGCGCAAACTTGTAACAGCTTCAAAAGGGAGGCTTTTTAATGCATGTTTTCCAAGCACAGTTGAGCTACCCCAACAAAATGCAGATAGTAAAGCTAGCAGTGATGCAATTATTGCCTTATCATTCCATACTAATGTTGATGTAGTGCCAAATGTGACTAAATAGCCACCTATTATTGCAACTATGGCTAAACCAATGAATTGTTTTGATAATTTTTCTTTAAGTATAATTGAAGATAATGCAATTGCAAAAACTGGTTGCAATTTTTGCAAAAGGACGACAACAGATAAATTAATATAATTAATGTAGCCCAATGCTTTTGTATAAAAAAAAGTACCAAGGATACCTCCAAAGATTGCAATCCATAATATTGCAATCCATTCTCTCTGTCCTATAATTTTAATAGTTTGCCATGATTTCGATAAAAATGGAGCAAAAATTATTGCGCCGATAGAATGTTCTAATGCAACAATAACAATTGCGGGGAGAGCATATAGTTCCTGACGAAGAAACCCATCAATGCTCCATAACAGTGCTGCAAATATTACAGCTAATGAAGGTGGGAATTTTTTCAACTTAGATTATTAAATAGGGAATTTATGCTTGACCGGTCATTCCAAACGAAGATCCTAGATCTAAGCCTAGGGATTCAGTTGCTTGTTCCCACATTTGATTTGGGGTGACATTAAAGATAAAATCTGCAGTAGTGCTTTGCATCAGCCAATCCCCATTTTCTATTTCTCTTTCCAATTGCCCTGAAGACCATCCGGCATGACCAAGCATTATTTTAAATGGGACATCCTCTTTCTTTTTTAATTCATCTAAGACGCCTTGCTTACTTGCTATTGCTATTGATTTAGAAATCGCTATTGAGTCTTCCGCCATGTAAGAGCCATGATGCAGTACAATGCCTTTTTCCAATAATACTGGTCCGCCGAAATAAATATCATTCCTTAAGGGCTTAAGGGAATCATCTTTAATAAACACTTTTTCCATGATTGCATTTAATTCTGGTTCATTGAATTGTTTATTAATTATCATGCCCATCGCTCCCTTAATATTATGTTCACAGATATAAATGACAGATTTTGAAAAAAATGGATCGGTCATATGTGGCATAGAGATAAGGATTTGGTTTTTTAATGAACCCATGGTCCAAGATAATAAGACCTTACAACTGAATCAAGCTTTGTCTTTGATATTATAGTTAAACCTAAAGTGTTTTAGTTGATTATTTATAAAAAGCGTAAATTCTATGATGACCTTTATTTTATTATAATTTTTAGATTTTAATCATTTTAATGAAATCAAAAACTAACAAGATTGTTATCAAAGGAGCTCGTCAGCATAATCTTAAGAATGTAAATATTCAGATACCACGAGATCAATTGGTTGTTATGACTGGGCTATCAGGGTCAGGAAAATCTTCCTTAGCATTTGATACTATTTATGCAGAGGGCCAGCGAAGGTATGTAGAGTCTCTCTCATCATATGCTAGACAATTTCTAGGACTTATGGAAAAACCAGATATGGATTCTATTGAAGGTTTATCTCCTGCTATATCAATTGAACAAAAAGCTACTGCGCGTAACCCACGGTCTACTGTAGGTACTGTAACGGAGATACATGATTACTTCCGATTGCTTTATGCTCATATTGGGAAACCTCATTGTTGGAAATGTGGTAATTCGATAAAAAAACAAACAGTACAACAGATTGTAGATAGTGTTATAAAAATTAGAGCTGGAGCCAAGATTCATATTCTTGCTCCTTTAATACGCGGTCGTAAAGGCGAACACAAAGCAGTGATTTCTGATGTCCGCAAAGACGGCTTTTTAAGATTAAGGATCAATGGAAAGATTATATCTGTTAATGAAAAGATAGAGCTGAATAAAAATAAAAAACATACTATAGAATTGGTGGTTGATCGGATGATATTAAATCCAAAGATTCATGATAGAATAACAGAATCTTTAGAACTCGCACTGAAATTGGGCAATGGTCTTGTTATTATTAATGAACTGCCAAATAAAGAGCATATTTTCTCGGAAAACTTTGCTTGTCCCGATTGTCAACTATCCATAGAGGAGGTGGTACCAAGGATGTTTTCATTTAATTCACCTTATGGAGCTTGTGAAACATGTGATGGGCTAGGTTCTCACATGGAAGTAGACCCCAATATGATAGTACCAGATAAAGCTAAAAGCTTAATTCAAGGTGCTATAGTTCCTCTTGGAGAACAACCCCGAGGTAATTGGTATGGCAGTATCTTAAAAAGCCTTTCAGGGCATTATAACTTTAACTTTACCACGCCATGGATTAAATTGAAATCTGATGTGCGCCAGATGCTTCTTTATGGTACAGGTGATGAAAAATTTAAGATGGAATATAGTTCAAGCAGATGGAGCGGAACCTATTCAGGTGGTTGGGAAGGCACAATCCCAAACTTAATGCGTAGGTATACACAAACTAAATCAGCAAGTATTCGGTCATGGATAGAGCAATTTATGAGCATGCGGCCTTGTTCTGTTTGTAGTGGGGCTAGGCTTCGAAAAGAGACACTTTCTGTGACCATAGGAGGTATGAATATTGGTGAGATTTCCGCAATGTCTGTTTTTGAATCAAGCCGTTTTTTTAATACTCTAAAATTATCACGAATGGAGTATGATATTGCCAATCAAATCTTAAAGGAAATTTCTCAAAGATTAAGTTTTTTAATTAATGTAGGTCTTAGTTATTTAACACTTGACCGATCCGCTGTTACACTTTCAGGAGGAGAAGCTCAAAGAATTAGATTAGCAACTCAAATAGGCTCTCAGCTTATGGGAGTTCTTTATATTTTGGATGAACCTTCTATAGGTCTTCATCCTCGTGATAATAATCGTTTACTCAACACATTGAAATCGCTTCGAGATATTGGGAATTCAATACTTGTTGTAGAGCATGATCAAGAAACAATTGAATCTGCAGATTATGTTATAGACCTAGGGCCTGGTGCTGGCAAAAATGGAGGGACAATAACGTTTTCTGGAACTCCAGAAAAATTATATAAATCAAAGGAATCTCTTACAGGGCAATATTTATCGGGAAAAAAGAAGATAGGTATTCCCAAAAATAGAAGAACTGGACAAGGGAAAGCACTATCCTTAAAAGGAGCGCATGGCAATAATCTAAAATCTATAGATATAGATATACCCCTAGGCTGTTTTATAGCAATAACAGGGGTCTCAGGAAGTGGTAAAAGCACCTTAATTAATGAAACTTTATTTCCCATATTATCTAAAGAATTGAATCGTTCTAGAATCTATCCATTGCCTTATGATTCAATAGAGGGTTTACACTTTCTTGATAAAGTTGTTGAAATTGATCAAAAGCCTATTGGACGCACACCACGATCTAACCCGGCAACATATACAGGGGTATTTACATATATTCGTGATCTCTTTGCAAAACTGCCAGAATCAAAAATAAGAGGCTATAAACCCGGGAGGTTTTCATTCAATGTAAAAGGCGGGCGTTGCGAGTCATGTACAGGAGATGGCATAATTAAAATTGAAATGAATTTTCTGCCAGATGTCTATGTTACATGTGAAGTATGTAATGGTAAAAGATACAATAGAGAAACGCTAGAAGTTCATTATAGAGGGAAATCAATTTCAGAAATTTTAGATATGCCAGTATCGGATGCGCTTGAGTTTTTTATATCAATTCCATCCATAAATAAAAAATTAAAAACACTAAACGATGTTGGCCTAGGCTACATTCATTTAGGGCAACAAGCGACAACTTTATCTGGCGGAGAAGCTCAAAGAGTAAAGCTTGCAACGGAACTATCAAAGGTTTCTACATCAAAAACGCTTTATATTTTAGATGAACCTACTACGGGTCTTCATTTTGAAGACATATCAATGTTATTAAAAGTGTTACAGCGATTAGTGGATAGAGGTAATACTGTTATAGTTATTGAGCATAATTTAGATGTGATAAAAACTGTAGATTGGGTC
This sequence comes from uncultured bacterium, assembly GCA_964404235.1. Classification (GTDB taxonomy): domain Bacteria; phylum Fidelibacterota; class Marinisomatia; order Marinisomatales; family UBA1611; genus CACEUX01. The sequence continues at coordinate 17,267 of CAYOJL010000005.1, read as the reverse complement.
ATAGATCTTGGACCAGAAGGCGGTGATGGAGGTGGTACAATAGTTGCAAAGGGTACACCAGAATCAATCACATTAGATAGTAAATCATACACTGGATCCTTTCTAAAAAAAGTTTTATGAAATGGGAAAGAATAAAATGAAATCACCCTCAGAATTGAAAAAAGAATTTAAATATTGGGAAATAACAAAAGACCTTATTGACCAATGTATAGATATTATGCTTAATCTTAGGCAAAGTGGCCACCCTGGTGGGTCTAGGTCTAAGGTTCATGCCATGGTTGCTACTCTTTTATCAGGAGCTATGAGGTGGGACATTAGAGATGCGGGTAAAAGATATGGAGATAGATATATTCTTGCTGCTGGTCATTGTAACCCTGTTGTGTATGCAACATTAGCTGTGCTCAATGAAGCATTAAGAATCAAATATAATCAAACTGGTGATAGTAAATACCAAAATTTCAAAGGCCCTAAATTTCAACTTGTTTGGGAAGATTTACTTAACCTTCGCCAAAATAAAGGATTACCTGGACATGCTGAGATGGAGGGAAAAACTTTATTTTTCAAAGCCAATACTGGTCCAAGTGGACACGGGTCTCCATTTGCTGCTGGTGCTGCACTGGCTTTAAAGTATGCAGGAGTTCCTGATGTTAAAGTGTTTGCATTCGAAGGAGAAGGTGGGTTCACAACAGGGGCCAGTCATGAAACAATTAATTCTGCGTGGGGACTCGGCCTCGGTAATTTAGTTTATTTTTTAGACTGGAATGATTTTGGGATAGATGATCGTCCATTTAGTTCTATAATGTATGGAGGGCCAAATGATTGGTTTGGTTCCCATGGGTGGCATGTAGAAGGTGCAGAAGATGGGGAGGATTGGGAACAACTTACCCGAGCATATCATAGATTATTGGTTGAAAATGCTGAGCCAAATATCCCAAAAGTGATATATAGTAAAACTAGGAAAGGTCGTGGATATCATGTCTATGATAATAAAAGCCATGGCGCAGCACATGGTCGCAACTCAGAGCTTTTTTGGAAAACAAAAGAAGATTTTTCAAAAATATATAATATCGATTTCCCAAAATTTGGTGAACCTGCCGCAAGTACTTGGGAAGGACAAATTGACCAAGCCAAATCAATGTTCACGACAGTTTTTTCTATTATGGAAAATAATGGTGAATATGTGGATTTTTTAGCAGAACGCTTAGTGTCGCTTGGAAAGTCTGTTCCACAAGAAGTTTCATCATGTAGATTATCTGAAGACCATTCAGCAGATTATTCTATGCTCTACGATATAAACACATTACCAGAAGATATTTTTGTAAAACCAGGAGATAAAGCACCGAATCGGGTGGGGTTTTCAAAATATGCGAGCTATCTTAACACTACATTTGAAGAAAAATATGGCCGTCCATTGGTCTTGGCCATGAGTGCAGATTTAGCAGATTCAACAAATATATCAGGTTTTGCGAAAGGTTATGGTTCTGCTAGGGATAAGGGTCTATACAATAAAAATGATAACCCAAATAGTCCACTTTTCCCTCAAGGGATTACCGAGTTTACCAATGCTGGGATGATGGCTGGTGCCGCGACTGTAAATTTTCACGTAGATCCTTATAAATTATTTAACGGCTTTTTTGGTGCCATGAGCACTTATGGATCATTTAGTTATCTTAAGTATGGCCCACTTCGTCTTTTTAGTCAGATTGCACAAGACTCTGATTTAAAAGTTGGTAAGGTTATATGGGTCGTAGGGCATTCAGGTCCCGAAACAGCAGAAGATAGTAGGACGCATTTCGGCATTTTTGCTCCTGGCGTAACCCAACTTTTTCCAGAAGGACATATTATTAATTTACACCCATGGGAACACAATGAGGTTGCACCGTCCCTTTCAGCAGCTTTAGATACTGAAGTACCCTTAGTTGCAATTCACCTTACACGTCCGCCAATTATTATTCCTGATCGCCAAAAATTGGGTATGGATTCACATCTGTGTGCCTCTAAAGGTGCATATATAATTAAAGATTATGATTCCAATCGCGATAAGAGGGGAGTCATTATTGTTCGAGGTACAAGTTCTACTAATTCATTAGTGCAGCTTCTTCCTAGGCTTAAAGAGGAAGGCCCGAATATTAAAGTAATATCTGCGATCAGTTGGGAACTTTTCAAAAGACAATCAAATGAATATCGTGAATCTGTGATCAAAGATCATGAATGGCATGATGCAATGATTATTACAAATGGAGCTAAAAAACTTATGCATAAGTGGATTGCGAATTCTGTTGTTGCTGATTATTCATTGTCACCTGATTTTGATAATCAATGGCGTACTGGAGGAAGTGTGGAACAGATTGTGGCTGAGGCTCGATTAGATACACATAGCATTTGGGAAGGGATAATGCGCTTTGTCTCTGATAGGCCAAGACGACTATCCTTGCTCCAAAAAAACATTAATTTTTGAATTTATAATATTAGTACAAATTTTCTCCTGTAATCTTTACCACGGCTGTTTCAAATCGTATCTTCTGGGTCAGTTTAAAAGGATTTATCTATAGTTTAATTTATGACAGATATCCACATAACGGACCCAACCCCTTTTGATGATGATATTGCAATTGAAAAATCATTACGACCATCTAAGTTTGATGAGTTCATTGGACAAAAAAAACTTGTTGATAATTTAAAATTATATATTGAGGCTTCTAATAATCGCGGTGATGCATTGGACCATGTTCTGCTATTTGGACCGCCTGGATTGGGGAAAACTACTCTAGCAAACATCATATCTAAAGAATTGGGTTCAAATATTAAACAGGCATCCGGCCCTGTCGTAGAACGTGCAGGTGATCTTGCGGGAATGGTGACCAATTTAGGTCATAGAGATGTCTTTTTTATTGATGAGATTCACAGATTAAACAGTGTTGTTGAAGAATATTTATATTCAGCAATGGAAGATTTTTCGATTGATATTATGATTGATAAAGGCCCGAGCGCAAGAAGTGTACAATTAAATATTGAACCATTTACTCTTATTGGAGCGACCACTAGGCTAGGGAATTTGACCTCACCACTTCGTGATAGGTTTGGAGTTGTTCTGAGAGTTGATTATTATGACCCTGAAGAATTATTTCATATTATAAATCGCTCAGCAGATATTCTTGAAGTAAAGATTAGTGATGATGGCGCTATGGAATTGGCAAGCCGTAGTCGTGGCACGCCAAGAATAGCTAATCGAATATTAAGAAGAGCACGAGATTTTGCTGAAGTGAAAGCTTCGGGTGAAATAGATTTGCAAGTTGCTCAATCATCTCTTCAAAAATTAGGAATAGATGAAATAGGATTAGATGATATGGATCGAAAGATTTTAAATATAATAATAGAGCAATTCTCGGGTGGTCCAGTAGGATTAAAATCTCTTGCCGTTGCTGTAGGCGAGGATTCTACAACAATTGAAGATGTCTATGAACCATTCTTGATTAAAGAAGGATTTCTTATGCGCACTACTAGAGGTAGAGTTGCTCAAGATTCAGCATATGATTTGCTAGGTAAACAAAAAATGAAAGACCAACAGGGGTTATTTGAATGATTGATAAGAAAAAAAAATATAAACTAGGTGATTTTAATTACCAACTTCCAAAAGCTTTTATTGCTCAACATCCAGAATCAAGAAGAGATTATGCAAAATTAATGGTAGTCCACCGCGATTCTGGTGAAATAGAGCATAAGAAGTTTTATAATATTACAGACTACATGAGAAAGAATGACCTTCTTGTATTAAATAATACAAAGGTTTTTCCTGCTCGCCTTTTTGCAACAAAAGATCGTACTGAAGCTAAAGTAGAGGTGTTCTTATTAAGAGAGCTCTCTAGTGATTTATGGGAGGTTATGGTGCGCCCTGCTAGAAAAGTGCGAATTGGAAATAAACTTGTTTTCACTCCTAAGCTCATGTGCGATGTTATTGATAATACAGTTTCAGGTGGCCGGGTAGTTCGTTTTGAATATGATGGAGGAAATTTTGATAGTGTAATTGATCGAATAGGAACGTCACCTCTTCCACCATATATTAATCGTGATGCAGATTCAAACGATAAAAAACGTTATCAAACTGTTTATGCAAGCAATAGAGGTGCTGTAGCAGCTCCTACAGCGGGACTTCATTTTACTGAAGGTTTGCTTAAAAAGGCCAAAGATAAGGGAACAAAAGTTGAAAATGTAACTTTACATATTGGATTGGGGACATTCCGACCAGTTCAAGTGGAAGATTTAAATCGGCATCAAATGGATTCTGAATATTTCGAAGTTTCTCCGGATACTGCTATGGCAATAAACCAGGCACGAAAAAAGCATCGTAAAATAATTGCAGTAGGCACATCAACAGTGCGAGCCTTAGAAACTATTGCAATATCAGGGTTTCAGGTCACACCGAAGCGTGGCTGGACAGATAAATTTATCTATCCACCATACGAATATAAGATGGTAGATAAAATGATAACGAATTTTCATACTCCACAATCAACACTACTTATGATGGTTAGTGCTTTTGCGGGTAGAAAACTCATAAAAAAAGCATACCTTGAAGCTAAAAGAAATAAATATCGTTTTTTGAGTTACGGGGATGCTATGCTTATAATTTAAAATTAGAGTTAATTGAAAGTATCGGCTATTATACCAGCAGCTGGTCTTGGGAATCGGTTTGGGGAAGCAAAACAATTCAAATTGTTGGCAGGTCATGCACTTTTTGTTCATTCAATAAAAATTTTTTTAAATTTTTCAAAAATAGATGAAATTGTTTTAGTAGCGCCCAAAGATAAAAAAAATATTATCTATGATGAGTTGGCACCTATTTCCAAAAATAAGAATATAGTAGTAATTAATGGAGGAATGAGAAGACAAGATTCTGTAAAGAAAGGGGTGTTAGCTTCAGATAGCAATAGTGATTTGATTTGTATACATGATGCAGCCCGCCCTTTTGTTACAAAGAGCATAATAAAAAGAGCTATTGTTGCTGCTGGGACGACAGATGGTGTGGTTGTGGCTATCCCATCTGTAGATACAGTAAAATACTCTGAGAATGGGGTTATAGAAAAAACAATTCATCGCAACCATGTTTGGCTCGCCCAAACGCCACAAATTTTTTGGAGAGAAAAATTATTAAAGGCTTATGATAGTGTAGATGAAAGTGATTTAATAACAGATGAGTCTGTATTAATGGAAAAGATGGGGTATAAGATATCTTTGGTAATGGGAGATGTCGCAAATTTTAAAATCACCACCCTTGAAGATTGGAAGCGTGCGGAGAGTTGCTTGCAATGATGAAAGTAGGAATAGGCTATGATGTACATAAACTTAAAAAAGGAGCAGAGCTCTACATTGGAGGGATAAAGATTCCTTCAGAATTTGGATCAGAAGGCCATTCTGATGGAGATGCATTGATACATGCGGTAGTGGATGCACTACTTGGAGCTGCCGGCTTAGGCGATATTGGAACATATTTCCCAAGCGATTCTGATAAATGGCAAGGAGCGCCAAGCCATCTATTTTTAACGGATGCTAATAATAGAATAGAAAACGGAGGGTTTTCAATTAATAATATAGATTCAACAATAATATTAGAAAAACCAAGATTGACACAACACATTCCTGATATAATTCAAAGTTTATCCAAAATATTAAACTTAGATAGTTCCAAAATATCTGTAAAAGCAACAACCACAGATGGATTGGGATTTATTGGTGATAAACTAGGCTGGGGAGTATTAGCCATTGCGTCTATTGTTAATCAATGATGGATAGCCTTACTATTAAATCTTTTGCTAAAGTGAATGTAGGCTTACAAATAAGAAATAAAAGAAGTGATGGTTTTCATAATATCCATACTATTTTCCAAGAATTAGAACTGCATGACACTATGGTACTAGGATTGCAAGACTCCGGGTGTGGCTTTACTTCAAATGTAAGCTGGCTACACAATGATGCATCCAACTTGTGTTTTAAGGCGTGGAATCGTTTATCTGAATATTATAATATTGGTGGAATTTCTATTGATCTTATAAAAAACATCCCTGCAGGAAGTGGTTTAGGAGGTGGCTCATCTAATGCAGCATCCGTTATAAAAGGCCTAGTTGAACTTTACAAACTAGACATTTCACAAAAAGATTTACAATCTATTGCCATATCATTAGGGGCAGATGTATCCTTTTTTCTTAATGGCGGTTTGCAGCAAGGAGATGGTATTGGGGAAAAATTGACACGACTTCCAGGTCTTATTAATGGAATCTATTTATTGATTGTACCAGATTTTGAGATTAGTACGGATTGGGCATACAAGAGTTATAAAAATTTTTTGGATGGGGATAAGGAACAGGTTAATTTTGCCAGCTTTTTAAGTAGGGACGTAATTCCCTTTGAGTTTTTTGAGAATGATTTTGAATCAATTGTTGTTCCAGCATATCCGGAGATTGGAGAAATAAAAAAGAGACTAGAAGCCTATGGGTCTCGGTTTGCCAGTCTGTCGGGTTCAGGCTCGACTGTGTATGGAATTTTTGACGAAGAAAGCAATGCAATATCCGCTGAGTCATATTTTTCCTCTAAATACACAACTTTTATCACATATCCAAGAGCCTAACAATCTGTAGCACCAATTAATTTGGGGCGTAGTATAATGGCAGTACACCTGGTTTTGGTCCAGGCAGTTGGGGTTCGAATCCCTGCGCCCCAGCAAAAAATACATGAAAATGGAAAATAACAATCTAAAAATCTTTAGTGGGAGGAGTAATCCTGACCTAGCTCTTGGCATAGCAAATTCTCTTGGCCAAGATTTAGGTAGTATATCAATTCGCACATTTTCTGATGGTGAGTTATGGGTAAAGTATGAAGAGAATGTACGAGGATGCGATGTGTTTATTATTCAGTCTACAAATAGTCCATCTGAGAATATAATTGAACTTGCACTGATGGTTGATGCTGCAGTTAGAGCATCTGCAGACACTGTAACAGTTTTAATACCATACTTTGGGTATGGTAGGCAAGATCGAAAGGACCAACCTCGTGTCCCTATTTCCTCACGTATTATGATTGATATTTTCACTGCGATGGGAGCGGATAGAATTATTACTCTTGATCTTCATTCAACTCAAATACAGGGCTTTGCTAAAATCCCTTTTGATAATCTATATAGTAGATCAGTTTTATTCGAGGCTATTAAAGATGAAAACTTTACTTCAGATACCACTGCTGTTTTAGCACCTGATGTTGGTTCTGTTAAAATGAGTCAGGGGTATGCAAAAAATTTAGGCATGCATTTTGCCCTTATTGATAAACGACGTTTTGCTCCAAATCAGGCAGAGGTTAATCATCTTATAGGAGAATTAGAAGGGATGGATGTTTTAATCATTGATGATATGATTGATACAGCCGGGACAACGGTTAATGCTGCTAAAGCTGCCATGGATGAAGGTGCAAAATCAGTTACCGTAGTGGCTACGCATGGTGTTTTATCAGGGCCTGCAATTGATAGATTAAATGAATCAAGCATAAAAAGAATTATAGTTACAGATACGATAGCAATTCCTAAAGAAAAACAAATTGATAAAATGAAAATTGTATCAGTGGCAAATATTTTTGGTGAGGCAGTCAACCGAGTACATAACGGTGAATCGGTTAGTGCTTTATTTGAATTTTAATAAGGAAAGAAAATAATGGCATCAACTTATTACAAATTAGATATTTTAGAGAGATCAGAAACTCGAAGTAAGGGCGCAAAAGCAGTGCGCAGGGGAGGTTTGATTCCAGGTATATTGTATTACTCTGGAGAGCCAAATGTGAATATTGCTATTGAAAAATCAGTTTTATTTCAAGCCATGCAATCCGGGCAGAGGATTTTTGAAATCAAACAAGATGGTGATAATCAATATACCATGATAAAAGAAATACAATATCATCCTGTTACAGATGAGGTTATTCATGTTGATCTTATGCGCGTGCGTAGATCTGAAAAAATGACAATATCAGTACCTTTGGTCTTAATGGGTGAGCCAATTGGAGTGAAAGAAGGTGGCGTTTTATCACAGTCATTAAATCAGATTGAGATCAGTTGTTTTCCAACTGATGTTCCTGAAAATATAGAATTAGATATTGAAGATCTTGAATTGAATGCAGCGAGGAGTGTAGCTGATTTGAAAATAGAGAATGAGGATATTGAAATTGTTTCTGATTTAACCTTAAATATTGTTTCAATTACTCCGCCAGCCGCTGAAGAAGAACCGATTGTAGAAGACGAATTAGATGAAGAAGGGCTTGAAGGTGAAGAAGGGCTTGAAGGTGAAGAAGATGGCAAAGAGGAATCTGATTCTGATGAAAAAGATAGATCTTCAGATGATTCTAATGAAAAATCAGGAGAATCATGATAGCCTTTGTGGGCTTAGGTAATGTAGGTAATGCATATGCTAATACAAAACATAATGCAGGGTTTTGGGTTATAGATGAAATTGCACGTAGGCACAAATTATCATTTACACCAGGCGTTGGTGATTATATATATGCAGAATATAAGGGACATCAAGTTTTGTTAGTGAAGCCAACAACAGGAATGAATCGTAGTGGGAACGCAGTTAGAAGCGTTCTTAATTATTGGGGACTTGACCTGTCGGATATCCATATTATTGTTGATGATGTGGATTTACCATTAGGGACTATTCGTATTCGCCCTAAAGGAGGTGATGGATGTCATAAAGGCTTAAAGAACATCATCTATCAATTGCAATCAGATCAATTTCCAAGGTTTCGATTAGGTATTGGGACAGATATAAATATGCGTCCCTCTGAAAACTATGTTTTAAAACCATTTCTAACGGATGACTATCCCAATGCAGAGATGATGGTAAAGAATTGTGCTGATGCAATAGATAATCTTCTAGCGAAAGGCTTAAACCAAACCATGAACCAATTTAACTCATAAATCAAGGAGATTAATAGTCTATGGACTATAATATTATATTCGTTTTAGCGGCTGGGGTACTGGCCCTACTTTACTCATTTTGGAAAACCCAATGGATTGAAGCGCAAGACCAAGGGACAGATAAAATGAAAGTGATAGGTGCTAGTATTGCAGAAGGGGCTATGGCTTTTTTAAAAGCTGAGTACCGTGTGCTTGCTCTATTTGTTGTTGCTGTTGCAGTCATTTTAGGCATAGCAAATAGTAATCGTGCAGATTCAAGCATCTTAATCTCTCTTTCTTTCTTGGTGGGGGCTGTTGCCTCAGGTCTTGCAGGTTATCTTGGAATGAAGGTAGCTACTAAAGCTAATAACCGGACTACAAATGCAGCCAGAGAAGGACTGGAAAAAGCACTCAATGTAGCTTTTAGTGGTGGCTCTGTTATGGGACTAAGTGTTGTTGGTCTTGGTGTGCTAGGGCTAGGCGGTCTTTATTTATTTTACTCTAATCTATATAATTTAGACTCTACAAATATAAACACCGTATTAAATATTTTATCTGGATTTTCTCTTGGAGCATCTTCCATTGCTTTATTTGCTCGAGTTGGTGGAGGCATCTATACCAAAGCTGCAGATGTTGGTGCTGATTTAGTGGGTAAGGTTGAAGCGGGAATACCTGAGGACCACCCTCTTAATCCTGCTACTATAGCTGATAATGTAGGAGATAATGTAGGAGACGTCGCTGGTATGGGAGCTGATTTATTCGAATCTTATGTCGGCTCCATTATCGGGTCTATGGTTCTTGGTTCTAGTATTCTTGTTGCCGGCGGATTTGATATTAATTTTATTTTATTACAACTTGTAATTGCAGCCTCTGGAATCATAGTATCGATTATAGGCACTTTTATGGTCTCCGTCAAAGAGGGAGGAGACCCACAAACAGCTCTTAATAGAGGTGAATTTGGCAGTGCTTTTATCATGATTGCTGTAATCTATCTATTAATTCAAGAATTTCTTCCAGCGGAATTTACTCAAGGAGGAGAACTATTTAGCAATATGGGTGTTTTCTATGCAACAGTTATTGGTTTGATGGCAGGTCTTGGAATTGGTATGATTACTGAACATTATACAGGTACAGGCACATCACCCGTAAGGTCTATTGCTAAACAATCAATTACTGGACCGGCAACAAATATTATTGCAGGTTTAGGAGTTGGGATGCAATCTACAGCAATACCAATTTTAATAATTGCATCTGCTATTATTGGGGCATATCACTTTGCAGGGCTTTATGGAATTGCTATGGCTGCGTTAGGTATGTTGGCTAATACTGGTATACAATTAGCCGTTGATGCTTACGGCCCTATTTCTGATAATGCTGGTGGTATAGCTGAGATGGCAGAGCTACCAGAAGAAGTTCGTGAACGTACCGATAAACTTGATGCGGTTGGAAACACAACAGCAGCTATTGGTAAAGGATTTGCTATTGGTTCTGCAGCATTAACTGCCCTTGCCTTGTTTGCTGCTTTCATGGTTCAAAGCGATATCCAGAGAATTGATATTGCAGACCCTTGGGTTATGGCAGGACTATTTGTTGGAGGAATGCTTCCTTTCTTGTTCTCATCAATGGCCATGGGTGCTGTAGGAAGGGCAGCAATGGCTATGATAGAAGAAGTGAGGCGTCAATTCAGAGAAATTCCAGAATTAAAAAAAGCACTCGAATTAATGAAAGCAAAAGATGAAAATGATTGGAATGAAAATGACCGCAACCTCTATGAAGATGCATTAAACAAGGCTGAACATGGACGTTGTGTTGCTATTTCTACACAATCAGCAATTCAAGAAATGGTAGCTCCAGGAATATTAGCTGTCATTACCCCTGTAATTGTAGGGGTCTTTTTTGGAGCTGAAACTCTTGGCGGGTTATTGGCAGGAGTTACTGTTAGTGGAGTCCTTATGGCTATTTTTCAATCAAATGCTGGTGGTGCCTGGGATAATGCAAAGAAGATGATAGAAGAAGGAATAAATATTGACGGAGAGGTGCTAAGCAAGGGGTCAGAGGCCCATAAAGCATCTGTTGTCGGTGACACTGTTGGAGATCCATTTAAAGACACCTCTGGACCTTCATTAAATATTTTAATCAAACTAATGTCTGTAGTTTCTTTGGTCATAGCACCATTGTTGAAGTCATTCAGTTAATAAGGAGTAATTATGCGGTTTTACGAAACACTGTATATTGTTGATGCTAATCTAGAAAATAAAGCTTTAGAAAAGGCAATGGAAGATATTGGCAAAGAGTTAGAAAAAACAAAATCAAAAATTATAAATCATAGAGTTTGGGGTAAGAAGCGATTGGCCTATGCCATTCAAAGACAAAAATATGGTTCATATATTATATTACAGTATGCCGGTGGGGATTTAAATAAAACATCTGATTTTGATACTTGGATGAAATTAAATAACTCTGTGCTTCGTCATATGACGGTGATTCTTGATGAAGAACCTAAAATATATATTGAGGAAGAAAAAGCAGAACAAATTAATGAAAGCTTAGAACAAAAAGATTCAGAGCAAGTTGAAGATGATAAAAAACCTAATTCTGATGATTCAAATGTAGAAAAAGAAGAAATTGACAATGTAGAAGAGAAAGATAAAGAGATAAAAACAGAAGAAGAATCAGTACTAGAGGAGGAAGACTAATGGCATTTCAAAACCGTAATAAATTTTGTTATTTTAAAGAAAACGGCATTAATGAGGTGGATTATAAAGATGTAAAATTACTCCGGCGTTTTGTAAATGATCAAGGTAAGATTATGCCAAGACGCGTGACAGGTACAAGTGCTAAAATGCATAGAAAATTAGTACGCGCCATAAAACGTTCTCGCGCTATTGCATTGATGCCTTATGTAGAAAAAGGAATAGAATAAAGGAGTAGGTATTATGGATGTTATATTATTAAAGGACTACAATGGGTTAGGCGAGGCTGGCGATTTAGTAGTTGTTAAACCAGGCTTTGCTAGAAATAAACTTATCCCAGAAGGAATAGCATTACGGGCATCAAAGCGAAATTTGGCAATTGCCAAAGAAAGAAAAATGGTTGTTCAAAATCGCCTAAAACGCGAAGAAGCTGCAAATGAAGCATTAATAAAAAAATTATCAAAAACTGAAATTACTATCGAAGCTCAAGTTGGAGATGAGGATAAAATGTTTGGCTCTATCACTACTCTAGATATCCATAAATCTCTTGAAGAAAAAGGCATTAATATTGATCGGAATGCCATAAAACTAGATGAGCCAATTAAAGCGCTTGGCATTTACCATGTTCCTGTACAAGTATCTCCTAATGTTGATGGCGATATAAAAATATATGTAATTAAATCATAATGATTTTATAACTATTTAGAGTTATAAATGTTTACAGGGTTTTTTATTGCCACAGGTTATGTTGCAATCTAAACTCTTTTATCATGTTTGCCGAAGTAGCTTTCCCTATATCAAATTTTCAAACCTTTACTTATACAATTCCAAAAGAGCTGAAAAAAGAAGTTCAACTTGGTTCAAGGGTGCAGGCTCCTTTTGGTAAAAGAAGTTGTCAGGGAATAATTTTAAGTATAAAAAATAAAACTTCTTATTCTGGAAAGACCAAGGCAATTCATTCGCTTGTAGATGATATCCCTGTTGTTACACCAGAGTTATGGCAATTGATATGTTGGATGAGTAGGTATTATATGACTCCAATAGGGCAAGTTGCAAAAACAGTGTTGCCAAAAGATTTATCTACACGATACAAACCATCAATGCGTTGGTATGTGCAGCACGTTCCAGTTGTTGAAGATAACTCTATTTTTTCTATCAAAAAAAGAGCTCCTAAACAATTTCAGGTTTATAATATAATTAGGTCATCAGCTTTTCCAGTTCAGGTATCATCATTGAAAGAATTTGTATCTAATCCACTGCAGACTTGCAGAGCTCTGGAAAAACATAATCTTGTAACACTAAATGAACAAATTATCTTACCTAATTCAGCAGGTCTTTCATTTGAGCCGATAAATAAAAAAGTTGTTTTTAATCAAGATCAAGAAAAAGTGGTAAAAAATATCATCCAATCTTTGAAAAAAGATGAATTTGATCCTTTTCTTCTTCATGGAGTCACTGGAAGCGGGAAAACTGAAATATATATTTCAGCAGTTCGTCATTGTCTATCTCAAAACCGAACCGCCATAATTCTTCTTCCTGAAATATCCCTTACTCCTCAAATTGCGGGGCGTTTCAAATCTGTTTTTGGCAATTCAATAGCATTATGGCATTCTAAGCTTTCTAAAAGTCAGCGGTCATGGACATGGAACCAAATTTGTAAGGGTACTTTCAAAGTTGTTATTGGGGCGAGAAGTGCAATATTTGCTCCTTTAAAAAATGTAGGACTAATAGTTATAGATGAAGAACAAGAGGCTTCCTTTCGCCAAGATTCTCCTGCACCGAGGTATCATGCTAGAGACGTTGCCCTCATTCGTGCAAAATATGAAAAGGCTGTTGCAATACTTTCTAGTGCCACACCAAGCTTAGAGAGCTATCATAATTATCTGACAAGAAAAATTAATTATTTACATTTACCAAAGCGTTATGGTAAAGCAAAATATCCCATCGTTCACCTTGTTAATATGTTGGAGAATCAAGAGGAGTCTGGGAAATATGAACAAGTTATTTCAGGATTATTGCAGGATAAAATTGAAGAAAGGTTAACAAATAAAGAACAAGTTATTTTATTACAAAATCGTCGTGGTTTTTCCCCAGTAATACGATGTGGAAATTGTGGCACAATTAGTAATTGCCCATACTGCAATGTTACTATCAGCTATCATTTGAAAACCAATAATCTACTATGTCATTTTTGTGGATTTAGTGAGTCAAAACAACATAAAACATGCTATAATTGTGACAATTCAGATTTATTGTATTTTGGAACTGGGACTCAAAAAGTGGAATCTATAATGCAAGAAACATTCCCAAATGCATCCATCGGCAGATTAGACATAGATACATCCTCAAGTGGTAATCAATTGACATCCATTTTGCAATCTTTTAGTAATGGGGAGATTGATATTCTTTTGGGAACACAGATGATAGCTAAAGGATTAGATTTTCCCAATGCCACCTTAGTTGGTATTATTAATGCTGATTTAGGTTTGCATTTGCCAGACTTTAGAGTTGGAGAAAGAATTTTTCAGCTTATATATCAGGCGTCAGGTCGTTCGGGTCGAAGGGATAAACAAGGTGAAGTAGTTATACAAACATTTTCACCTGATAACCCAGTAATAAAACAAGCAGCAACACTTAATATGATGGAATATTATAAAATTGCTTTACAAGAAAGAGAGGAACTGAATTATCCCCCATTTAGCTGGTTAACAAAAATTGAAATTGTTGGTAGTGATCAAAAAAATGCTTACAATTTATCAAACCAATTATATCATACAATAAAAGGGAAATATGAAGGGCTTGAAATATTAGGACCTGCACCATGCTATATAGAAAAACTAAGAAATCAATTTCGTTTTCATATTGTATTCAAATCTATTAAAACCTTGGACCCTAATGGACAAAGACTACACCATTTTCTAAAGTTGAATTTTGATGATATTAATAAAAGACTCAAATTAGGACGAAATCGGGTCAATATACATATAGACCCGTTGAGCCTTATTTAATGAAATGATAAATTATTTAAACAAAATAATTATAATACTTTCAATGTGGAGTTTATTAATTGCAAAAACTGGATACCCAGCATTGCACGTTTTTACTTCTTCAATCCCTTTAAGTATGGCTGGCGCTGGATATTTATCCTCATCGCCAATATCATCTAAAATAAACCCATCATATCAATCTGGAAAATCTTTTTCTGCATCTTTAATTAAATATCCCGCATCTATTACAAGTCAAAGTGCAGGTGTGCAATTCCCACTTTTGGGTGGTAATGGTTCGATGTCTCTAAATTATATTAGTTATGGAATATTTCAAGGCTATAATGATAATGCAGAGCCAATAGGTACATATAGTTCTTCTGATTCGTGGCTGAGCACATCCTACAGCAGGCAGATTTTTTTATTACCATTATTTATAGGGGTAAGCTCGAAATTCTATTCATCTTCCTATAATAATAATATTATTAGGCTAATAACACTGTCTACCGGATTACATTTAAAACTTAATCAATATAAAACCATGTTAGGCATTTCAGTTCATGATTTTGGACAACAATTTGCTGGTGCTAAAGTAGATTTATTGCCACAAGTTTTACTAAGTATATCTAAGGGGCTAGCCCATCTTCCACTTACTCTTTATTTTGATATAATGCCATTTTTAAATAACCAAAACCCTCACTTATTTATTGGTGGTAACTTTAATATTGGGAAGAATTTGCAGTTTAGGATTGGCTCTTCTACGAGAAAATTAGAACATAATATTAAGAAAGGCTTGACTCAATCTGTACTAGGCTCAACAGGAATGGGTTTTGGCTATACAAATAATTCTATTTTCTTACATTATGGTTTTTATATTTATGGCACGACTGCTTTGATTCAGGGTTTAGAGATTGGGACACATATATGATCTCTCGATTTTACGGCTACATTTTCATTTTAGGATTATTGAATGCACAAAACAACTATCCAATTGTATTGCTCCATGGATTTATGGGATGGGGCTCCAATGAAATGGGACACTATAATTATTGGGGAGGAAGAAAAGATTTTGTTAAATCTCTGGAAGATAATGGACATATAGTTTTTGAGCTCTCATTAGGGCCCGTATCATCAAATTGGGAACGAGCGATAGAAGCATACTATCAACTAAAAGGCGGACAAGTAGATTATGGTAAAGGTCATGCAGAAAAATATAATATAGAACAGAAGCCAACTGGGAAAATATATGATGCATTATATCCTCAGTGGGATGAAAACCATCCAATACATATTATATCTCACAGTATGGGTGGACAAACAGCACGAATGCTTCAATATCTTTTGAACAATGAAATTTTTTCGGATGAAGTATCTAAAACTAAAGAAGAATCAATATTATTAGGTACCCAACACAATAATTTGATAAAAAGTATCACTACAATTGCAACCCCTCATAATGGCACGACGCTTACTGAGATTGTTACTAAAACAATTCCTTTTATTCAATACTTCGTGGGAGTCGCTGGTGTAATTGGGACAGACTTCTATGATTTTGATTTAGAACAATGGGGTTTTCTACGTAACAGTAATGAAACTTGGTTAAACTATATAAATCGAATGAGAAACCATCATGCATGGGAATCAAAAAATATCAGTGCCTGGGATTTAAGTTTAGAAGGCTCTAAGGAATTAAATTCAAAATTGCAGGCATCACCACAGGTTTTCTATTTTTCTTTTGTCACAACGACAACTAACAAAAGGGAAAACTCACTTTTTCATGACCCTGTAGATGAGACACCAATATTAATAAGGATTAGATCAAAGCTAATTGGTTCTAGGACAGGTTATTGGGATGATGGACAAAAAACAGATTCATTATGGTTCGAAAATGATGGAATAGTTAATACAGTGTCTATGTATGGCCCAACCACGGGATATAATGGCCCAGATCCTATTTTAGAATATGAAGAAACTGAATTGCTTATCCCCGGACAGTGGTATTGGATGAAAATACCAGAAATGGATCATTATAGCATAATAGGTCATCTAGGAAATGATAAAAAAATAGAACGAGCAGAAGAATATCTAATTCAACATGCACTTAGATTGAAAAACCTTTCCACTAAATAGTGTTTTACATAAACATTATTTGTAAAATACAAATATGAATTATGGAGAAATACTCAGTTCATTTTTGATTGATCTACAAAGCCTCTTTAGAAAAAATATCAAAATAGAAAACGCTTCATTTCAGCAGTTAATTGCCCTGTCTATTATACCATCTAGGGGTATTGAAATGACCCCTTTAGCTAAAAAGATTGGTATTGATAATAGCACCGCAACCCGATTAGTTATTAGGTTAGAAAATCATGGATGGGTGCATCGTAAAATTTCATTACATGATAAGAGGGTAATAGAAGTGAGGCTAACTAATGAAGGTAACAATGTACAGAAAGAGATTGAAAAACAATGTGAAATGATTGGTAAAAGAATAGAGCATTTAGTGAACCCAACAGACAGGCAGATTGCACTTGAGCATATACAATCCTTACATTGGACATTATTAAAAATGAATTTAAATAAATAATTGCATAATACAACTTATATATTAACTGATAAACTAATTGAATGGTATTATGATAATAAACGACCACTTCC
>CAYOJL010000004.1:0-53907 GCA_964404235.1 uncultured bacterium | reverse complement strand
AGATTGCATTCTAATCCAGGGCAGAAAGAAGCAAATATAAGTTCAGGGATCATCCCTGGACCTAGGAGGCAGGTCAATCTAGGGCTAGAGTACTCATTCTAGATCTTAAATAATCATGAGAATATTTTACCCAAGGAGTAGTGTGCTATGAAATAAATGCAATTGAGACTTAATATCACTTAAAAATAAATTAAAATAAGGAAAACAAAATGATAAATAACAACAAACTACTATATATCCTATCTTTTACGCTAATGCTGATGATTGGTTGTGAGGATAATGATGATACAGCTACAGAAGAGGATAATTCCATATCTACTCCAGCAGAATATGTATTTGAAAGTCGTTTTTCAGAAGGAGAGAATAGTGTCTACTATAATGGTCAGATTGTGAGACAGCTTTTGATCAATGACATCAAGACCCAGTGTGGGACAGATGCTGGTTCAGGCGATGCTTCTACTCTGCTTAGCATGATGGCAAATGATGATGAAAGTAGGACTATTTTAACTACTACAACTCCTGCATCTGTTCAATCAACATATCGATCTATATCATCCAGTCATTTGAATGATAGACTATCTGCGGTTGCTGATTATACTGTTGTCGGTTATAATGATAATGCGGGCAATCTCATTTCTGCATGGGTCACTGATCTTGTAAATAATGGTAAAACAAATGCAGATGGCCTTCGACTTGACCAAATGGTCCAAAAGACACTATGGGGTGCTGTATCATATTGGCAAGGAACATCCAAGTATATGTCAAAGATACCAGATGATGATAATTCTGTTTCTGATGATGGTGACCCATGGACAGCAATGGAACATCATTGGGATGAGTCGTTCGGTTACTTTGGAGCCGCTCGCGATTATAATACTGGTTACACTGATGATAGTGATAGAAAAAGCGACCCTTATCATGATTCAAATGGTGATGGGGCTATTGATTTTTTATCAGAGTATAATCTAGGATGGGCAGTAACTGCAGCTAAAAGAGATGTGGTTGAGGCTTCAGTTGATTATGATTTTACAAAAACGATTATGGACGCATATCTTGAAGGTCGAACCCTAATCCATAACCAAGCACCTCTTGAAGATATCTTGGTTCAAAGAGATATCATCTTAAACACATGGGAAAAAGTGGTTGCTGCTGTAACGATACACTATATCAATGATGTGAATGCTGATATGATGGCTTTATATCCAGCTGATTCAACTGCTGGTCCATTATCTGAACTATCTGCAGATTATAATAATCATTGGGCTGAAATGAGAGCATATGCGCATGCATTACAGTATAATGATTTTAAAGTGATAACTGACTCTGACCTAGAGGCTGTCCTTACAGCGATGGGTACTGCACCAGTTTATCCTGCTGACGGTTATGGAGCTTACTATGGTTACCATGGTGGTTTAGTTGGCACTGCAAAAAGCTTGCTCCAAGCTGCTTATGGTTTTGATGATGAGCACATGGCAAATTGGTAGTATACTTTAATATATTAATCTAGATAAATAAGGGGTCTTAAATATTAAGACCCCTTATTTTTTAACTATTAATGTAGTTAATGTTAAAAAAACTCACTAAAAACCAGTCTTATCTGCTATTATTATTGGTATGTATCATATCACGGCTTGCTACAAGTATTTATTATATTGAAGATATCGATAGTCTAAGGTTTGCTCTAAGTTTAGATGATTATAGTATTACCAAGTTGCAGCCTCATTTTCCTGGATATCCTGTATTTTGTTATATAGCTAAACTACTATTATCAATCACTGGAAGTAAGGCGGCATCTTTTTCATTGATCGGCGCATTCTCTATCTTTACCATTATTTATTACATTTTAAAGATCAGCAAAATAGAAATAAATAATCGCATTGGTATATTTTGCTCTTTAATGATATTCTTTAATCCTTTGCTTTGGCTAATGAGTAATCGCTATATGCCAGATCTAATGGGATTGGCAATTGCAGTTTCATGCATTTACTATTTAACAGAAAATAGTAATAATACAAAAAACTTGATCTACGGCTATATTTTTATTGGGCTCTTAATTGGTGTTCGTCTTTCATATATTCCTTTTATAATCGTTCCATTTATCTATCACCTTATAAAAAATGATCAAAGGGTCTATCTTTTCCTATCATGCTGTCTTGGAATTTTGGTTTGGTTTATACCATTAATATATATCACTGGATATGAAAATTTATATTTAGCTGCAAGTAAACAAACCGTAGGCCATTTCACTGACTATGGTGGGACTGTGCTCACTGATAATAACTTATATTTTAGATCTTTAAATTTATTAAGATCAATATGGGCTGATGGATTAGGCGGATATTGGCCAGGAAGAGCATGGCAGACTGGTTTCTTATCTGTGTCCTATGCTTATTTTCTTTATCTAGGATATATTGGATCAAAGCAATATTTAAAGTATGATAAGAACTTTGTCATGATCATTTATTGTATAGCGCTCTATATACTATGGATATTCTTTTTTCAAAATGTGATATATAAGACAAGACATATCCTACCTATACTCATTATAGTATTTTTATTAGTAACAATAGGACAAAAATATGTCGCTGAGCCTAAAGCCATTTTATATAATACTTTACTAGGAGCATTCTTTATTGCGTTAGCAACGGTCACATTAACCCTCGTGACACAACATAAAAACCCTACAGCAGTATCTAGATTAAAGGACAGCATAATACTAAGCCATGATGCAGGCACAATAATTAGTACACCTCTTATCAACTATTATATGCAAAGACATGCTGTTAAAAGTAATTTTATAAACATAAAAGATAAAGATCAAATAAGTAGATTTAATTCTTCTGAAAATGATCAAGCTCTAATTATTGGAAATTTTCAAGGGCTATTTGAAAATAATTATTCCGTTATACCTGAGACCACATATTTTCATAACCCATATGTTAATAGAATGTGGCCAAGTATCCATACATATAGATTATATAAGAATTCAAATGTCTTTAAAGAATAATTCTTTATTGCATATCCTAGGTGCAGGCCCAGCTGGATTAACGTCAGCCTATTACGCAAAAAAAAGTAAAATACCTTTAATGCTTTATGAGAGTTCAAATAGTGTTGGTGGCAATTGTAAAACTATTGTTGATGGTCATTATAGATATGATACAGGTGCTCATAGGTTCCATGATAAGCTTGATTATGCAACAAAAGAGGTAAGAGATTTGATAGGTGATGATCTTTTAAAGGTCAACTCACCTAGTATGATATTTTCAAAGAATAGTATGTTCGATTTTCCATTGGGCCTATCAAGTGTATTGAGAAATTTAGGTGGGGTAGATATCATAAAGATTCTAACAGAGAACATATTCAAAATTTCCAAACATTCCGATAAGCCAACTAATTTTAAAGACTTAGCCTATCAAATATATGGCAAGACACTTTCAGAGCTTTTTTTAACCAATTACACTGAGAAATTATGGGGAAGACCAGCTGATACTCTAGATGTCAATATATCAGGTAATAGATTAAATAACCTTAATATGGCTACATTGTTTAGAGAACTATTATTTAAAACTGATAATGCGGATCATCTTGATGGTTCCTTTTATTATCCAAAATATGGTTTTGGCACCATATTTGAAAGAATGAAGGATTATATTGGTGAGAGTAGTATCCGATTTAATTCTCCAGTCACAAAAATAGTTCATGATGGAAGAAAGATAGTAGAGCTGGTCTGTGGTAATTCTAGAATTACTAATATAGATAAGGCTATAAGTACATTACCAGTTAGTGTATTAATCAATTCTATGGAACCGTCTCCTCCAGAAAGTATAAAGAATATTGTTAATCATATTAAATATAGGGATCTGAACCTTTGCGTGATCTATTTGGATATCCCCTCATTTACGGAGAATGCTTCTATTTATTTTCCTGAATCCATCTTCCCATTTACACGTATTTATGAGCCAAAGAATCGCAGTAATAAAATGGCACCAAGGGATAAAACATGTATTGTTGTTGAAACACCATATGACCATGAAACTTTACCCGGTCCTATATCAAAAAAAGAAATATTTGAGATGATAAGCAATATCCTTATTAAGAATAAATTTATCAAAAGAGAACAAATAATAGGTCATAAGATTATGGATGCAAAATATGCATACCCTATTCTTGAGACAGGTATCGAAGATCTTCTGGAGCCAATATTCTCTTACTTAGACAATTTTGAGAATATGTATACTATCGGCCGAAGTGCACAGTTCAGATATATTCATACTCATGATATTTTTATGCAGGCACGTTCGGTTATAAATAAACTATTATAATTGATATGGTTACCAGCCATTTATACAATCATCTATGATCGATCTAATGAGATCGATTTGATCCTGACTATCATTCAGGCATGGTATATATTCAAATCTTTCACCGCCATTAGTAATAAATAGTTCACGATATTGTATACTTATTTCTTCCAATGTTTCTAGGCAATCGACTGCAAAGCCTGGTGAAATAACCTGAATATGTTTTGTGCCACTAGTAGCTTCATTGACCAATAGTTTATCAATGTAGGGTTCTAGCCATTTATCTGATCCAAACCTAGACTGAAAGGCAACCTCATAAGAATTTTCATCAAGGTTTAACTTTTCTGCAGTCAAACGTGCAGTCTTATGGCAAAAACAGTAGTATGGATCACCTTTTTCTAAGTAGCGATATGGCATTCCATGAAAACTGAATATCAGTTTATCTGGTGTTCCATGTTCATTAAAACTATCTTTTATTGATCTGACCAAGGCACTGATATAGCCAATACGGTCATGGTATCCTGAAACAAATCTTAGATCTGGCATCCATGAAATATTCTCTAGATAATCAGCAACGGCATCAAATGTGCTTGATGTTGTTGGTGACCCGGCTTGTGGATATAAAGGTAAAACTAAAATCTTAGATATTTTTTCTATTCTAAATATATCCATTGCTTCTTCAATAGAGGGTGAACCATAACGCATTCCAAGTGCTACGGTAATTCTATCATCTACTGTACTATTTGATAGTTTTTTTAAAATATTTTTTGAAAAGACCATGAGTGGTGATCCTTCATCAGTCCATATAGCTTTATAAAGTTTTGCCGATCTTCTTGGTCTGATATTTAGTATAATTAATTTCAGTATAGGAACCCACAGCAGTCTTGGAAGATCGATAACTCTTTTATCCATTAAAAACTGATTCAGATATTTTTTTAGGTCTTTTCTAGATGGTGATTCAGGTGTCCCTAGATTGGAGATAAGCACACCTATTTTCTTATTACTATCTATATAATCATTTTTCATTTTGTGTTCTATTTTTTATCAAATAGATGGTGTTTTTAACAGATTAAGTGGAGAGTATATTACCAAACTATGTATTCATTCCATCCAATAAAAGTATTAAGTGTTTACTTGATAAAAATAAAAATTATATATAATATTGCAAATGAGATTCAGTCTCAACTACTTAATATCATATCAACCTAATCTCTATTTTATGGATATATAATAATGTTATCTCTTTATAATGAAAAACCGATATCAATATCTATTAACAGTAAAAACAGAATAAAAGTAGAATTTTGCAATGTTAAAATGAGTTTGAATCCTTGTCAATTTAGAATATTTCATAATTATTTGATGGGCATGAGTAAAAGTTTAAATAGTTCTAAAAATCAAGTAGAATTATTGTTGGTCAGGGAAGAACTAAGGGTAATAATTTCTCTATCTGAATTTTTACAATTATGCAAAGCAGTACAATTAGTAATGGTGGAAAAATTTGGATTCAAATCATTGATGTCAAATTAATATCTAAGCTAATAAGATGACCAGATACATTATAACTTTAATTCCATTAATTCTTTTTTGTTGTAGCAGTAACACCGACACTAAAATAGATGAACGTCATATGCTTGAGCAAAAGATCAAGGCTTTTCAGTTCTTAAGCAAATACCACCACCAATTACATATAATGATAGGTGAGGAAGAGGGCGATATAGATAAGGCATTTAATGAATTATTAGCCGCACTATCTTCCAGTAATAATCCTGAACTTATCCCAGTAAAAAATGCTGCAATGAGGGTAAATGAATTAGACACCGAATCGGTTTCTGTTAAGAGGCTAGATTATTTAGTAGACTATTATCAGTCAGGACTATCAATGCAAATAGAAGGTGTAATGCGAGGTTACGGTTATCTAGAAACTTTCCCCATTGAAGATGGACTTAGTTTATACGATAGTTTAGATAAATAGAATATTTGATATTCAACACCTTAGAAGTTATCCCTTAGCATTTTTTTCAGTTCAGCCTCATGCATCTCTTCCAAAGCGATCTGTGTACGAGCAAATTCTTCTAACATAATCGAACCACCATCTACATTTTTCAATAGTTCATAATATGACCTGATCGCTTCTTTTTCATGGTCTAAACACTCATGCAAAATATCTTCAGTAGAGTGTTTATGAGTTTCAAGGAGGTCACTTATTTTTAAAGTAGGGTGTTCTCCAAGGCTGGTTATATGCTCACCTACTGCTTCTGCATGGGTTAAAGATTCTTGTGCTTGCTCTCTGAGCCATTCTACAACAGACAAGCGGTAGGGTCCTTGTACCATAAATGCATAGTGTGTGTACTTTACAACTCCAGCTAATTCAAGCTCTAATATTGTATTTAAGGAGTTGAGAACTTTTTCTTTGTTCATATTTACTTTCCTTTTTAGACACAACGAATAATTATTGTTGCTCTATTATTCATTATGTGGTCTCTTATCTACCATCAAAATTAACAGAAAATCATTTAATTATTATTTGATTCGTTTTGTATCAACAGTAATTACGTTTTAAATTTCGAACTGGGATTCGAACTTTTTTATAAATCTTAATTTTATGTCAATTTCTGAAAGACAATTAGAAGAAAGAAAAATGCGCCAGGAACGTATTCTTGCTGGTGCCCTTACTGTTTTCAAAGATAAGGGTCTAGATGGCGCGACCATGGATGAGATCGCGAACGCCTCTGGTTTTGGCAAAGCCACCCTTTACTATTATTTTAAATCTAAAGAGGAAGTATTATCTGCTATTTTAGAAGATGGTTGGCAGAATATATGGGAATCCCTTGAGCCTGTAATTGCAGAGCAAGAATCACCTAGAAAGACATTTGTTAATGTGCTCATCAAAATAGCTGAGAATGCACAAGATCGACCCGGTCTTTTTGAATTCCTTTTCAATGTTCCAAAAGCAATTAAACTAGATAAACAACCATGGAAAGATTATCAGCACCGGCTCTATGCTGTTATACAGGGACTTTTAGAGGATGGTGTCAAAAAAGGTGAATTCCCTAAAGTAGATCCACAGCTTATGTTCAAAGCTCTTGGTGGTCTATTTATGGGTCTGGTCTTTATGGGTGATAGAAAAGAGCCAGTTACTAATAAGGATGTTGAGAATCTTTTGAATGAATTGATCACAGATCCAAAGATAAATAATTAATTATAAAATAGATTTTAATTATATATGTACCATATAATATTTATTATGATGCTCACATCTTTTGTTAGTGGGATATCCATATCAGGCACTATCAAAGATGCAGAAACAAATAAATCTCTAGAAAATGTGAATATAATTGTGAATGATTCTGATATAGGGTCAACCACTGATAAAGAAGGAAATTTTATAATTGAGAATTTGCCTCTTGGAAATTCTCAGCTTTTCTTTTCGATGATCGGTTACAAAACATTTTCTAAAAGATTTCAATTAAAAGATAATGACCGAGAATTTATAACTATCTCTCTTCATAAAGACCCCATTCAATGGAAAGCCATTAATGTAATGGGATTGATACCTTCTAAGCATTCACCAGAGATAACTGAAATAGTTGAAACAAAAAAAACAAATAATACAGATCAAGAAACTCTTTCTGGGTTACTAAGTAATCTTCATGGCATTGAGGTTCAAAGTGCTCATGAATATGGTCGTAATGTGAATATTTCAATTAGAGGTTCCTCTGATTTCAAACCCGGGGGATATAATAATCGAGTTTTATTATTGCTTGATGGTTTTCCTGTCTCGATACCGAATTCTGGCTCATCAGATTGGAATGCTATCCCATTTGAGACTATAAAACATATTGAGATAGTTAGAGGCCCTGCTTCCTCTATATATGGTCATAATTCTATGGGTGGCGTGATCAATATTGTTACAAGGTCTGGTGAAAATTTAAATAAATGGTATCCCGAGCTACGTTTTGGTAGCTATGGTTCACAGGCACTATCATTATCCTATATTGGTAATATTGATAAAACTAATTTTATTAGTTCACTAGGTTATGGTAGTTCAAATGGACACAGATTCAATTCTGGTTATGAGCAGGCACGACTATCCCTTAAGGTCAATAGATCCTTCAAGAATGACCAACAGATCCAATTGTCTTTTATCAATTCTAATAGCTTTAATGGGCAACCTGGTTTTATCTATCCAGATAATCCAGGACTTATATCATATAGAGAATCTAAACGTATCAGTAGCTACCTTCAGTTTTATTATAAACGCCTTTTGGCTAAGTCTTTATTATCGTTTTCCTTGGCTACAAACCAATTTAAAACTGATTATAATGATCGCGATGATGCTCCTGAGGAAAAAATACAAGGTAAGACACATTATAGGGATGAGAGTTACATAATGAGAAGCCAGTGGCAGAGGTTTTTTGATGGGGGAGCTAATTTGACGATAGGTACAGAAATATCGATAGACCATTCTAGGTCAAATGTTTTGAGAAATATATATACCCAACCAGA
Source organism: uncultured bacterium (assembly GCA_964404235.1). Taxonomy (GTDB): domain Bacteria; phylum Fidelibacterota; class Marinisomatia; order Marinisomatales; family UBA1611; genus CACEUX01. Next base: position 45,097 of record CAYOJL010000004.1, on the reverse strand, counting down.
ACAATTTACAATTGCAGGTTTTGCACAATTTAGAAAACCGATCTCAAATAAATTAATGTATGATCTAGGACTAAGGTATGATAATAGAGAAGTAACAGGAGGCGAAGGATATAGTGTTAAAGCCTTTCAGGCATTTTCTCCAAAATTAAGTCTATTCTATAAATTTAATTCAACATCTACAACTTATATATCATTGAACCGGGGATTTAGAGCACCTTCTATTTCAGAATTATTTTTAGAATACGAAAGTAGTTACGGACTCTTGCTGTTAGGTAATCCAACTCTAAAAGCAGAATCATTAACGAATATTGAAGCAGGAATAAAGTATCAAAGAGAAAAGAATTTTTCACTGTTTAGTAATGTTTTCTTAAATCGTTATACAGATATGATCGATTTTATTTATACCATTCCTGTCAGATCTGTAAATCGAGAAGTGGTAAATGGATTAGGCTTTGAATTTGGTTCAAACATTGCCATAGATCCCATTGGGTCAAATATAAATTTCACTTATAGTTATTTAGATATGGAAAATATTAATTCAGCTGCTCCATTGCTATACCGTCCAAAACATAAGATAAGATTTACTTTATTACAAAAGACGCCTATTGCTGATATATTGGTCTCAACCAAGTACACGAGTACTCAATTATATGAAGATTTCTTAAATGATGATCATCCAATTGAGAACAATACAGTCATTTTTCCATTGGAAACTCTCCCTGAGACGATCATCACAGATGCTAGTATTTCCAAAACTATAATGGAATATGATCTAACTATAAAAATTAAAAATCTGTTTGATATAGACTACGTTATGATTCAACATTATCCAATGCCCAGAAGAAATTTTGAAATATCGATTAACAAACCAATGCATTAAAGGAATCACCCATGGGACAAATTACCAGACTAATAATAGCGTCATTTTTTTTAATAATAGTTTCTTGTGAAGACAATGATACTAATGAAGAAGTCCTACCTGAGTTCGGCTCTGTATCAGGAACTGTAACCTTTAGCGGATCATGGCCAGATAGTGGTGAGGTATTAATTACATTAGATACGTCCTACCCTCCACAAGGTCCTCCAGCAGCTTTTGCCTATATTACAAATGATGAGGTCTCAAATGGTGCATATAATTATAGCTTTCCTGATCTTTCTTTTAGATCATATGATGCCATTACTGTCACTTATTGGTCGCTTGGATATGCTACTGCAGGTTCTAATTATAGTTTAATTGGTAGTCATATAGAGGTCATAGATGTATCACAAGATACTCCAGATATTACCATTGATATGGATGCAACATTCAATTAGATCAAAATCAATATCTATACTTTAGATGAATTGATATATGAATATTAATAATAATTCAGTCATTAGATACTTTTGGCTTGTAATAGGCATATTACTATCTACGATTGGTCTAATTGGTATTATAGTACCTGGGTTGCCAACCACCCCAATAATGATTCTTTCGGCAGCGTGCTTTTTTCGTAGTTCTGAAAAATTATATAATTGGGTCTTAAATAATAAATATTATGGACATCATGTTAAGAATTTTCGAGAAGGCAGGGGTATGCCAAAAAAAGCTAAGTACATGGCAATAACATGTATGTGGGTCTTTGTATCGATTTCAGTATTATTTGGTATACCCGATAGTATGGTATTGATCAAAGCTATGACCATCATTGGAGCTGCAACAGGTACCGGTTATATAATTAGTCTACGAACGATCTGATTCTTATTCGTTCAGTCTTCCTAGGCGACGATATTTTTCTTTATACTTTTCCCAAAGATTTTTTTGGCGATCTGAAAGATCCAACTCACGACCTTGAATAAATGCTTTAACCGGATTTGTTGTTTGGGTTAATGGTTCACTTTCTGCTATAAAGAATGTGGCATCTTTACCAGGCTCAAGTGAACCAATTTGTTCATCCACACCTAATATTTCAGCTGCGGATAAGGTAATAGATCTTAAAGCTTGATCCTCTGTTAATCCCCATGATAGAGCTCTCATAGCTTCATCAGGTAGTGTCCTAACATGCCCATCCATAGGATACCCAGGATCTAGCGAAATACAAAAATGAACGCCCTCTTCATATAATATAGAAGGCAGTTTATAAGGAAGATGAATAGGCTCGAATCTTCGTCTAGGAGTCACCTGCACACCTAGTAATATTACAGGGACATTATTTTTTACTAGTAGTTCTGGATTGATCCAAGAATCCCTGCCACCCACGATCACTATATTCAGATCTTGGTCATTAGCCCAGTTGACCGCTGCTTCTATCTGCCGAATATCATTTGCTTTTACATGGATAGGTTCTTTATAAATAATAAACGGGATCATAGATTCTAGTCTAAGGTCTGATTCTTGTTTGTGCTCTGCTCTCCTTTCTTTTGCATTTCGTCTATGGTGATAGGCACGAACATTACGAACTAAAAGATCAATTTTTCTTATGGTCTCATTATACTCTGCTAGCTGTATTTTATAAGTTTTTTTAATATTTTTTCTAAAATCAAAATTCATATTAGGCCAGTTCAAATTCAAAGCAGCTGGATGCTTCATAGTTGCATCTTCCCATGTCCATCCATCCATCATCATAACTGAAGATTGTCCTGCTATCCTGCCTGATGAAGGTGCAGAATTAACTACTAAAACACCGTTTGACCTGGTTACTGGAATGAGGTCTGAATCTGGATTATAAGCGACATTCGCTCTGACATTGGGGTTTATATCCCCGGTCTCAGAATGGTCATTCGTTTGTTTTACAGCTGAGATCTCAGTGAGGCCAATTCTAGTGTACCCAGCAACAAAGCCAGGAACCACATGTTTTCCAAAAATTTCATAAACATCGGTCTCAGGTGAAGGCTGGATCTGTTCATCAATAGTGATGATCTTTCCCTCTGCAAACAAGAGATCATACTTTTCTAGAACATCGCCTGATACTGTATGGAGAGTCCCACCACGTAATAGAATAGGTCTTTTCTGATCTGTACCCGGGATCTGATCATTTGATAAGACCAGTGAGATAAAGAACAATAGAGTGAGATTCCTCATTTGATCACCTCTGATCCCATTAGTTCATTATCATCCATCAAACAGTTATGATGGTGTTGTGGTGTACCACTATTTGGTTTCATATCTCTACCGAAAGAGGAGGTCTTAGAAGACAATATTTTTTGAATTAGATCTTTCCTCTCTGTTTTATCCCGATCTTCTAATTGATCATTCTCATCAATTGACCAGTACCTAGTACCTTCGATCCAGGTCTCTTGTACCTTAGAGTATATAGATAAAGGTGGTCCGTCCCAGATCACAAAATCTGCATGTTTCCCTTCTTCTAATGACCCAACCCATTTATCTATTTTCAATTGTTTTGCAGGATTGATGGTCACAAAGTGTAAAGCCTCTTCTTCAGATAGGTCACCATATTTTACTGCTTTCATGGCCTCTGTATTCATTCGTCTTGCTAATTCAGCATCATCTGAGTTAAATGAGACAAGGACATCATTATTTGCCATTAGAGTTCCATTGTAGGGAATCGCATCGATCACTTCATATTTATACTGCCACCAATCTGAAAAAGTAGATGCTCCTGCACCATGCTCGGCAAGACGTTCAGCTACTTTATAACCTTCAAGAACATGTTGAAACGTAGCGATCTTGAATCCAAAATCTTCAGCGATACGTGTTAACATCCATATTTCATCTTGACGATAGGAATGACAGTGTAAAAGGCGGGTCCCTTCTAATATTTCAGCTAAAGCCTCAAGTTCCAGGTCTTTTCTTGGTGGTATGATCTTTCTTTGAGCCTTTGAATTCCTATCATATGTTTTATGTCTATGTCTATAATCCTGTGCAGCACGAAAAGCATCCCTGATAACTTGCTCTACACCCATACGGGTCTGCGGGTAACGCCCTGTTCCTGCCCAATTGGCTTGTTTTACATTTTCGCCTAGAGCAAATTTGATTCCCTCTGGTGCATTTTTAAATATTAGATCCTCTGGAGTTGAGCCCCACCTCAGTTTTATGACCGCATTTTGACCACCAATAGGATTTGCTGATCCATGTAACACATTTGCTGTGGTCAATCCGCCTCCTAGTTGTCTATAAATATTAACATCATCAGCAAATAATACATCTCGTATTCTCACTTCAGCAGTTACAGCTTGGGCCCCTTCATTGATGGAAGATGCAGCCGAATGACTATGACAATCTATAAGCCCTGGGGTCACATATTTTCCTGTACCATCAATTAAAAGGGCACTACCCATTGGAACACTAATATCGGGTGCAACCTTATCAACCTTACCATTAACAAAAAGAATATCCCATTCCTCAACAATTCCTTTTGGTCCACAGGTCCAAATGGTAGCATTATCAATTAGTATCGCATTTGGTGATAATAGATCCTTATTTAGTCCATATGCACCTTCAGGATGATAGAGCTCTAGATCACTTGCTATATCTTTTGTCCGAACAATAGGCTTTATGTCAACAGTTCGTTTTGCTTTGAAAGTAAGATCTTTTTTAGATCCATCATAGACCTTACCCTTGAACTGATCTTTCTTGATCTGGCCTTTGAATGCCAGCATTGCATCTATATCAAGTAAAGTCCCCTCTACTTTGAATTCAATTACTTTATTAGAAACTCTGAGATCGATCAGGTTCAAGATCTCATCACCTATTTTGATCTTACCTTCCAGCTTATTGGTCGCCAACGCTTTCTGTGTTAGATCATTGGTCTTTTTATATGTACTAGGAACTGAAAATTCTAGATCGTAGGTGTCTTTTTCTATTTCCAGCTCCCACTTTCCTGCAACAATTGGTTTATGGCGATCTGTGATATATTTTTCTTTGCCTGCAAGCCAGATCGATGTGATCCTTGATCTTGCATCAAAATAATTCCCATCTGTTACAACTAAGTTCGCCATATAGCCCGGTTGGATCTTCCCTAGTACCTTGTCGACTCCCATTGCCTCAGCTGGGTATGTGGTCAGTGCCGCCAATGCAACATCCTGTGATAGTCCACGGTCAATGACCTTTTGAAGGTTCTTTCTAAAATCTTTTTTATTCTTTAGGGTTCCAGATGTAAGGCTAAAGCGAAGGTCTGCATCAAATACTTTTTTTATGTTGTCCGGTGCCATATCCCAATGCTTTAGTTGTTCATTTGAGAATTGCAAGGCAATATGAGGATCATTCACTTTTGGTTTATTCGGAAAATCAAGAGGGAAAATAATGAATGGATTGAACTTAGCGATCTCCTTCAATCTTCTGTATTCATATCCGCTACCAAGAAGCCACGGATTGAGATTGAACTCTTCAGCGATCTTTAATGATCGCAAGGCGCCATGCTCTTCTTTGGTCATGAATAGTATTGGTAATCTATTGGCATGGTATCTACCTAATTCTGAAAGGGAAGGATTTAAGGGGATGGCCTCATTCTCTTCAGGAAATTTTTTAATGATCTCAAGTGACCTAAGATACCAATCTGCATCCATGAAGGTCTGCCTCATTACTGCGATCACACCCAATAAAGAATTAGGATATCCTCTATCAGACCATCCTGTCGTTTTGAACTCTAATACTTGTGACACATCCTTTGCAATAGATACCATATCATCATTTAGAACTACAAGATCAGATTTTCCTTTAAAAATACCTTTTTCAGGAACAACATGTGCTGCTGTGATCCCAATAGAATGAAGTGCCTTTAGATCTTTTTTCTTGAGCTTTAGATCATCCTTTGCTCTATACTCTGCTCTGATCTTTTCATTCCAATGGTCATCAGGGCTTTTTGTTTTTTCATCTTTTTTTATTTGAAGCCAGCCATCTATGAATCCAGCATATATGTGGGCTCCTTCCATATCGATCTCATAAGCGTCTAAAGGGATCTGAATATATCGACCTACTTTTTCGATTCTGCCATCCCTTACAATAATGGTAGCATCTTTAATAGAATCTCCAGGCTCTGTGTGTACCATAGCATGGCTTAAGGCCCAGACACGTGGATCATTCCTGTGAATATCCTTTACAGGCTCTGTCTGTGCTTTTAGAGCCGTGATCAATGAGATCATATATATAGATCGAGCTATCAAAAATTTGGTCCTTTAAGTTGATTCTTTTTTAAGAAGTCCGTAACAAATTTGAAAGTATCATTCACATCATCAGAAATATGAAACAGGTCAAGATCCTCAGGAGATATTGTACCTATTTCTACAAGGTAATCCCAGTTCACCACTTTTTCCCAAAATTCTTTTCCATATAGCACTATCGGCAGTCGCTTTTTGATCTTTTCTGTTTGGATCAAGGTCAATAATTCCATCACCTCATCGAGAGTTCCAAATCCCCCTGGCCAGACGATCAAGGCTTTTGCCAAATATAGGAACCAGAACTTACGCATAAAAAAGTAATGAAATTTCATGCTCAGGTCATCAGATATCCACTTGTTACCAGATGATTCATAAGGAAGTGATATAGTGAGGCCCACATTAATACCACCTGCCTCTGACGCACCTCGGTTAGAAGCTTCCATGATCCCAGGGCCACCACCAGAACATATAATATAGCGGTGTTTTGTTCCTTTTAAACTTTTACTCCATTTTGTGAATTTACCTGCCAATTCTCTAGCATCTTCATAATAACGACTCATCTTCACATCCATTTTGAGTCGATTCATTGTTTGTTTATCAATATTCTTTGGAGCTTTTTTTAGTGCCTGTTCTGCATCCTCTTTGGAAGGGGTCCTTGCTGAACCAAAAAAAACAATGGTGTCAGAGATCTTATTGCGTTGCAATTTTTGGAGTGGCCCATAATATTCAGATAGGATCCTTACAGATCTTCCTGATGGACTACCAAGAAAATCTGTATTGTAATAGAATCGATCTTTATCATCAATTTTTGACATACTATTTATTCCTCTTGTATGTGAATATAAAAGTAAAACTTTTCTTTTTGTCAAGAAAGCCTAGATTATCATAGATATAATCTATTGGTAGGATTATTTTAATCTAGGTATTTTTAGCTAATGTACTTTCACATATTATTAATTGGATTCTTTATTTCATGTGCTACACCACCCCAACTTAAGCCAATTTTAATGCCTCCAACAAAAACATCAGCCTCTCAGCCTAATCAAGAGACCGTCTACACCCTTGGTTATATGTCTGCGTATGAGATATGGGAATTCCTGAAAGAAAATCCTTCCGAAAAGGATGTACTTGATACCTTTGGTTTCCCAGATTCTGTATGGCTGGATGATGAAGAATCTACAAAATTTCTCTACTATTATATTTCGGAGATGCAGGACTATAATACAATAGAGATAAGCGCAAGGTCGGATAGTGTTTCCGGATTTGAGTGGGATTAATCGATAATGAATAAAAAACTATTAAACTACAGTGATTATTTAAAATTGGAAGATATTTTAAATAGTCAGGAACTAAAAAGTGCAGAACGTGGCACTCCTGCTCATGATGAGATGTTATTCATTATTATTCATCAGGTCTACGAGCTTTGGTTCAAACAAGTTATTCATGAACTTAATTCTGTTTTGGTGATCTTTGAAAAGAGATCTGTTGTGGAATCAGATGTAAGTCTTGCGGTTGCAAGGTTAGACCGGATCATTGAGATACAAAAGATATTGATCGATCAGGTCCGTGTCCTAGAGACCATGACAGCCATGGATTTTCTAGAGTTCAGGGATGATCTTTTCCCCTCATCTGGTTTTCAAAGTGCACAATTTAGACTCCTTGAGAATAAACTAGGACTCCCACAAGGGCATAGGATCAATTATGGCAGGAATGATTATAAAACTGCAATAATAGATAAAGAAAAGGAAAAGGTAGAGCGATCAGAAAATGAAAGGTCTTTATTTGAATTACTTGAGAACTGGCTAGAACGTACACCTTTTCTATCATTTGAAGGGTTTGATTTTTGGGAGCAGTATAGTGATGCTGTTAGATCGATGCTTGAAAAAGAAAAGGAAGTTATTAAAAGTAATCCTAATTATTCAGATAGTGAGATCGAATATCATTTATTGGAGCATCAACGTGCGGTAGACTCTTTTGAAGCTATGATCGATCCAAAAAAACATGATCAATTGGTTGAAAAGAATAAAAAGCGTTTATCTCATAAAGCAACCCAGGCAGCGCTGTTGATCTTTTTATATCGCGATGAACCCATTCTTCATTCACCATTTAATTTTTTATCACGACTCATGGATATGGATGAACTTTTCACAACTTGGAGGCAGCGCCATGCACTTATGGTCAGAAGAATGATCGGTGCGAAGATAGGAACGGGTGGTTCATCAGGGCACGCCTATTTACAAGCAACAGCAGAGCGTTATAAAGTGTTCGCTGAATTGGCAGATCTATCAACATTCTTTATACCACGATCCGCTCTACCTGAATTACCTGAACATATTAAACAAAATCTGGGGTATCACTTTAAATCATGAATTTATCATTAGAAAATAAACATGCTATCGTTTGTGGTAGTTCGGATGGAATTGGAAAAGCATCCGCAATTATAATGGCACAGCGAGGGTGTGAAGTCACTCTAGTTGCTAGGGACCAGGAAAAACTTGATTCTACATTATTAGAGCTAAATACTAAGCAAGGACAGCAACATCAAACTGTATGTGTTGATTTTGATCAGCCAGAAAAAGTAAAAGAAAGGGTGACCTCGCATATAGGATCATTAGGTAAAACAGTAGATATTCTGGTCAATAACTCTGGCGGTCCTCATGGTGGGCCAATCATTGAAGCTGATGAAAATGAATTCAGGATCGCTTTTGAGCGTTTATTGATATGTAACCAAATAATGGCAAAAGCCGTTTTTCCAGGAATGAGAGAACAAGGTGCAGGACGTATCATTAATATTATTTCCACTTCAGTAAAACAAGTGATCCCAGGTCTTGGTGTATCCAATACCATCAGAGGTAGTGTGGCACAGTGGGGTAAGACACTTGCGATTGAATTGGGTGAATATGGTATCTGCGTGAATAATATTTTACCTGGATATACTTCAACAGCACGACTTCAAGACCTGGCCAATAGTAAAGCTGAGGTTTTAGGCGTTACGCCTCAAGAGATACGTGAGGTATGGGCAAAGAACACTTCACTAAAACGATTAGGAACACCAGAAGAAATAGCAAATACAGTAGCATTCTTGGCATCCGATGAATCCGGATATATAACAGGACATAATCTATCTGTTGATGGTGGAAGATTTGGTGCTTGATGAGAATGGGCACGTATAGTTGGCATATCAAAAACTTTGAATACTTGATATAAAGATGGAACTGGTCCAAAATTTTGTTAATGGTCAGCATGTTCCTAGTGATTCAAGTGAATTTATAGATATATATGAGCCAGCAACTGGAGAGATATACGGTCAGTTGAAGGATTCAAATGCAAATGATATAGACCATGCGGTCATATCTGCAAAGATGGCATTTCCTGTTTGGTCAGATCTAAACGTATCTGAAAGAGCGGTTCATTTAAATAATATTGCTAAAGGTATCGAAAAGAGGTTAGATGAATTTGCAGAATTCGAATCCAGAGATACTGGGAAGCCTATTTCACTTTCGCGGTCTCTTGATATCCCAAGATCAGTTCTTAATTTTAAATTTTTTGCTGAACATGGTGAGAATTTTGAGTTCAATTCTCATCTAAATAGCGGAGCATCACAAAATCATATCAAAAGAACCCCTCTTGGGGTTGTGGCATGTATCTCACCTTGGAATTTGCCTCTTTATTTATTTACATGGAAGATCGCGCCTGCGTTGATCGCGGGTAATACGGTTATCGCAAAACCATCAGAGCTAGCACCTTACACCGCGTATATATTAGGAGATGTATGTAAAGAAGCAGGCCTACCTCCTGGTGTTTTAAATATTGTAAATGGTAGGGGGAATACCTGTGGAGATCTATTGGTCAAACATGAAGAGATCAAAGCGATCTCTTTTACAGGAGGAACGGCCACTGGTAAATTGATCTTTGAGAATGCATCGAATACATTTAAAAAATTATCACTGGAGATGGGAGGCAAGAATCCAGCTATTATTTTTGATGACTGTGATTATGAATCAATGCTAGATAATATTATTAGGTCATCATTTTCAAATCAAGGCCAGATCTGTTTATGCAGTTCGCGCCTTTTGATTCAACAAACGATCTATGAAAAATTTAAAAAGGACCTTTCTATAAAAGTTTCGGAACTTCTAATAGGTGATCCTTCAAAAATTGAGACTCAATTTGGATCTATTTCCTCGGAAGATCATCTTCAAAAGGTAGTTAGTTATATTGAATTGGCAAAAAAAGAAGGTGGTAAGATCATAGCTGGAGGGAAAACAGTAGAATTGGAAGGTCGATGCAGTAATGGATGGTTTATTGAACCAACTTTAGTGGAAGATCTAGGCCCTTCAAGTAGAGTAAATCAGGAAGAGATCTTTGGCCCGGTGGTGACCTTACAACCTTTTGATTCAGAAGCTGACGCCATTGATCTGGCTAATAATACTGATTATGGATTATCTGCAACTGTTTGGACAAATGATATTGAAAAAGGAGAAAAGGTTGCAAAAAGGATCGATGCGGGCGTTATTTGGATCAATTGCTGGTTATTACGAGATCTGAGAACACCTTTTGGAGGTATGAAAAATTCAGGTTTAGGAAGGGAAGGGGGCGATGATGCGCTCAAATTTTTTACAGAACAGAAAAATATTTGTATGCCTGTATGACACCCAAATATAATAAACATATATTTATTTGTACGAATGAACGTCCTCAGGATAGCCCAAGGGGTGATTGTCATAGATGTGGTGGTATGGATATTAGAATGAGATTTGTGCAACTGATCAATCAGCATGGATTAAAAGGACAAGTAAGGGCAAACAAAAGTGGTTGTTTGGATGTCTGCGAATTGGGAGCAGCTGTTGTAATTTATCCAGATAATATTTGGTATACTCGTGTTAAGGTTCAAGATGTTGATGAGATCTTTGAAACATCGATCATTAATAATGGAGTAGTAGATCGACTTTGTGCTAATGAAGCAACTTGGAAAGAATTACAAGATATTAGAGATTCAAGATCATGAATGATAAGATCAAGACAAATAAAGCTCCTGATCCTGTTGGGAGTTACCCTCACGCAAGAAAAGTAGGGAATTTGTTATTCTTATCAGGTGTGGGTCCAAGAAGACCAGGCACTAATGTGATACCAGGTGTAATGATGGATGGACAAGGTAATGCGCTAGGTCATGATATAGAGGCACAGTGCCACTCTGTATTTGAAAATATCAGGCTCATATTGGAAGAGGCAGGCAGTAGCTGGGATAACCTTGTTGATGTAACTGTTTTCTTAACAAATATGAAGAGAGACTTTGATATTTATAATGAGATCTATGCATCTTACTTCCAAGATAACCAACCCTGTAGAACAACGGTTGAGGTCACATCTCTTCCTACTCCTATTGCGATCGAGTTAAAGTGTATAGCAACCATTGACAGTGAATAGAGATGAAATTGAATTCTCCACTTAATTTTAAAAATTGGATCGAGGAAAATCGTCATCTTTTAAAGCCTCCAGTTGGTAATAAGGTTGTCTATGATGATGGTGACTTTATGGTCATGGTTGTTGGGGGACCTAATTCACGAAAAGACTATCATGTAGATCCAGTAGAAGAGTTCTTCTATCAGTTAGAAGGGGACATGGTCCTAAAAATTATTGAAAATGGGAAAAAGATCGATATATCGATCAAAGAAGGTGAGATATTCTTGCTCCCTAAAAATATTCCACATTCACCGCAAAGATTCGAGAATACGGTTGGACTAGTTATTGAATACAAAAGAGAAGAAGGGGCATTGGATGCCTTCCAGTGGTACTGTGATCATTGTGATCAGCTGCTTCATGAGGTGGCCTTAGATCTGGAGGATATTGTTACTCAGCTTCCACCTTTGTTCGATACCTACTGGAACAATATAAATGCAAGAACCTGCGAATCATGCGGAACAGTGCAAGACCCTCCAAATTGATCTGTTTTGAAAATTGATATTCATACTCATATCCTTCCAGAGCATTGTCCAGATCTGGAGAGTGAATTTGGATATGGTGGTTGGATCAGTTTAGATCACGCCTCAGAAGGTACTGCACGTATGATGAAGAATGGAGAGTGTTTTCGTATCGTTGAATGCAATTGTTGGGATCCTCTTGCTCGGATAAATGATTGTGATGATGATAACGTAGATATACAGGTACTCTCTACTGTGCCAGTGATGTTTAGCTATTGGGCAGAATCAAAACATACTCATAAGCTATCAAAGATACTGAATAATGATATAGCAAAGACAGTTGATCAATATCCAAACCGGTTCATTGGATTGGGTACCATACCCATGCAGGATGAAAAGTTAGCAATCAGTGAATTGGAGAGGTGTATAAATGATCTCGGCTTAGCTGGTGTACAGATCGGATCAAACATTAATGGTAATAATTTAAGTGACCCAGCCTTCTTTCATATCTTTGAAGCAGCGTCAGATCTAGGTGCATCTATTTTTATTCATCCATGGGATATAATGGGTAAAGAGCAAATGGAAAGATATTGGCTTCCTTGGTTAGTTGGTATGCCGGCTGAAACAAGTAGGGCTATCTGTTCAATGATCTTTGGTGGTGTATTTGAAAGATTGCCTGAACTAAGGGTGGCCTTTGCTCACGGAGGAGGAGCATTCCCTACAACAATAGGTAGGATCCAACATGGGTTTGATGTTCGTCCAGATCTTTGTGCAATTGACAATAAGGTGGCTCCAATAGACTATGTAGGAAAATTCTGGGTTGACTCATTGGTGCATGATATTGATATGTTGAACTATCTTATTGATAAGATAGGTGACAAGAAGATCGCCTTGGGTTCAGATTACCCGTTTCCTCTTGGTGAAACCGAACCTGGACTTTTGATAGAATCATCAAGTCTTTCCAAGAATGTGCGAGATAATTTATTATATAAGAATGCCTTGGATTGGTTAGCTCTGCCATACGACCACTTTAAATGAACTACGAGGATTCAAGATCATTTGCAAATTCTCTAGACCAACAGGATGGACTAAGTGAATACCGTGATCAATTCAATTATCCAAAAGATAGTAGTGGTAAAGATCTGATCTATTTCTGTGGTAATTCACTAGGACTTCAACCGAAAACAGTTCCTTCTCACATAACAAAAGAGTTATCCATTTGGGCCGAAAAGGGTGTCCTTGGTCAGGAAACCCGATGGATAGCATTTCATGAAAGGCTTGCAGGGTCTACCGCAAAATTAGTTGGCGCTTTGATTCCAGAGGTAGTTGTAATGAATGCTCTGACAGTCAATATTCATTTCTTATTGGTCTCATTTTATCAGCCTAATGAAAAAAAATATAAGATCATGATCGAAAAAGATGCCTTCCCTTCAGATCATTATGCCATACAAAGTCAGATAAGATTCCATGGATATGATCCAGAGTTGGCCTTGATTGAACTTGAACCAAGGAAAGATGAAAAGATCTTACGTCATGAGGATATTCTTTCTTCTATTCATGATCATGGGGATGAACTGTCCCTCATCTATTTAGGTGGCGTGAATTATTATACCGGTCAAGCATTTGATATGGAAGAGATAACAAAGGTTGGTCGCTCAAAAGGAGCCATCGTTGGATTCAATCTAGCTCATAGTGTTGGTAATCTACCTTTAAGGTTGCATGATTGGGATATAGATTTTTCTGCTTGGTGTACATATAAGTATCTTTGTGCTGGTCCAGGAAGTCCATCGGGTGTTTTTATCCATGAACGTCATCATGATTGGGATGGACCTAGGTTTCTTGGTTGGTGGGGTCACAATAAAGATTCAAGATTTCAGATGCCATCGGTCTTTGATCCAATTTTAACTTCTGAAGGCTGGCAGGTCAGTAATGCACCAGTTATGGGAATGGCACCCTTATTAGCTTCTATGGAGATCTATGATACAGTTGGAATGAATGCTATACGTGATAAAGGTAAAGAGCTATCATCTTATATGGAATATTTGATCAAAGAATATCTTACAAACGTGGATGTCATTACACCTGAAGCTAGAGGTTGTCAACTTTCTATCGTGGTGCCAGGTGGAAAAGATGTATTTGATCATCTTTCAGAACAAGGTGTGGTCTGTGATTGGCGAAATCCTGATGTCATCCGTGTGGCACCTCATCCCTTATTTAATACATTTACTGAAGTATTTGAATTTGTTGAAATATTAAAGAAAGCAATTGGTCGATAAGGAACATATTTCATTAATTGGTGCAGGGCTAGCAGGTCCGGTTATGGCACAATACCTATCAGATCATGGGTATAGAGTAGATATTTATGAAAGACGTCCAGATATGAGAGTTATACAACAATCAGCAGGACGTTCTATCAACCTAGCATTATCAAAAAGAGGAATAGAAGCGCTTAAGGACATAGGTATTTTTAGAGAAATTCAATCTCAATTGTTGCCTATGAAAGGCCGCATGATCCATGATCTGGATGGTAAGACACATCTACAATCATATGGGCAGACAGAAGATGAGGTCATCTATTCGGTATCTCGTGGATATCTTAATATGAGTTTGATGGACCATATTGAAGAATCTGGAAATGTTAAGATCTATTTTGACCATACCCTTAAAAATATTGATCTTAATAATTCAGAACTCATTTTTAAGAATAATAAAAGGGTTTCTTTCAATAGAGTTATGGGGTCTGACGGATCCTCTTCATGTATACGAAATTGCATTAATGAATGGTCTTCGATTAATTTTCAAAAGAAACCATTAGGGCATGGCTATAAGGAACTTTCAATCCCTGCCACTGCTGATGGGGACTTCAAGATGGATCCTGAGGCATTGCATATATGGCCGAGAGGAGATTTCATGCTCATTGCTTTGCCAAATATGGATCGTTCTTTTACTTGTACATTATTCTTCCCAATGGATGGTAATACCAGTTTTTCAAGTATCACATCCGATGATCAGATATATGATCTTTTTAATTCCTATTTTTCAGATACAATTGATCTGATTCCAGATCTAGTGGAGGAATATCAACAAAATCCTGTTGGTTCTCTGGCTACGGTTTATTGTGATAAATGGAATTACCAGGACAAGTTGGTTATTTTTGGAGATGCTGCCCATGCGATCGTTCCATTTTTTGGACAAGGGATGAATGCCTCATTCCAAGATTGTACGGTGATCAATAACTTGATAGAAGAATTTCATGGTGATTGGGGGATGATATTTTCTGAATTTTCAAAGAATCATGTTCCAAATGGTCATGCTATAGCAGATATGGCATTGGAGAATTATCTGGAAATGAGAGATTCTGTCAATGACCCGGTCTATAAGAATAGAAGAGAGTTAGAATTCAGTTTAGAAACACAATTCAGAGACAGATTTATTCCTAGATATTCCATGGTCTCATTCCATACTATGCCCTATACGGAAGTTTATAAAAGGGGCTTACTTCAACTTAAGATGATGGATGACTATTTGTCAGGAGATATCACAGAGTCTAAATTATATGAAAATATTTTAAGCCAATTAACTCCAATCCAATGAAGAATATTTTACTGATCTTTATCATTCTTTTCATATCTTGTGAATCAGATACCAGCCAAATTCATGAATCAGCATTTGTTGCAGATACTCATAATGATGTTCTACTGCGTTCGCTTACTGGACGAGATATCCTCACCGATCTTCCTGAAAGCCACTCTGATCTTCCAAAGTTTAAAAAAGGAGGAGTTGATCTTCAGGTCTTTTCCATCTATGTGGATCCCACAGAATTCAAAGGTCAATACTATCAACAAGCCAATGTAATGATCGATCAGCTTGAATATCTTTGTTCAAGGGTGCCTGATCAATGGGCGATCCCATTCAATTATCAGGATATTGTCTATTATGATCAGAAAAATATCTTATCATGCATGATCGGAGTTGAAGGCGGGCACATGATAGAAAATGATTTGGCAAAATTAGAAGCTTTGTATAAAAGAGGCATGCGATATCTGGGTGTGACCTGGAATAATTCAAATGAATGGGCTACTTCAGCAAAAGATGAGACTAAGAATAAAGATTCATTAGAGTTTATTGGTTTAACTGAATTTGGTAAAGATGTGATACGTAGATGCAATAAGCTTGGGATCATGATAGACATATCGCATGCGGGTGAGCAAACTGTATTAGATATATTATCGATTACAACAAAACCGATCATAGCCTCACACTCGTCTGTCTATAGTTTATGTCCACAATTTAGAAATCTTAAAGATGAACAACTCTTCGCTATAAAAGACAATGGTGGCGTTGTTTTTGTCAACTTTTATCCTGGTTTCATAGATTCTACTTTTTTCAAAAAAGAGCAGGGTCTAAAAGAATTACATAGTGCTCTATTGGATTCAGTCGATGACCTTTATGGGGAGAATTCAACGATCGGTTATTATAAGAAAAGTGAATTATTGCGTTCATATTATGATGAGATCGTTCCAGACTTAAATGATGTAATTGATCATATTGATTATATTAAAGATCTTATTGGTGTTGATCATGTAGGGATCGGAGCCGACTGGGATGGTGTTGAAGCATTACCAAAAGGTATAGAGCATATTGGAAAGATGCCCATTATAACTGAAAAATTGATTGAAAGAGGATATTCAGTAAGGGATGTGAAAAAAATACTTGGGGGAAATTTTAAAAGAGTATTTATGGAAGTAACTAAATAGCATTTATTAATAAGTTCATAGTATAGAAATGCAATCAGGATTTAAACTAGCACCGTCAATTTTATCTGCAGATTTCTCTGATCTAAGGTCAGCTCTAGATATATGTAATGCAGGAGGTGCACATTGGATTCATGTTGATGTGATGGATAATCAGTTTGTGCCTAATCTGACCATTGGGCCACCCGTGGTCAAATCAATACGTCCTATCACAGAAAAATTTTTAGATGTACATATGATGGTAATTGATCCTGAAGAATTGGTTGAACCTTTTGCAAAGGCTGGTGCTGACAATATTACATTTCATATAGAAGCTACCAATGATCCAGATGGGATCATTGATCTCATAAGGTCTTGTGGTAGTAAGGTTGGTGTATCTATTAAACCAAAAACCCCCTTAGAAGATATCTTCCCTATACTAGATAAGGTTGATGTTGTATTGGTGATGAGTGTTGAACCAGGTTTTGGAGGTCAAGGATATTTACCCGGATCAAATGAACGTATAAAACAGATAAGATCTTTTTTAAAAGAGAATTGTTTAGACCGTGTTCTTATTGAAGTGGATGGAGGTATAAAATTGCATAATGCAAAGCAGGTCATGGATGCTGGTGCAGATGTCTTGGTTGCGGGTTCAGAAGTTTTTAAGTCTGATTCCCCAATTGATACTATCAAAGATTTTTATCAACTTTCCACACAATAACTGAATTAAAATCCAATACCTTAATTCTTCAATATTATATTGATTCAAGTTATTTGATCTTAAAGATCCATTAATAAATACCGCATTTATGAAATCCTATAAAGATATGGCCAATTTTTCAAATTGGTCAAAAGAAGAAAAAGATCAGTATACTATCTCTGTGATGAAAGGCTTGGTCATGGATGCAACAAGACAAGCAAATAGTGGACATCCAGGTGGCCCAATGTCGTGTGCAGATTTCGCCTATTTATTATATCGTTATCATTTGAATTTTGATCCAAAAGACCCGGAGTGGTTCGACCGAGACCGATTCATTCTGTCAGGTGGACATATGTCAATGCTGCAGTATTCATTATTATTATTTATTGGTTGGCTTGATCTTGATGATATAAAGAATTTTCGGCAGTTACATAGTAAAACCCCAGGGCATCCAGAGGTAGAGATCACTGGTGTAGAATGTACAACTGGTCCCCTTGGTCAGGGCTTTGCGATGGGGACTGGCATGGCACACGCTGAAGCATATTTACGAAATCTATTTATTTCGACCGATCAAGAAGCTAGTGGGTTGGTGGATCATTTTACATATGTTCTTGCTAGTGATGGCGATCTTCAGGAGCCAGTAGCATTAGGCTCTGCATCTCTTGCAGGTCATTTAGGACTATCCAAGCTGATAGTATTTTATGATGCTAATGAAGCACAGATCTCTGGTAATACAAATCGCTCTGACTCAACCGATTATGCAATTGTATTTGAAGGATTTAAATGGCATGTCCAACAGATAGATGGCCATGATCATGATCAGCTCAATGATGCGATCTTAAGTGCAAAAAAAAGTGATAGACCTAGTATTATTATTGGTAAGACCATTATGGCAAAGGGTACAGCGAATATGGAAGGAGACCACAACACTCATGGAGCTCCATTACCACAAGAGGAAATAGATAGAACAAAAGATAAGCTCGGTCTACCACCTGATAAATTTTATTATCCAATAGAAGTTAAAGAATATTTTCAAGAAAGGTTTCCTGAACTTGAGAATGCAGCTGAACAATGGAAAAAGGATCGCTCGCATTTTGATACAAACGATAAGATAAGACCTTTATTATCTATCTGTTTAGATAATGAATTGCCAGAGACCACTTATCCAAATTTCAATGGTGGTGAATCACTGGCAACCAGGAAAGCATTTGGTGCTACACTCGATAAATTTGCGAAAGATCTTCCAAATCTGATTGGAGGTTCTGCGGATCTTGAGCCATCTAATTATACAGGTAATTTCGCTAAAACATATTTGGACTTTAGTGTGGCTGATCAGTCAGGTCGTAATATCCCTTTTGGAGTCCGTGAGTTTCCTATGGCTGGAATGATGAATGGTATGGCATTACATGGAGGCATCATACCTTTTGGAGGTACCTTTTTAGTATTTGCTGATTATGAACGTCCAGCACTTCGTCTAGGAGCAATACAGAAAGTAAGGGTCATACATGAGTTTACACACGACTCGTTCTTTGTAGGAGAGGATGGTCCCACTCATCAGCCCATTGAGCATGCTATGGCATTAAGGACCATACCTGATCTTAATGTTTTTCGTCCTGCTGATGCTAAAGAGACAGCCGTTTGTTTTAGACTGGCGATGGAGAATAAAAATAGTCCTAGTGCATTACTTTTAACAAGGCAAGGTGTGCCTGTTCTGGATCAAGATTATAAAGACCTAGAAGCTAATGTACGAAAAGGAGCTTATATCGTAAAGGATTGTGACAATAGTCCTGAGCTTATATTCATTGCAACAGGCTCAGAGGTATCGTTGGCAATTGACACAGCAGAATTAATGTCCGATAAAAAAATTCGAATAATTAGTATGCCTTGTATGGAAATATTTAATAAACAATCTGACGATTATAAAAATAAGCTTATACCAAAGCGTGGTTGCTTGAAGATAACAATTGAAGCAGGCATCACAGCTGGATGGGAAAAATATTCAGGTCTTAATGGACTAGCAATTGGACTTGATCATTACGGTGCATCTGCTCCTGGAAAAGACCTAGCAAATGAATTTGGTTTCACAGCAGAAAAAGTAGAAGAAAAAATAAGATCTCATTTGGACACTTTGCTATGAAAATACATTTAGCGACTGATCATGCAGGTCTTGAGTTAAAGAATACTATAAAAGAATTTCTTTTGGGCAAAGGATATGATGTCACAGACCATGGTGCACATGAATATGATGCCTTAGATGACTATCCAGATTTTATTTTTCCTTGTGCTCGTGCTGTAGCAGCAGATTCATCTAGTCGAGGAATAATACTTGGTGGGTCGGGCCAAGGTGAGGCAATGGCAGCAAATAGAGTGAAAGGAGTAAGGGCTGCGGTTTTTTATAATGGTCCGGAAGAGATAATTAAATTATCACGGGAGCATAACAACGCAAATATTTTATCTTTGGGAGCACGGTTCATGTCAGAGGAAGAGATATATAAGATCATCGAGCTATGGTTTGAAGAACCATTCGAAGGGGGCAGACACGAGCGCAGAATTGCTAAATTAGATCTGTAGTGCTATCAACATAGAATGCCATCAATACTATGATAGCTTAGTTTTATTCGATCGATCGTTCCTTTTTCAATATCATATATATCGCATGCATCATATGGTTTGGCATATACATGCAGGCTGGTTGCAAATTCTTCAGTTATATTTTCTACAGAATGTATATCAGCTGGGCCATCTAAAAATCCTGGTGCACATGATAATTCTTGTACCATATTTAATTTTAGTGGCTTGGAAGAGATCTCTTCATAATTGCATATTTGAAGATTTCCATCTTGAACTCTAGCCCAACATTTTTCACCTTCATGTCCATGGATCGGTGCCGCAGTATTTGGTGGCCAGCAAATAATCATTATTTCAAAATCACTATCTCTATGAATTAGATTTCTGGTATAGTGATCATTTTCACGTAATAAATATTTTTTCAGTTCTTTCTGATCGATATTCAGATCAAGTAAATAGGATGACACTTCCGGAACTGGAAAGTCTTCTTTTGAAAATTCTTTCAGTTTATCTATAACTGCATTTAACATAATTATGATAATGATTTACTTGGAACTTTTTGAGCTTAATATTTTTTCTGCTCTGCTCATATCACTTTTTGTATTCATATTTAGAAAATAATCAGATCGTTCATTTAGATCGATCGAATGATAATCCACTTTACTGATTAATTCTTTTAAACTCAATCTGTTATTGTTTATTTGTTCAAAGACGGGGTCTTTAAGTCTTTTATTATAGAGTGCACAAGTAGGTTGTAATTCTCCATTTATCTCTGGTACAATGATCTCTTTTCCTGATTTTACATAAGACCATAAATGAGCAATAGTATCTTGATCCATTAATGGAAGATCACAAGAAAGCAATAATATCCAATCACTAGTGGTATGAACAAGAGCAGTATATAGACCATTGATCGGTGCTTCTATATCTAGCTCATCCATTAGGAAAGGTTTTTTTTTGTCTCTATGTTGATTTTTACCAATAATATATCTTTCTTGAAACTTATCACATGAGTTCCATATACGATCAAGAACGGTTTCCCCATCAATAATTGCTTGCCATTTGGGTGTGCCAAAGCGTTGACTAACTCCGCCAATCAATATAAAAGCTGTAGCAGGTATCATATTTGAATTTCCATACTAGAAAGATTAATTACATATCATTTGATTTATTATTTTCAAAGGCTTTCTTTGACCCTGATTTTATGAATTACGGATTCATTATAGATAATCGTTTGTGTATTGGCTGTCATGCCTGCACCGTTGCTTGCAAAAGTGAGCATGATGTACCTATTGGTGTGAACCGTACCCATGTAAAATATATTGAAAAGGGCATATTCCCAAATAGTAGCAGAGAATTTTCGGTCCATCGTTGTAATCATTGTGCAAATGCACCATGTGTAGAGATATGTCCGACTACTGCCCTGTTCACACGTTCTGATGGTATTGTAGATTTTGATAATGACCGATGTATTGGATGCAAATCATGTATGCAAGCCTGTCCATATGATGCACTTTATATTGATCCAGATACAAATACGGCCGCAAAGTGCAATTACTGTGCCCATCGCCTTGATGGTGGATATGAACCAGCATGTGTAATAGTCTGTCCAGTAGAGGCGATCATATCTGGAGATATGGATGATAATAATTCAAAGATCTCTGATCTATTAGCCAACGAAAATGTTATGGCCAGAAAGCCAGAGAAAATGACACAGCCTAATCTTTACTATATAAATGGTACAAATGAAATGTTAGACCCAAATCAAACCGAGGCAGATTGGGAATATGTTTGGTCAGAGCAGTCAAAGGGAGTAGGGCATTATGCAAAATATGCTGATAACCGAGTAAATGAATCAGATACAGAGAATTTATTAATACAACTCGCAATGGAAAACTCTGCTCGTAGTGGGAACCCTATTGACCAACGGTCTATCGATCAAGTTGCAAAAGAGATACAGCAAGATGTGGATGAAAATAAAGCGCGTAGAGTATATGATTCTCCAAGTAAGGGTGTGCTTTGGGGTTGGGAGGTCACATCCTATGTATGGACAAAAGCAATTGCAACGGGAACATTCTTAATGATGGCCATCTATCAGTTCATGAATGGCCCTTTAGATCGTACCGTTGAAATAAGTGGGTTATATACATCTTTGATCTTTATGGGCCTAACAGGGGCATTATTGGTCAAAGATCTAGATAGGCCAGACCGATTCTTGTATGTTCTATTGCGCCCTCAATGGAGATCATGGTTGGTGCGAGGTGCATACATCATTACGATCTTTGGAGGAATGGTAGTTTTACTACTGATCGATCATTATTTTGATCTTGGACTTAAATGGGCATGGAGTATCGGGGCAGTCTTTGCTGTTCTCGGAGCGATCTATACAGCATTCCTTTTTAATCAAGCAAGGGGACGAGATCTCTGGCAAACGCCATGGATAGGTGCAATACATATGTTGGTTCATGCAATTATTGCAGGATCGGTAATTATGATCATGATCGACACAGGGTCAACGAGCATAATGAGAAGCATACTATATTTCTCCATTTTATTAAATGTATTTATTATTCTAAAAGAGGTATTCATACCTCACGATACTCCAGACAGTAAAAAAGCAATACAGATGATGACAAATGGCTATTATTCGAGATATTTTTGGCCTGGTGTTGTTCTAGGAAGTCTACTGCCTTTTTTGATCTTAACTGTAAGTACAGGCCATGAACTCGTAGCAGGTGTTATGGCACTGATCGGAATTTTTTTAACAGAGTTTGTGCGTATAAGAGTACCACAAATGATACCTTTAAGTTGATCATGAAGAGATCTTGGATAGAAACATTCTCCGAATCATTAGGATTGATACCTAAAATATCGGACCGACCTGATTGGTCTGAAGAATTCGCTATGAGTGGTCCAAGAGAGCTCTATAAATATCCTGATCCAAGCGAGTGGAATGACTTTGTGGAATTAGATCCTTTAGCTTGGCCTGAAAAAAAAGATCGCCACTATTCTATTGTTCCTACTACTTGTTTTAATTGTGAATCCGCATGTGGATTATTGGCCTATATTGATAAAGAGACAGATAAACTACGTAAATTTGAAGGGAATCCTCATCATCCCGGAAGTAGGGGACGTAATTGTGCGAAGGGCCCTGCCACTATTAATCAGATCAACGATACAGAACGGATATTGTATCCTCTTAAACGTGTTGGCAAGAGAGGTGAAGGTAAATGGGAACGCATTAGCTGGGATAAAGCATTAGAAGAAATATCTGAAAAGATAGCATCATCTATCCGTAAAAGAAAAGATGGTGTAGTATATCATGTGGGAAGACCAGGACATGAAGGTTATGCTGAACGAGTTTTAAAAGCTTGGGGAGTTGATGGGCATAATTCCCACACTAATATTTGTTCTGCCGGTGCACGAACCGGATATGCACTCTGGCATAAATACGATCGACCAAGTCCAGATCATACCAATGCAGAAGTGATCCTTTTAGCATCATCGCATCTTGAAACAGGCCATTATTTCAATCCCCATGCACAACGGATAATGGAAGGGATGATGAAAGGTGCAAAGCTTATTGTCATGGATCCTCGACTTTCAAATACTGCTTCTATGGCAGATGAGTGGATGCCTACATATCCTGGTAGTGAACCCGCTGTGTACATGGCGATCGCGAAGATCATTTTGGATGAGGAATTATATGACAGGGATTATTTGGAAAACTGGGTAAACTGGGATGACTATTTAAAGAACCTTCATCCTTCCGATCCAGTTGAATTCGATCAATTCATAAAACGATTGGCTGAAGAATGGAAAATGTATACACCAGAATTTGCTGCTAAAGAAGCTCAAATAGAGGTAGATCAGATTATTCGTGTAGCAAAGTTGATCGGTAAGGCAGGCTCAAAATTATCTACACATGTATGGAGAGGACCATCAATTGGTAATCTAGGTGGATGGCAAGTATCACGTACTTTGCATTTGTTGAATGTACTAACTGGTTCAGTTGGTACAGAGGGAGGAACATCTCCTAGTGCTTGGAATAAATTTCATCCAGAATTTTTTGATTCACCTCCCGGTCCAGATGCTTGGAATGAATTGAATTGGCCAAAAGAGTACACCTTAGCACACTATGAGATGAGTCAGATCCTTCCTCATCTTTTAAAAGATAATAGAGGTTCAATAGATGTTTATTTCACTCGTGTTTTTAATCCAGTGTGGACCTATCCAGATGGATTTACTTGGATTGAAATGCTTTCTGATATGGAAAAGGTGGGATGTCATATTGCACTTACACCAACTTGGAATGAAACGGCTTTTTTCGCGGATTACGTATTACCTATGGGGCATGCCTCAGAGCGTCATGATATAAATTCTTATGAAACTCAGGCTGGTATTTGGATCGCTTTTAGACAACCTGTATTGCGTGAAAAAGCTCGCAGGGATGGTAAAGAAGTGAAATTCACTTATGAGGTTAACCCTGGTGAAGTTTGGGAGGAAGATGAATTTTGGATCGAATTATCTTGGCAGATCGATAAAAATGAGGATCTGGGCATACGAAAACATTTTATGAGTCCTTATCGAGATAATGAGAAGATCAATATAGATGAATATTATCAATATATCTTTGAGCATACGGAAGGTTTAACTGATGTAGCAGGAAAGGAAGATATGACACCATTAGAATACATGCGTAAGTATGGAGCCTTTCTTGTTGATGATAATGTATATAAAAATAATGAAGATCCTATAGATGATCTAGAAACAACTGTAAGGCCAAATGGACAGGTTATAAAAGGTGACAATATTGTAGGTATTGAAGTAAATGGTGAGAAATATAAGGGATTTCCAACACCATCTAAGAGGCAGGAAATATTTTCACAGACCATGTCTGATTTTGGATATCCAGAACATGCCACACCTGGATATAGGATCAAAAGCCATGTGCACCTAGATGAAATGGATAAAGAAAAAAATGAGTGCATTCTATTACCTAATTTTAGATTACCAACCCATATCCATTCTCGCTCAGCCAATGCAAAGTGGCTCACTGAGATCGCTCATCGTAATCCAATATGGATCCATACGAAGGATGCTGCAAGAATAGGCGTAGATAACGGTGACCTTCTTAAGGTCAAAACAGAGATAGGGTGGTTTGTTGATAAAGTATGGGTGACCGAAGCCATCAAGCCTGGTGTAGTTGCATGCTCTCATCATATTGGTAGATGGAGAAGACAGCAGGATGAAGGGAATCGATTTATGACCAATACTGTTGATATAAAGAACTTAGGCGATGGAAAATGGAAAATGAGTACCATAAAAGGAGTTGAATCTTGGCAGACGAATGATCCGGACACGAATAGAATATGGTGGCGAGATGGTGGTGTTCATCAAAATATCACACACGCAGCCAACCCTGACCCAATATCCGGAGCTCATTGTTGGTTACAAAAGGTCAGTATCTCAAAACCTGGTCCAAATGAAGGATATGGTGATATTTTTGTTGATACTAATAGATCCTTCGAGCATTTTAAAAAGTGGAATGAATGGGCAAAAAAGAGGGAAACTCATCCAAATGGATTGCGTCGACCGTTATGGATGGGAAGACCATTGACACCTCAAGAAGATCAATTCTATTTAAAATAATATAATTCTTATTGTTCGTTATATCCCTAAGATAAAAAGTAATTTGAACTAAACTCTGGATCGATCGCAAATTTCTACTAGTTAAATAGAGCTCCATTTTGTACAAGATCATAATCATTCTCTTATCTTACACGCTATTTATTATGTCCTGCGATTCAGGAGATCATATTCGTACATACCGTTTACCGAAACAAGAGCAACCCTTGGATAATACTATAAAGGATAAGAATGAGTTTATCTTAAAATGGGAAACACCTGAAATGTGGACCGAAGTACAGGGGCATTCTATGAGGTTAGCTAGTTTTAGTGTTCCAACCACAAAAGGGAAAGGTGACCTATCGATCACAACTTTTTCTGGAATAAGTGGTGGTGTAGAGGCAAATGTGAACCGTTGGCTTGGCCAGATTGAATTGGAACCATTATCTTTAATTGAAATTCAAAAACTTTCTTTAACTAGCCGAGGAAAGTTAGGTGATTATCAATATTTCAAATTGATCAATGAGTATCAGAAAGAGAATGCGATACTTGCTTCGATCTTTCAACTTAAAGATAGAACGGTTTTCGTGAAGCTTTCGATCAATGGTGGTGGGATAAGTGAGATCGAATCTGAATTCAGATCATTCTGTGAATCTATATATATACCGGAATGAGTGATATAAAACAATTGATAAAGTTCATTAGTAGTCCAAAAGTATTCTCATACACGGTTGTATGGTTGATCGTACTTGTATTTTTTGGCACGATCGCTCAAAAAGATGTAGGACTGTATGCTTCACAAGTAAAGTATTTTTCATCTTATTATTTTCTCTTTGCCGGTTTTTTACCTCTTCCTGGTGGTAGGATCACAATTATTATTATGACGATCAATCTAGCATCAAGCCTATTTAATAAGAATCTATGGAAAATGAAAAAATTGGGTATAATCATTGTTCATGTAGGCGGTTTACTGCTGTTGATAGGAGGTGGTATTACGGCAAAGTTCAGTGCAGAAGGGAATATGGTCATTAAAGAGGGAGAAAGCTCTGATCATGTAGATGATTACCATGATATGGAGCTTGCCTTTGTAAATACTTCTCTTGAGGATAGTTTGGAATATACTATTTTTGATGCTCCATTATTGGGTGAAGGGAGTAGCATAAAATATGATAAACTTGGGATTCAAATTGATATTATAGACCATATAAAGAATGTGAGAATTGAGAGTAGGATATCTCCAGCTGATTCGATCTATAAGGGATTTCTAGATGATTTTGTAATTATTCCAAAACAGCCAGATAAAGAGAATACTCAAAATCGTCCAGGATTAATTTTTAAATTAGCTGGAACCGGTAAAGAAACTGATGGTATTTATGGTGCATTCTTAGGACAAAGAGTCCCAGATACATTTGAGATAGGTGGTGAATTATTTTTTGCTGAGTTTCGAAGAAAAAGAACCTATCTACCATTTGCTATTGAGCTTTTAGATTTTAAAAAGGTTATGCACCCTGGTACAAATGTTGCAAAAAGTTTCAGCTCAGAGGTCAATTTGATTGAAGATAAGATCCCGCGTAGAGTCCTTATCCAAATGAATGAACCACTTAGGCATAAAGGATATACCTTTTACCAAGCGTCCTTTGTAGAAGGGCTAGATAAGGAGACCACCGTCTTAGCAACGGTAAAGAATTATGGTAGAATGTTCCCATATATTTCAAGTATTATAATGAGCATTGGTTTATTGATACATCTTTTATTCAATCTGCCTAAAATGCTTAAAAGAACTTCAAAGAGATCTAAATGAATTCATTCGTTAGATCTATATTTTATTTATTGATTATCATCTTTGTTCAGGTAGCTTCTGGATTTGAGATAAAAGACATCCCAGTTCAAGATGAAGGCCGGATAAAGCCTTTAGATACTTTCGCCCGTAACCACCTATTAGCATTCTATGGTAAAAGGTCTATTAAAGAATTAGACCTTACAGCAACTGACTGGCTTATGAATTTGATCCTAGATCCACATAATGGAAGAAAACAAAAGATCTTTAACGTAAGAAATCCAGATGTAATAACGAGTCTCTTACTTGAGTGGAGCACAGAGCATAAATATAGTTTTAATGAAATTGCACCAGGGCTCACTGGTCAATCTGCAATGCTTGCAGGCATAGATCAAAAGCCAAATGAAAATAGAACGGTATTTGAAAAACAGCTTTTAGAGCTTAGCAGGAATGCTTTGCGTTTTGAAGAGATCAGCTATTTAAAAGCATTAAAACTGATACCGCCGGGGAATAAGGATAGTAGTGACGAATGGTTGTCACCATATGATTTTATTCTAACTGGTATGCCAATGGATCAGTCACAAGAAAAATTATTGGGTTCACTTCAGAGCTATTTGGCAGGTAGACTGGCTGGAGAAGAACAAACAATGCGAATAGCGCTAATGGATTATGAGAATGCTCTTAGATCATTCCCTAATAAAGATTTTGAAATTGATACATTGGAAAAAGAGACTTGGATGAATAAGGTCAACCTTTTTTATATAAGTTTAGGGTGTTATATAATGGCCTTTATTATTCTAGCTTTAAGTTGGATGACCCAGCCATTATGGCTAAATAGGATCTCTTTTGTATTGTTAGTATCTGGGGCTCTACTCCATGGATATGGAATAATTCTTAGGATGTTGATCATGGGAAGACCACCGGTCTCAACTTTATATGAATCAATTATTTTTGTTTCATTTATCATAATAATATTCTCGCTTATTTTAGAATATTTTCGGAAAGATGGTCTTGGAATCTTCATAGGGACTGTCACTGGATCGTTATTTCATTATATTGGATTTAGCTATGCATCTGATGGTGATACTTTAGGTATGTTAGTTGCTGTCTTGAACTCGAATTTTTGGTTAGCAACCCATGTCACGACCATTACGATGGGTTATGGCGCTTCTCTTATGGCAGGCTGCGTAGCACACTTGTATCTACTTCAGTCATTAAGGTATCCTAAGGATGAACCACGGCTAAAGAGTATTTTTAATAATTTATATGGAATAACGCTTGTTGCATTATTCTTTACATTATTTGGAACGATATTGGGTGGTATCTGGGCCGATCAGTCATGGGGAAGATTTTGGGGCTGGGACCCAAAGGAAAATGGAGCATTGCTTATTGTACTATGGCAATTAATGATGATCCATATGCGCCTTTCTGGTATTGCAAAGCGTTCAGAGTTTGCTTTGGGTATGGGCTTAAATAATATTATTGTTGCACTTGCCTGGTTTGGTGTCAATCTTCTTCAAGTGGGTCTACACAGTTATGGATTTGATGATGGTGTTGCTAGAAATCTTTTTATTTTTATTGCATTTGAAATAGTTATTTGTTTCGGATTGTATTTTTTACCCAAGCTAAGGACCAAGCCTAATATCACATGAACAATCTAGGTTTGTCTTATTTACAATAAATAATAAAATAGCTGATATTGTTTATAGAAAATTAAAGCAATAGATTTAAACCAATAATCTTCTCTTAGCCAAAGAGCCTAAGTCCATAATGATTTGGATATGGCTCGAGGCCGATACGGTTCTCATGGAAACGTTAGGATCTGCTCCCGATTTCTAAAAAAACAGAATGACTTGGAATGAGAAAAGAAAATAATACACATATCCACCCATTGGCGGCCAACCAAGGTATATCCTTGGACCCACCCATCACCGATCATTTCGGTAGAACTTTCAATTATCTCAGGCTAGCAGTAAATGAGCATTGTAATCTAAGGTGCGTCTATTGCATGCCTGAAGAAGGTGTGTCTTTTCTTGGGCAGGATCAACTCTTATCCACAACTGAAATAAAAAATATTTTGCAGATCATGTCAGACCTAGGCGTAAATAAGGTCCGTTTTACAGGAGGTGAGCCTCTATTACGTAAGGATATTATAGATCTGATCGAATACTCATCGAAAAGATCAATTTTTGAATCAGTCCATATCACCACAAACGGGCTTCTATTATCAAAGTATATAGATCAACTTCAACAGGCAGGTCTAACCGGAATTAATATCAGCCTTGATACCTTGGATGCTGAGAAATTTAAAAAGATCACACGTCGTGATGAATTTCAGAATGTTATGAAAGGATTGAATGAGGCTGTCTTGTCTAATATAGAGAATATTAAAGTGAATGTAGTTGCTATGAGAGATTTTAACGAAGATGAGATCCTTGATTTCGTTGAATTGACCAAGACGAATGACATTACAGTACGATTTATTGAACTAATGCCATTTGATTCACATCAGATATGGCGAACAGGAAAATATTATAGTGCTGATAGGATCTTAGCTGACCTGAGAGCAAATATCAAACTATTAAGACCGATATCTGGCTCTAGCACTGAACACCACATATTCCAAATTGAAGGATATAAAGGGCGAGTAGCAGTGATTCCTTCATATACACGCACTCTATGTGCAAAATGCAATAGAATTAGAATTACAGCAGATGGAAAACTATTAAACTGTTTATACAGTAAAATAGAAACAAATATTAGAGATGCAATTCGCCAAGGCCTTTCTAATGACCTGATCAAAGATATGATACGTAAAGCAATGGGTGAAAAAATGATCGATGGTTGGACTGCTCAGCGTCAAGGGAATGAAAGCAGGGAATCCATGACCCAGATAGGAGGTTAGTTAATGAGTGATCTTTCTCATTTAGATAAAAAAGGAAATGTGCGAATGGTAGATGTAACAGATAAGATCAATGCCTTACGAATCGCGAAAGCAGAAGGAATGATCTTTATGAAACACGAGACCATTGCAGCAATACAAGATGATGAGCTTCCAAAAGGTAATGTGTTCACTACCGCAAAGATAGCTGGTATACAAGCGGCTAAAAAGACAGCAGAGCTTATTCCTATGTGTCACCAGTTAAATCTTTCCTATGTGGATATAGAATTCTCAATCATGCCGGATCATATATCTATTAGATCAACGGTAAAGACCAAGGAAGCAACAGGCGTTGAAATGGAAGCCCTGTCTGCTGTTTCAAATGCTGCTCTAACGATTTATGATATGTGTAAGTCCATTGATAAGACCATGGTGGTCAAGGATATACAACTCCTAGAAAAAGAAGGAGGAAGATCTACATATTCTACTGAATATCGTCCAAAGGTTGGTGTTATCACATTAAGTGATAGTGTGTCAGCAGGAAAAAATAAGGATGTTTCAGGGCCACTACTCATAGAAGGGTTCATTGGGTCAGGGTGTAATGTAGACCATCAAAAAGTATTGCCAGATGGTTCAGAGGAATTAGTGCCTTTGATAAACGATTGGATCGATGATGGTGTTGAATTGATCGTTACTACTGGAGGTACAGGTCTTGGTGAGCGAGACCTTACAATAAAAGTATTAGATGGAATGTTCGATTCTAAACTACCTGGTGTTGAACAAGCTCTTCATGCGTATGGACGTAATAAAGTAAAAACAGCTATGCTTTCACGGTTAACTGCTGGTGTGATCAAGGATACGATTGTGATCTGCTTACCTGGAAGCAAGGGTGCTGCAAAAGATGCATTAAATGTGTTGATCCCCACTATATTCCATTCATTCCATATGATCAAAGGTGAAAAACATTGATGGAATATCTCATTCCATTTTCCTTTTTCTTTGTTTCATTTATTTATTCGAGTGTAGGGCTGGGTGGTGGATCTTCATACACAGCAATTATGGCGATCTCTGGAGTCAGTTATCAGATCATACCTCCTATATCGTTAACGCTCAATCTTTTAGTAACATTTTTTGGGATGGTCAATTTTTGGCGGTTTGGATATGGTAGATCTAGTCTGGTCTTCCCATTTTTAATAACATCTATTCCCATGGCATATTTTGCAGGGTCAATAACATTAAATGAATTTATTTTTCAGATCATTCTTTTAATAACGCTCATACTTATTGCAATAAGAATTTATATCATGAATGATCTTGTGCTTTCCGTTCAATTAACCAAAGTACAAAAATGGTTCGCAATTATATCTATTGGTTCATTACTTGGATTTATTGCAGGAGCAATTGGTATCGGAGGGGGAATATATCTTATTCCACTTATAATTATCTTAGGATTAGGATCAGAGAAAGAAGCTGCAGCAGCAGGTACAATTTTTGTTTGTTCAAATTCTTTTGCTGGTCTAGCTGCACGCTATCAGTATTTACGATTTGAATATGATATGATCCTGCCTTCTGTTCTATCTGTTATTATTGGAGGATCTCTTGGCTCATATTTTGGTGCAACCAAATATGACCCAAACAGTATACAAAAGATCATGGGGATTATCATTCTGATCGCGATTATATTTTTATTAGGGAAAATGTTTTGATATCTGTTCAAAAGGCAAAAGGGATCATATCTGAACATATCTTTCAATTAGATTCGGAGAGGATCTTATTAAGTGATTCAAGTGGCCGAATCATTGACCACGATGTAATAGCGACATTTCCTTCTCCAAGATTTGATAACTCAGCCATGGATGGTTTTGCTGTGCGTTCAAGTGACACACATGAAGCTTCTCAACAGACTCCCGTATCGTTGAAAAATATTGGTTCAAGTGCAGCAGGATCTCCAAGCTCACTTAAATTGAAACCCGGGGAATGTATTCAATGCATGACAGGTGCGAAGATACCTAATGGAGCTGATGCAGTTATCATGGTTGAACAGACGAGTGGATATTCGGATAATGAAATGATAGAAATAATGGCTGATGTTTATCCTGGAAAGAATATTCGATTAAAAGGAGAAGAGATCAAAAAAGGAGATATTCTGATCAAAAAAGGAACACGTATTACTCCAAGTGAGTTAAGTGTTTGTGCTGCATTTGGTCAAAGTAATATTAATGTTTTAAAGCAACCAAAGGTTGCTATCTTTGCAACTGGGAATGAGTTGATAGAGCCAGGTAAAAAATTAAAAGAGGGTAAGATATATAACTCTAATCTTTATATGTTTTCAGAGCTAGTTCGAAAAGCAGGTGGAAAGGTTGTAATGCAAGACGTGGTTAAAGATGATAAAAGCGCATTGCACTCATACTTATCAGAGGCTTTAGAAAATTGCGATCTGATCATTTCTTCTGGCGGTGTGTCGATGGGGAGATATGATCATGTACGAGACGTATTCATGGAGCTAGGAGTAAAGGAATCTTTTTGGAAAGTTGCTCAAAAACCAGGTAAACCACTCTTTTTTGGATCAAAAAAAAATAAATTGATCTTTGGTCTGCCAGGTAATCCTATTTCTTCTTTCATCGGATTTATGGAATGGGTTTGGCCGGTGGTCGGACAGATGATGGGGCATTTTGAAGATCCATATTTAATTGGGATCCTCAAAGAATCTTTCAAAAGAGATAAAATAAAATTTCGATATCTATTTGGCAATGCTTGGATAGAGAAAGGGAAAATATTATGCAGCCCATCCACTAAGGTTGGATCACATATGCTAACATCTGCATTAGGTGCAAATTGTATATTAGGAGCCGATCCAGGTTCTGACGATCTTTTAGAAGGAGATTCTATACAGATTAATCTTTTACCTTGGGCTGAACTCAAATGATCATTACCCCAAAAGAATTACAAAATTGGATCGATAATGATCATTCTTTTATAGCTGTTGATATCCGTGAAGTAGATCAGATAAAGAATTGCACCATTACAGGGGTCGATCATGTGGTCGCAGACGCACGCTCTTTACCAGAAACAAATAATAAATTAGTATTAATGTGCCAATTTGGAATTGTTACAGAGGGAATTATTATTGAAAATAATTTAAAGGATACTTTTAGTCTATTAGGTGGAATCGAAGCGTGGAATGCTTTCCATTCAGATAAAAGAGATATGAGTCAGTGGTCTCGGCAAACAATTCTGAAAGAGGTTGGATTAGAAGGCCAAAAAAAATTAATGGATTCTAATGTTGTTATTGTAGGGATGGGTGGACTTGGCTGTCCTGTTGCTCAATCACTTATTGCATGTGGAATAAGAACACTAAGGATAATTGATGGAGATGTCGTGGAGTTAAGCAATCTTCACCGACAGCCATTATATGGATTTGAAGATATTGGAAGAATGAAGGTTCATGCTGCTAAGGATAGTCTACAAAATCTATCCAAGGAGGCATTAATTGAACCAGTCCATTCTTTTTTAGATGAGGACAATGGCTTTGAGCTTATTGAGGATGCAACTGTTGTAATAGATGCGACTGATAATATTTCAACTAGAAAATTGGTTGATAAATTATGTAAGAGATCAAATATACCCATGATCTATGGTGCTCTATATAGGTATGAAGGTCAGGTGGCAATTTTAAATGCAAATGGTAGTGGTGGATACAGTGAATTATTTCCAATTGAGCCATCAAGTGCAGAGACTTGTTCAGAAGCAGGTATCTTAGGAATGTTGCCTGGTATCATTGGTAATATTCAAGCACTTGAGACGGTAAAACTCATTTTAGATATAAAGCCAAATCTAGTAGGAAAACTTCTATTATATGATGGGATGAATCATACAACACAAACGATCAAATTATGATAAAGGTCAAATTAAAATGTTTTTCTCAGGTTAAATATGCTTTAGGAACTGATGAGATGACCTTTGAATTAGAAAATGGTACAACATCTTCTGAATTTGAAAGTATAGTACGTCGTAGTTCAGCAAATAAATTAGACGATGTTATACTCCGTATAGCCATAAATCAGGAATATGTTAAGGATGATAAAGAATTAAAAGATGGTGATGAGGTTGTCCTAATTCCTCCAGTGCAGGGTGGATAAATGGTCAAAGTTGAGATTATAAAAGGTCCCATATTTCCTTTTCCAGCTGATAATGAACGGACAGATGAAGGAGCTGAACTTACTTTTAATGGAAGGGTCAGATCAATAGAGGATGATAAAGAGATAACAGATCTCGAATATGAACAATATGATGGGATGGCTGAAAAAGAGTTAAAGATAATTGCTGAAGAGACCATTAATAAATTTTCTATCCATGATCTATTTTGTAAGCATCGTGTTGGTAAAGTAAAAGTGGGTGAAGTAAGTCTGCATGTTGTGATATGGTCCAAGCATCGAAAAGAAGGGTTAGATGCCATGACCTATTTTATATCAGAGCTTAAACGAAAGGTTCCTATTTGGAAATGGGCTATTCATAAAGATGGGACAAAGGTGCCAAGTGATTGTACACACCAATAACTTTTAATCAATAAATTCCGAATACCAATGTTTGGTTTTTCGGCACGCTCGGTCTCAAATATATTATTCTGGGTCACTCGTAAAAAGTGGCTAATTCTTTCTTTTTTACTTAGTATTTCCTTTTTTTATGTTCCTTCACCAGATGGTCTTTCACCTGAAGGACACCGCACATTGATCATTGTTCTTGTAGCATTGATATTGATCATAAGTGAATCAATACCTCTACCAGGTGTGGCTATTTTAATATTGATAATGGAGGTCATACTTGGAGTTGATACTGCAGATGGTGTGGCATCATCTTTTATGAGTGATGCTGTATTCTTTATTATGGGCTCTTTAATGCTGGCTGTATCCCTTGTCCATCAGGGTCTCGATAAGAGATTAGCTCTTTTAGTTATAAATATTACAGGAAATAAAACTTGGCGGATTGTACTTGGTTTTGTAGCTATTTCAGCTTTCCTATCCTCGTTTATTGGCGAACATACTGTTGGGGCCATGATGTTACCGGTTGCACTCGCACTAATTCGAAATGCCGGTTTAAGTACCACACAAAACACCAAACTTTCTACATTGCTCCTTTTTTCTATAGCATATGGTTGTGCTGTTGGTTCTATTGGGACGCCTTCTGGTGGGGGAAGAAATGTAATTATGATAGGCTATTTATCAGAATTTGGTATGGCCGAAATTTCTTATCTCGACTGGATGAAGTTTGCTTATCCTATGTTAATTATAGAGATCCCGATCGTTGCATTGATCCTATGGTTTACATTTACACCTGAACAAAAGATGATGGATTCATCTGTTAGAAAATTAAAGGTAAAAGTTGCAAAGACCGGGAAATTGACAGCGAATCAAATAATGGCGATTGTCATATTCATATTTGTTTTTCTGGGTTGGGTCTTCCTAAGCCCCATTATTGGACTTGGTATTGTAGCATTGAGTGGGGTCTTTCTTTATCTTTCTTTTGGCCTGGTTGAGTGGCAAGAGATAAATAGAAATACCAATTGGGGTGTGATATTATTATTTGGTTCAGCAATATCTATAGGTATACAGATGAAAGAGACCGGAGCGGCACTTTGGGTTGCTGAAGAGACACTTTATTATTTAGAACTTATATTTCAAGATATTGCTGTCGTTAGATGGTTTGTATCTGTTATTATAACAGGAATATTAACGAATCTATTAAGCAATGCCGCCACTGTAGCTGTACTTGGTCCTATCATTCTAGATATGGGTGGCAATCCTATAATTATGGGAATTATGACATCTATTGCATCTGCCTTTGCTTATTTAACTGTTGTGGCATCACCTACGTGTATGATTATACATTCCACTGGTCTTATTACTTCAAGTGATTATTTTAAAGCGGGCTGGAAACTATTCATTATTTCCGTCGTGGTGCTTTTGATGATCTCAACGTTTTATTGGCCAATATTATTATGAAAATTTTAATCGCAATTAGCAGTAAAGAATACTCAGGTCCTACCCTAGATGTTGGTATGAATATTGCCCGTGCTCTTAGATCTTCTACTACCATTGTGGATGTAGGTCAAAAGATCAGTGAGTTTAGTCTCAAGGATGTGAGTATGGCCAATGAGGTCATGGAATCCTGGGATATAGATAGGCCTGGTGTAGATGTATTAGAATGGGCCTATAATTATCTTTCAAAGAACCAATTTATTGAAGAACAGGCAATCAAAGATGGTTTCCCTAAGAATGTTCTTATTGAAAGTGGCTCAGGTCGAGCTGAGGTACTATTAAAAGGTTCAGCTCTAGAAAATTTATCTTTGATCTTAAGGAATGGGGATATCATTAAAGAATTGAGAGATGAGGTACATACCTATGAATATGACCTTACAATTATTGGGGGAAGTGGAAAGCGTAGTATGGCCCATGATATGATCCAATATATTGATAGTTCGATCTTTATTGTAAATAATTTTAATCAAAATGAAAATTATAAGATTCTGCTAGCTGTTGATGATTCTCCTGGAACCGCAAAAGCTGTCAAATATGGTGTCAGGGTTGCTCAGGCATTCAATATCAAAGTTGACCTGATAACTATTAGCAAGGATGAACATTTGGAAGACGGGTATAAAAAGGCATCGGATAATGCAGCCAAAATGATGCGGAGAAGTGGAGTAGAAGCAGAAACAATGTTTAAAACTGGAAATCCAGTAGATACTATAATAGAAACTGCAGATAGTAACCATATTATAATAATGGGTGCATCTAGCCAATCCCCTATAGCTAAATTTTTTATGGGAAGTAAACCACTGAATGTAATGGAAAAATGTAATTGTCCTATTTTAATTGTTAAATAAAACAATTTTATAACTAATTATCTAAGGACTTAAAGGTAAAAAGAACAATTATTGATTTAGATTGTGTGGTTTGTAGTTATTATAATGATCATTAGATTTAACTTCTATAACCTAAGATATAAATGGAGTAGTTATGTCATCAAGTACTGACCCAACCTCATCAGCATATAGTGAAGCAGTTAACAAATTAGGTCTCAAGCCTAATATTGCAAAAGCCCTCGAATTGCCAGACCGTGAGTTAACAGTGGAAGTCCCTTTTAGAAGGGATAATGGTGAATTGGAAAGTGTGGTTGGATTTAGGGTCCAACATAATAATACGAGAGGTCCATTTAAGGGTGGTATTAGATATCACCAACATGTGGACATCGATGAAGTAAGATCTCTTGCGACCCTAATGACCTGGAAAACATCCTTATTAGATATCCCCTATGGTGGTGGAAAAGGTGGCATAGGAGTGGATCCAAGTAAATATAGTAAAACTGAATTAGAAAGAATGTCTAGAAGGTTTTTTCGTGCAATTGATCCTGTGATCGGTATCAATGTTGACATTCCTGCACCAGATGTGAATACTAATGCACAAGTTATGAGTTGGTTTATGGATGAATACAGCCAGATCCATGGTTATTCACCTGCAATTGTCACTGGTAAGCCTTTAGAATTAGGAGGCTCTGCTGGAAGAGAGGCAGCTACTGGTAAAGGCACAGCAGTCATCACTCGTGAGACAGCTGATAAGTGGGGTATAGATCTTAAAAATTGTAAAGTGGTCATTCAAGGTTTTGGGAATGTTGGGTCATATGCAGCAAAATTTTTAGATGAATATGGTTGTAAGATCATTGCTGTAAGTGATGTTACAGGGGGATTATATGATTCAGATGGACTCGATATCCCTTCACTATTTGAACATAATTATGAAAATAGGACCATTGATGGCTTTGGACAGGGAAAGAAGATCACAAATGAGGAATTACTTGCGCTGGAGTGTGACTTTCTAATTCCAGCAGCATTGGGTAGCGCAATCAATGATTCAAATGTTGATTCATTGAATTGTAAGGTGATCGTTGAGGCTGCGAATGGCCCTGTTACTGGCGATGCTGCGAATAAACTTTGGGATAAGAAAATTTCCATTATCCCAGATATTTTGACAAATGCTGGCGGTGTGACGGTATCTTATTTTGAATGGGTCCAAAATTTGCAACAATTCAAATGGACGGAGGACGAGGTCAATAAGAAACTTGAAGAGAAAATGGTACATGCATTTGATGAGGTCTATTCGATCAAAAAGGAAAAAAATGTTCCGATGAGGATCGCATCTTTTATGGTTGCTATAGATAGAGTTCATAGCGCATATAACCTAAGGGAAGGGTAGAACCTAATATTTAAAAAAATAAATAATAATCTTAAGGGAGAGAGACAAATATCATGGAATTAATTCATCCACTTTTTAAATGGCTTCATGTGATTGCTGGGATCATGTGGATAGGGCTACTGTACTTTTTTAACTTTGTTAACACTGCATTCGCACCTACCATGGATGGTGATACAAAACAGAAAGTTGTTCCAGAGCTGATGCCAAGAACTCTTTATTGGTTTCGATGGGGTGCGGCATGGACTTGGGCAACCGGTGTAATACTTCTAGCGGTCATATATTACCATGGAGGTCTAACATTTGAGGATCCAGCAACAAGTGGCTATGGTTTAGAGTTCTTTTTAATGGTTGCAATAACTTTTCTTGGGGTCTTTGCGTATGATGCACTGTACAAATCACCATTAGCATCTAATGTTAGAGCTGTTACAGTTGTAAGTTTTGTTCTACTGACCTTAGTTGTAGTAGTGATGAAAGATTGGGCCGGTTTTAGTTATAGGTCTTACAATATGCATTTGGGTGCACTCTTTGGAACAAATATGGCGTTTAATGTTTGGTTCCGAATTTGGCCTGCGCAGCAAAAGATAATTAAGGCGATCAAAAATGGTGATGCACCTGATGGCGATCTGCTTGCACTTGCGGGGCTAAGATCAAAGCATAATACTTATATGTCTGTACCACTGATCTGGACAATGCATAATCAACATCATGTGACTGCACCAACAACACTCGGAATTCCATCAGAATTCTCTTGGATCCTCCTAATGGTCATAGTTATTCTAGGTTGGCATATTGTTTTTCAGCTCTATAAAAAATCTGCAAAAATAAAAGGTTTTTAACTGTTCTTTTTATATTGTAATAAGAAAGCCCCCTACTTTATATAGGGGGCTTTTTATTTTTATGACTCTAAATAAAAATTTTAATGAAAATAGATCCTAATTTTTCCCCATATTGGAAACAGTATATTATACAGAGTTCTTTTGCTGCTTTCACAGTGTTCATTATTACGCTCATATTATCTGATAACCCAGTCATAATTGCTAGTATAGGAGCAACTGCATTCATTGTTTTTGCAATGCCAAATAATATTTCCGCTGACCCAAAAAGGATTATTGGTGGACATTTTCTAGGTTTTTTTATAGGGTCTTGTTTTGCGGTTTTTCCATTCATGAACATTGTATTCTTTAAAGCGATTTGGTTCTCTTTATCCGTTGGGATCACAATACTGTTAATGGTTGTATTAGATGTTGAACACCCACCTGCTGCTGGTACGGCCTTGGGTATGACATTAATAGCTTATAGTAGTACATCCGCTACAGCCATTCTTATTAGTGTATTGTGTCTCGCCGTTATAGGTCATATTGCGAAACCATTTTTGAAGGATCTGATTTGAATCGTAGATCTGCCATATGGCTTCTAATTCTTACAGGGGTCATTTGGAGTACTGGCGGGTTTATAATAAAATTAATTCCATGGCCCCCTTTGGCAATTGCTGGATTAAGAAGCGGGTTTACTACGCTTATAATATTTTTATATAGTAAACCCAGTAAATTCAAATTTGGTGCTAATACTTGGGCTGGCGCTTTATGCTATGCTTTAATGGTGATTTGTTTTGTCATGGGGAACAAAATGACCACAGCTGGGAATGTGATATTGATACAATATGCAGCTCCGGTTTATGTAGCATTATTTGGATTTTCATTTCTTGGAGAGCGTTCCACAAAAATAGATTGGCTAGCTATCTTAATAATACTAATTGGATTAGGATGCTTCTTTTTAGAGGATCTTACCTTTAATGAACTGTGGGGCAACATGTTAGCATTATTATCTGGCTTTGGTTTCGCAGGTTTAACCTTATTTATGCGCAAACAAAAAAATGCAAGACCTATAGATTCTGTATTGATCGGTAATGTTATAACTTTTTTATTTTGTTCTCCATTTTACTTTAAGGGCCTGACATATGATCCTAATCATTGGCTATTGATCAGTTTTCTTGGCATAATACAACTTGGAGTTGCTTATATACTATACAGTACTGCTATAAAAAATGTCTCAGCACTTGATGCAATTATCTACCCAGTAATAGAGCCTATATTTAATCCTATGCTTGCTTTTATTTTTCTTGGTGAAGCAATGAGTAGCACTGCGCAGTTGGGAGGTTTTTTGGTCCTATTGGGAGTGATTGGGCGAGGGATTCTGAAGGAATATTATTTAATTATTGATAAAAAAACCCCCTCTAGATAAAGAGGGGGTTTAGAAAAGCACCTTAAAGGTTTTCTAGGGTACTTTTGATCTCATCGTAATTGGGCTCCACACCTGGATTTGGTTCTGCTTCCCAATTGTATTTGATCAAACCATCCTTGATAATAAATACTGCTCGATTGGCGCATGTATAACCTTCAACTCCGCCTAGACCTGTAAAAAGAACATCATAATCTTTAATGACCTTTCTATCTAGATCGGACAAGAGGTCAAACTCTAATTTATACTGCTTAGAAAATCCTCCATTTGCCCATGGCGAATCAACACTTATTCCTAATACAGTAGCATTTAGGTCATTGAAGGCATTAAGGTTATCCTGTAAAGTACACATTTCTGTATCACATACTCCTGTGTATGCACCAGGGTAGAATGCTAAAACAACTGTTTTATCGCTATGGTCAGAGAGGGAGACATCCTCTCTATTTGTATTCTTCAGAGTGAATTCGGGCGCTATATCATTTACACTTAGCATAAAGTGTTGCAACTTTTCATATATTTAAAACAATTAGTTATTAACTAAGGTCACAACTCATATCATGTCCACAGCACATGGGGGATTTTATTTTTCCACAACCATCCGGACATTTTGAAACTGCAACCTTGGAGCCATCATCTTTAGTGATATGGTCATGTACGAGAGATTCCCCACATTTAGCACATTTCATATCTGCTACTCCCATACCACAGTGTTCACATTCATATTTTGCCATAGTTCATTCCTTTTTAAAAATGATTAACTAGTTATCCAAAAACTTAAAGACATTCATACAAATAGTATAATACTTTAACTAATAATAGGAATTATTACTGTTTGTTTTTAATCTCATATGTGCGTTTTAGTCGTCAAAGAGAATTGATAAAGAAAGTTGTTCAGTCAACCAATTCACATCCAACAGCCGATTGGGTCTATAACCAGGTAAAAAGTTCGGTGCCAAATATAAGTCTTGGTACAGTATATAGAAATTTAAAGCAGTTAACCGATGAAGGTTTTATTAGAATATTATATGATGGCAGTATAGCGAGATATGATTGGAACTTGGATTCGCATGATCATTTAAAATGCACTGTCTGTGGCAATCTCATTGATGTGCATCTATCCAATGATGAGCTTAATAGGACGGTTAAGAAAAAATATGATTTTGAAGTATCAGATGTAGAAATAACATTTATTGGTACATGTAATAAACATACTGAATAAGGGAGTAAGGAATGTCTTCAACAGAAAGTAAATGCCCTGTATCGCATGGCTCTAGCGAGCAGCATACAAATGGGGCAATGTCAAATAACCAATGGTGGCCAGATCAGTTGAACTTAAGTGTATTGCACCAACATGATCAAAAGTCTGATCCTATGAATGAAGGCTTTGATTATAGAGAAGAATTCAAAAAAATTGATTATGATGCCTTAAAGAAAGATCTGAATGATCTAATGACAGACTCACAAGATTGGTGGCCTGCAGATTATGGTCATTACGGTCCTTTATTTATCCGCATGACATGGCATGCTGCGGGTACTTATAGGATAGCTGATGGTCGCGGCGGTGGAGGTACTGGTAACCAGCGTTTTGCACCACTTAATAGTTGGCCAGACAATGGTAATCTAGATAAGGCACGTCGTCTTCTTTGGCCTATAAAACAAAAATATGGTAACCAGATAAGTTGGGCTGATCTGCTGATCCTAGCGGGGAATGTTGCCATTGAGTCAATGGGAGGTAAAACCTTTGGTTTCGGTGGTGGACGTCCAGACATCTGGGCGCCCGAAGAAGATATTTTTTGGGGAAAAGAAAATGAATGGCTAACAAATAATAGATACACTGGCGAGCGTGAACTTGATAAACCTCTAGGTGCTGTACAAATGGGTTTGATCTATGTTAATCCACAGGGGCCAGATGGCAATCCAGATCCACTTGCAAGTGCAAAGGATATTCGTGAGACATTTAGTCGAATGGCTATGAATGATGAGGAAACAGTTGCATTAACTGCTGGTGGGCATACCTTTGGTAAAGCGCATGGTGCAGGTTCAGAAGATTTAGTAGGCGTTGAGCCTGAAGGTGCCCCAATTGAGCAAATGGGCTTTGGTTGGAAAAGCGCACATGCTTCAGGCCAAGGACGTGATAGTATCACAAGTGGGATCGAAGGTGCATGGACCGCTAATCCTACTCAATGGGATAATGGTTATTTTGATATACTATTTGGGTATGAATGGGAACTTGTTAAGAGTCCTGCAGGAGCACACCAATGGCATCCTGTAGACCCTAAGGAAGAAGATATGGCTCCAGATCCAGAAGATGCATCTGTAAGGGTAACTACCATGATGACAACAGCAGATATGGCCATGCGTGAGGACCCTACCTATAGAGAAATATCAAAACGTTTTCATGAGAACCCAGATCAGTTTGCAGATGCTTTTGCACGAGCCTGGTTCAAGTTGTTACATCGTGATATGGGTCCTAAAGTCAGATATCTGGGACCAGAAGTTCCTGAAGAGGAACTGATATGGCAAGATCCTGTACCAGAAGGGAATTCAGGCTATGATGTTGAAGCTGTAAAGGCCAAGATCGCTGACAGTGGTCTAACCGTTCAGGAAATGGTAGAGACCGCATGGGCAAGTGCATCAACCTTCCGTGGTTCTGACCTACGTGGTGGTGCGAATGGCGCACGAATTCGTCTTGCACCTCAAAAGGATTGGGAAGGAAATAAACCAGAACAGCTATCTCGTGTTCTAGACGTACTAGAAGGTATTGCCTCTGACACAGGTGCATCAGTAGCAGATGTGATCGTCCTTGCCGGTAATGTTGGCATAGAGCAAGCCTCAGATTCAAGCGTACCATTTACACCAGGTCGCGGAGATGCTACTCAAGAAAAAACTGATGTAGAATCATTTGCAGTATTAGAGCCTTTCTCTGATGGTTTTCGTAATTATCATCAACAAGGGTTTGAAGTAAATGCAGAACAAATGCTACTTGATAAAGCGCAACTTCTTGGATTGACCGCACCTGAGATGACGGTACTTGTAGGCGGTATGAGGGCACTAGGAATTAGTGCTGAGGGTCATGGTTTATTGACTGATACACCCGGGAAGCTAACGAATGACTGGTTTGTGAAATTGCTTGATATGACAGTAGAATGGGAAGCAACAGGTAGGAACTCTTATCAGGCAAGAGATCGTTCCACAGGTGAGAAAGTAAGGACAGCGACTCGAGCAGATCTTGTTTTCGGATCTAACTCACAGTTAAGAGCACTTGCAGAGGTCTATGCATCTAGTGATTCACATGAAAAGTTTGTAAGTGATTTCATTACAGCTTGGACTAAGGTGATGAATCTCGATCGTTTCGATCTTTCATGATCGAATCATAGAATAGTTTTACCCTAAAAGTATCTATATATTTGATATAGATACTTTTAGGTGTTATATGGTTGGTCTACTATAAAAAATAATCTGGGTCTAATTAAATGAAAGTATATATCAGCGCAGATATGGAGGGTATCACAGGGGTTACACATTGGGATGAGGTAGAGCATAACAAACCATCATCCTACACTCAATTCCAAGATCGTATGACCAAAGAGGTCCTAGCTGCCTGTAATGGTGCGAATGATGCTGGTGCAACAGAGATCTGGGTTAAAGATGCACATTATTCTGGAAGAAATATCCTATCAGAATACTTGCCAACGAATGTAAAACTCATTCGTGGATGGAGTGGTCACC
Source organism: uncultured bacterium (assembly GCA_964404235.1). Classification (GTDB taxonomy): domain Bacteria; phylum Fidelibacterota; class Marinisomatia; order Marinisomatales; family UBA1611; genus CACEUX01. Next base: position 580 of record CAYOJL010000004.1, on the reverse strand, counting down.
CATATTCTATGGTCCAGGAATTAGATAGTAGTTTTGATGCGCTAATGATGGTAGGATACCACTCAATGGCTGGACAGGGTGGTAATCCGCTTGCACATACCATGTCATCATCCAAGCTTGATTCTGTATTTATCAATGACCAGCAAACATCAGAATTCTTTCTCCATGGTAATATAGCAGGGAAGCATGGTGTGCCACTTGTATTTGTGTCTGGCGATGCTGGACTATGTGAAGAGGTCAAAGAGGTGAGTCCCAATACAACCACTCATGCAACCATGGTCGGTGTTGGCGATTCTACCATAAGTATTCAGCCTGAAGAATCAAGAAATATGATTCAAAAGAAGGTCACGGATGCGCTCAAAGGTGATATGAAGTCTTGCGTTTGGAAACATCCTGGATCCTTTGTTCTTCGTATCCGCTATATCAAGCAACAATCTGCATATAGAGCATCTCAATACAATGGTGCTACTTTGATCGATGCAAAGACCGTACAGTTTGATACTGATAATTATGATGAAATAATGCGTTTTATGCTGTTTACTGTATAGTGGGTTTCCCTTTTCAACCTATAGAAAGAGTT
>CAYOJL010000003.1:27678-56639 GCA_964404235.1 uncultured bacterium | reverse complement strand
CCTCCCATCCAGCCTAAGGTATCATTTATAAAACCAATACCTTGGATAAAATAATAATCATTCATAAACAGCATTTCATTCCAGGTCTCACCACCATCTATGGTTTTAAGGAAATATATAGGAGACTCATAATTACGTTGTAAAGAAACATACCCTACGCTGTCTGATGGAAAATCGATCTTCCATGCCCATTCACCCGATCTAGATGTAATGAATGAAGGCATCCATGTTTCACCACCATCAGTGGTCTTTAAAACAATACCACGGGAATCTTCATGTTCCATATTGGTTAACCCAACAACAAATCCGGTATCTGGGTTAAAAAAATGTAGATCAATTAAACCTGCGATCGAAACGTACTGATCCAAATCATAGGATATCCAGCTTAAGCCCTTATCTATTGTTTTAGTAAAAAATGCGGGACCTCTAACACGCCCAACAGCATACATGGCCGTATCATTAATGACCTGCATACCACATAGTCCCTGAGGCGAAGGTCCTGTAAAATCATCAAAAGGCATCCATGTTGAGCCTCCATCTGATGTATGATATAGATTTATAGTATCAGTTGCACCAAATTCACCATCACCTACATTACCAGCCCAACCATTTAATTCATCAAAAAACCCAACAGAGCGAAAATGTGTTTCAGATCGTTCAAATTGTAATTCCCAACTATCTCCACCATCTGGGGTATGATATATTTGGCCCCAACCATTCACTGCCCAGCCCTGAGCCTCATTTAAAAATTGAATATCATTAAATCTTGTCACTACTGGTGCATTGGGTAATTCGATCCAAGTCCCTGTTTGACCAGATAATGATGTTAAAAAAAGAAAAAAATAATTCTGGAGTTTAAAATGAGATAAACCATAATATGATCTTATCCTCTTATAAATTAAAAATTATAGCTTATATTTAACCGTTTAATCTCGCCTAATGGACCATAATCAGATAATGAATAATCTATGGTTAATAATGTAGAGGTACGGTTTAATAAATAATTCATTCCTATACCAAAAGATGGTCCCTCAACTTTATCCTGTTTGTAGAATGATGGCAACCCTCCTCTAATAAAAATTAATTTTTGATAATCCAATTCTAATCCAAAGTTCAGGTATTCTGTATTATCATTTGGATGAAGTGCATCTACACCATATGCCAATGTAAGCGATTCTGTTTTTATTAATTCACCAGATAAACCTACTCGAAAAAATAAGGGTAAAGGAAAATATTCAGTTTCATAAACCGCATTAACAAATTCTACATTACCTTGATTATCCTGATCTGGATCCACACTGATCTTCTGGTCTCTTCCCTCCATTCTCATTTTACCACCATAATTACTTATTGAAACACCTAACCTTGTCCCATAGAATGGGGTCTCAAAAAGTGTTCCTACATCAATTGCAAATGTTCTGGCAGTAGAATGCCAAATATTCTGTTGTATATATTTGAAAGAACCGCCAAGAGAAAAACGATCTGTTAACATTTTTGAATAGGTAAAACCTGCAGAGAGATCATTTGTTGAAAATTTTTCACCTGTACCATGAGGTTCTGAAACAGTACGGACGAGATCATCTGGTGAAGAAAGATTGATCACACTTAACCCTATAACACCTTTTTCTCCTAGATCTATTCCAACAATTGCAAATTGATATTTCATTGCAACCAACCAATCATATGAACCAAACTGGACGCCAATACCTTTATGACCAGCAATACTAGCAGGGTTCCAATAAATGCCACTCAAAATAGCTTTTTGACCAGCAACAGCACCACCCATACCGGTACTTCTTGCATCCATTCCTATTTTTAAGAACTGGGCAACAGTAGTTCCCGTTTTACTCATGGATTGGTTATTACCAAACTGTGCTGTACAGATATTGATAACATAAGCTAAAATGATCAAAGCATATTTCATTTGATCACCGCAAATCGCCCTAATTTTTCTCCAATTCCAGGAGCATCTACATGATATAAGTAAACACCATAAGCTAAAGGAAAGTTGTCTTTTGTGGTCAGATCCCAATGCTCTTGACTATTATCCATCTCTGAATCATGTTTGATGGTTTCTACCAACTCTCCATTTACAGTATATATTGTAATGGTACACTCTTTTGGAAGATTAGTGAAATAGATCTTTCTAGGCCCGCGATCCATTGGGCTCTGAAGATCTAACTGTTCCAATACATTTGTGACAACATAGGGATTGGGGACAACATAGATACTATCGAGTTTTGTTGATGCAACTGATTTATCATATTGCGTTGCTACTGTTGTATAGATCATCGTATCACTTGCTGCAAAAGGTCTGTGAGTATCTATTAAGAATATATCGCCTTCACCAGCACCTATAGTATCTCCGCTATCAGGTAGGAAAAATGTAAACTCCCATTTTCCGCCTAAAGGTTGCCCATCCATAATAATTGCTCTATCTCCTGGAGACCAGAGGCTATCAGGATCATCACCCTCCTCAATAATAGTAACTTCTTCTTTAAATGGTACTCTTCCTGGGGTTACATCCCAAACTTCAAAATTCATTCTTGCATTACCAAAACTAGGATGTAGTGATGTGCTACTGGTGTCCACAATTTCATTAAAGAATCGAACTTCATATGAACCAGGATACATGAACTGATCTGCACCATTAAAAGGAATGACCTCCGGTTTCCATGTACACGATGAACTTGAGGACCATTTAGTATTTTCTACATTTAAGGCTAATACCACATCTTTAGCCGTTATTTTAACTCCATCTACAATTGGATTTGTTAACTCAAGATTAATGGCTTTACTATTTATAATTGGATAATACAAATACGATATTGTATAAGTGTTACCATCGACCATACCTCCCCCATCAATTCCCTTTATTTTCCCAGTTGTATCTAGCAATTCAAAATCATCATTCATATAATAAGTATTACCATTCTCATCATAAACAGTAACTGATTGAAGGTCAATATTCCCATGTAATAGTTGCCTATATTGCTCAATTGATATAGTGACTGATTCTTCTATAAGCATAAGATCTTTTATACTATACCGAGTGGGCGATTCTCGAAACGTTATTTCAAATTGATTGTCATTCTGTAAACTATATGGGTCAACTATGTCTAAAAAGATCTTAGCTGTTGTCACTCCAGATCTATGTATGATCTCATTATTCTGGATAGTACCATTTACAACTCCTATAGCAGGTGAGCTCGGCACGATCCTCACGGTATTAATATCCGTGATAAGTTCATTTGTCGTGGGGTTCAATGTAATTGTTTTAGAACACTCACTTGGGGGGATCTCTAGTTCTCTAGAACCATGATCATAGGAGACAACTGCATAATAATAGGTTTGTCCATTTAATACATTATTAGAATCAATATAAGAATGCACCAAACCAGTATTGTCACCTAGAGTATAATATGCACCTCTACCTGGATATACTATCTCACTCATACCATAATAATCATTATCCAGATCATACCGAGCTGGTGCACCATTATTCATCTTTAATGGTGCAAATAAGAACTTTGAACCATTTGCATCAGTAATGGTCTGTTGGTCTAAAAACTGCGGGTGGGTACTTCTATATATTACATATCCTTCAAAATCATACTCCTCTGAAATTGGATCCAATGACTCTTCCGCAATATGATCCCAATAGAGGGTAACTCTCTCATCACCTGGGATAGCTGTAACCGTTGGCTTATCTGGGGGCTTTGCAAACTGATAATTCCTTTGATAGATATCCTGTGAAGTAATAGCATTAAGAGTTAGATCATCATAATCCTCACCAATTAATAAAGCTATAGAGAAACGTCGTGTTTCGCCTGCTGGAAGTGAGATAGGACCAGAACTATAAATAAATACATAGTCACCTGACTGGGTCGCATTCGCTGAATCGAAAACGCCAGGTTGTAAAAAATCATCAAAGACCCTTTGGTCATCAGCAATAGTGGTACCAGAAAAAGGCGGTGAGGTAAAACCAGTCAATCCAACCATATCAGACTCATCTAGATCGGTCCATTCAAAATTGGGTTCACCAGGTTGTCTAATATCATACTGATCGCCCGAAGTCGGGATTCCATCACCTTCACCCGTATCCCCTGTATTCGGGACACCATCTACACCTATATCATCTTTTTCTGGGTCCCAGTCATTATCATCATCGATCCCATTACTCCTACTTTCATCGATCATGCCATCCCCATCATTATCTATCTGATCATATGGGTTTCCAGGACTTTCAAGAAATTTATAACCAAAATAACCAGGATTATTAGCACTCCCACTGGCACTTCCATCCTCATCCCAACAATATACCATATTGATATCTTGATCGAAATATGATAGATCATCGCTCCAGTCACTAGGTCCACCAATATGAGGGTCGCCCCACATACCAAAGATAACATCATTTAGATCCTTGGGACTTTTATTGGTTATTTTATATATCAAGAAAATAATATCCTCTGCTAAAGGATTAGCCCACTGATAATAACGATACTCTATCTGAAGACCCAACCCCTTACGAGATGAGTCATCAGGAAATGGATAATATTCGAATTCTTTATTATTCCTATCATCACACACAAAGAATGCTTCTTCATCAGCATTTGATGCGCCCTGCCGTAAATCCCCTGGCCAAACAAATTCTTTCAAATTAGGATTATACCAATCATGTGCCCAGCTATCTGGTTTACCATCGAGATCTCTATCTATATCACTAGCAGTTGGGATCTTATCATAATCCGGATCAGCAAAATATAAACCTTCATCACTATATGCTAAGGGTTCCCAGGTCCAATATTCAGATCCATCTGGTGATCTTTCAGGATCTGTAACAAGTCCATCACTGATCACTCTAGCATACCAGGTCGTATCTCCATTCTCAACTTTTGGGTACGCATCAGGATGGCTATTTGACATCAGAGGGACTTCTGCACATATAAATGGTCCGAATTCATATCCATAGCCTAGACCTTCCCATACAATATCTGTTACCCTATTCCCCGGCTCGGATATAGAACCATAATTCCAGATCTGCGTCGTTATCTTGTTGCCTGATATAATAGCATCTTGCCTTCTAAGGATCTGGTCATCTGAATCAGCCGTCTTCCGTGAATATCTTTCGATCGATCTATAATATTTCGAAAACTGTCTCTGGCTCCAGTCTTTTTGCGGACCATTTTGATATTTATTTTTCTTTATGGATAGTGGTCCAGCAATAAGTCCTGAAAAAAACAGGCTTTCCATTAATAGTATAACAATTAGGGAGCTATTATTATTTATCATAGATCGACACTCAAGCCAAACGTTATCAATCTAGGTGGAGAAAAATAATCAGGTCGAGTAAAATATTCTTCCCATGTGTGTACTCCAGGCTCACCGTAATGAGCTTTAAAGCCTTCTGTCTCTTGAAGAGAACGATTTATGAATGTGTATTCTGACCGGCCAGTGTCTGTAAAGACATATCTTTCATTTCGTAGGTCCAACACATTATAGACCTTCATGAAAAATTCAAAACCGATATTCATTAATGATAAATTCTTATATAGTCTCATATCTAATGATCTTTGAAATGGTTTACGATCACTATTAGGCAATGGTACATATCCTGCAAATGGGATATTGGGTGTATAAGGCCACCCAGTACTTAGCTTTCCAATAAAACTTAAACCCCAACCATTGATGCCAGGTTCAGTTATAGATACTGTTGTATTAAATACATGGCTCTGATCCCAACTAAGTGGTACGATCTTCTTTTCCTCTTCCTCACCTGTTAAAGCATTAAAATAAAATGATCCACTTGTTACACTATTACCTTCTGTCGACTGGAAAGAATAATCAATAAACGCTGATGTTTTTGTTTTTGGGTCACGTCTCTTTGTTAGGCTAATAGTAATACCCTTGACCATTGAATAATCTTTATTTAAATAAACTGCATAGGATGAGGGACCATATGTAGGAGAATTATAGTTAATGGACTGTAGCGCTAATAGATCTCTTATATCTTTATAGAATAGGCTACCATTTATTGCTATATATCTACTTAATTGTTGCTGTAAACCAAATTCATACATGACCGTTTTTTGAGGTTTAAGGTCACTGTATCCTATGGTTGGCGATAATCCAGCTCCAAAAATATTTTTTAAGAATAGGTTTCTCATTGTTGGCATCTGGTAGAAATGCCCATATGAAAAATGAAGTATCCCCTCATCTGTGATCGGATAGGCAACACCGATGCGTGGAGAGAACATATGCTTCTTCACACTCTTTACTGAACCATGCTCTGGATTTAAAAGACTATCAATATGCGTACTTTGAGGATCAAATGAATCATAACGTAAACCTACATTCATTATAAAACTCTGGTATTCAAGCTTGTCTTGGAGATAGCCACTTAAAAATACAGCATTTTCAGAATAATAGCTATGTGATGGAGATGCATTCTCTGGAGCAATGGTTGGGATTCTGTATGTATTACCATCATAGAGAATGCTAAATATCCTTTCATTCAGATTATCTATTCTATATTGTATTCCTGTTTTGATCTCGTGACGACTATTGATCTGAGATGTGATATCAAATTTTCCACCAAATGATGAGGAGTATCGATATGTATGCCCTCTATTAGACCCACCAAAAGAGAAAGTTGGGCTACTCGGCGCACCTAGAATATTTTGAGAAGATGCATAATTTGAATTGGGCAGTATATATGTATCTTCATTTAAAACAGTGATCGTATTATCACCGATCAAATACTGACCTGGATCCTCTATGAACAGCAGCAGGTCCTCATCGCTTCCAAAACTATTCCCGCTGGTAAATGGTACGGCATTATCAAGATCTAATGGATTGAACTGAAACGAACCATAATCAGTTCGATTTGTAAAAACGTGTGCTTCATAAAATGTCTTTTTACCAATTGCATGATTGATCTTCAATGACGCATTATGATTATTGGACAATGATCTTGAACGTCCATCAGGATTATATTTGTAATAGTGAACATAGGATTGACTTTCTCCATTAGAGCCAAGATATTGTGCAGAGAATTTTAATCTAGGCGTAACCTTGTAAGTAAGTTTTAAAAGTGAGTTAAGGCTCGTACTAGGGTTCATGGCAATAGTATCGCCATCTCCTCCCATTTCAATATACCAATCATCAGTAAAAAAATTTGCATGGTCCTGGATATCGTGTTCTCTAACACCATACAAATATCCATCCTGCGAAGAATATCTCAAGCTGGAATTGAATGTCAGTTTATTGCGCAAGAAAGGAACTGGACCACTGAAATATCCTTCAAGTGTTCTTCTATTGAATAGTTCAAACTCGTTTATCTTTGGATATAATTCTGTATCGTTAGAGAAACGATCACCAGTATATAATGATACACTACTTTCGTAATTCTCTCTACCTTCCTTGATCTGCAGATTAACTATTCCACTCATTGCATTACCATATTCAGCATTGAACCCACCGCTCACAACCTTAAGCTCACTTAAGGCCTTATTAGAAACATTTACAGATAGACTATTTGTGAAAAAAGGATTGCTTACCGATACACCATCAATATAATAACCCACTTCATTACTCCGGCCTCCACGAATATGCAACTCACCTCCTGCACCCACATTTACTCCGGCCTGTGTTGCCAAAACTCCTAAAAAGGATTCCACTGGCATACTTAAGATCTCTTCAGAGGTTGTGATCTTCTGTGTAGATGTTAGATCTTTATAGATAAGAGGCCTTTCGGCAAGAACGGTTATTTCCTCACCTTCTAGTGTTTCCTGGTTTAGTAAGAAATTTTGTTCTGTTGTCCTACCGGAACTGATCAATAGACCTGTGACCTTAACAGATGCATAGCCAATAATGGATGTTTTAATATCATGTTTACCGATGGGGACATTGATAATGCTATACCTTCCATCCTGATCTGTATCGGCACCTATACCTTTTCCAACCACCATAACACTCACACCTACTAGAGGTTCATTAGTTTCAGAATCTTTAATATTCCCAATTATTTTTCCAGTTTGACCGTAAAGGAAAAAAATTAGTTGGAGAATTATGAATAAGTTTTTCATTTGATTGGATTATGGCTAGATATCAATATAATTATAATCAAAAAGATTTTAAAATTAATAAATAGAAAATATTTATCTTTTATCATGGATTCTCAAAACTTAATGGTCATTGACCCCGCATTAGAGATCCCAGAGATAGAATCTTTTAATGGGATCGTTGCCAGATCTCCAATAAAGGCGACCTATCACCTACCTGCGATACACTCATCAGACTCTATGAATGAACAATTAAAAACTACCTGTGGTATAATCCTGATGGGCAGTGCCGCATCGGTACATGATAAACACCAATGGATAAATGATGTCAAAGAGGTGATCGAAAAGGCAATTGAAAAACAATTGCCGATACTTGGTATTTGTTTTGGACATCAATTCTTAGCCCATTTATTTGGGGGCACAGTTGACTATCTATGGGATACCACAAAAAAAAGAGGTACTAGGAAGGTTCAAACTTTGGATAATAATCTATTGGTCGAACCCCAAGAGGATTTTTTGGTCTATTCTCATCAAGAAGGAGTAACAAAAGCCCCAAATGATTTTGATGTATCTGCTACAAGTGAAATGGTTAAAGTTGAAGGCATGGTTCATAAGAAATTACCGATATGGAGTTTCCAGCCTCATATCGAAGCATCAAGTACATTTGCAACAAGGATCGGAGTGAACTCAAAAGACTTTGAAAAAACCAGATCATATAGTGCACTATTACTTGAATCATTTTTAAATAAACTCAAAGATTCATAAAATGAAATTCTTGAACATTAGTTTATTAGTATCTATTGCCTTTTATTCCTGTTCTCCTCACCCAACACTATTGACAAATAAAGGAATTCCATCTGTAAAGGGCAGAATAAATAAACTTATTGCTGATTCTGATCTAGATGTATCAATGGGTATCAAGGTCATTTCACTTGAAGATGACAAAATATTATATGAACTCAATAGTAATAAATTATTTATGCCAGCAAGTAATAATAAACTATATACATGTGCAGCTGCTTTACATTATTTAGGGAAAGAACATATTTTCAAAACAACTATTCTAAAAAATAATAATGACCTTATCTTAAAGGGTGGTGGCGATCCTGACCTTACTATAAAGCAACTAGACTCTCTTGCAAATGCCACCGCAAAGATCATCAAAGATGTTGACACATTATACTTGGATGCAACTCTTATAGACTCAATGTACTATGGAAAAGGATGGATGTGGGATGAAGGATCTTGGTGGTATGCAGCACCAATAGGAGCATTATCTGTTAATGATAATTGTATTGATTTTTATATAGAACCAGGAAATATAGGAAATCCTGCTAATATAGATCATTTTCCAAAAACTCAATATATATCTCAAACAAATAAAACGACCACAGTTGATAACAATGCAGAGTTAAAAAAACTAAAGATCGAACGAGATTGGGCAGGAAGAACAAACCATTTTACAATAACCGGTGAGATAGTTAATAGCGACAGCAGTGATACACTGCAAAGGAATATCCATGATCCAACTTTATTTACGGGTACTATTTTTAAAGAATCCTTAACCAAGTATGGAGTCCAAGTAGATCATTTTGAAAAAGGGAATAAAATAAACAACCTGGAAACAATAGCGATCCATAACTCAGGGACATTACTCGCATCGGCTACAAACTTAATGAATGAGAGTGATAACCTTACTGCCGAAATATTTATCAAAATTATAGGAAGGGGTACTGAGATAGAAGGGAATTGGAAAGATGGACTTGATAGTGTAAAAACATTACTATCCGATTCTGCGGGTATTGATACAGCAAAAATAAGATTAGTCGATGGTTCTGGTGTGTCCAGATACAACCTTACTAGCCCTGATCAATTGACCAGGTTTTTGAAATGGTCATATAGAAGTAAATATAAAGATGATTTCATATCCACCCTCGCTGTTGGAGGCAATAAAGATGGTACCATGGAAAAAAGATTAGAAAAAGAGGGGAATCTCATCAGAGCAAAAACAGGTGGTCTGTCAGGAGTAAGTAATTTGTCTGGATATATCTTCTCACCAAAACATGGGCCCTTAGCATTTTCTATTCTGATCAGTGGTTATACAGGGAGTTCTAAACGAGCTATTCAACTTCAAAATAAAATAGTGCAAACATTTGTAAATGATTAAACCAAGACAATTAAAACAAAACTCAAAGATCGGTATCGTAAGTCCATCCTACTGGCTAAATGAAGATGACCTGAACAAAACAGCAAGGTATTACTCTGATATGGGTTATAGGATAAAACTAGGATCCAGTAATAAAATAAAAAATGGGCCATTTGCTGGAAACCCAGAAGAACGTGCAGGAGATATTAATTCCATGTTTGCTGACCCATCTGTAGATGCTATCTTTTGTGCTCGTGGTGGATATGGGTGTAATAAGGTCTTACCACTACTTGATTATGAACTTATTAAAAAGAACCCAAAGATCTTTATCGGTTTTAGTGATATAACAGCATGTCTAAGCTCTATAACCCAAAAGACCAAATTGGTCAGTTTCCATGGACCGATGCTGGTAAGTAACAAGAATGGTCCAATTGAATACAATATCAAAATCATGCAACAGGTTCTAAATGGTTCCTCTAACATGATAATTGATGTACCAGAAGAAATGCCTACACATGTATTGCAGCCAGGAGTTGGAACAGGACCATTATGGGGAGGTAATATCACACTGCTGATCAATCGATTAGGGACTGATGACAGTATAGACACAGATGGCGTCATCCTTTTTCTTGAAGATATCAATGAGTATTTATATTCTTTTGAAAGAATGCTTATACATATGAAGAATGCTGGTATGTTTGATAAAATAGCTGGACTAGTGTTTGGAGAATTAAAAGACCTTAAAGAAGAAGATATCCCTTTCGGTAGATCCTCAGATGAAATAATCATGGATATCTGCGGTGGACTGGATATACCAATCATATCAAACTATCCTTGCGGGCATGGGAAGTACCAAGTTACACTACCCATATCTATTCCAGCAGAATTAAATGCTAATGATCATAAACCCTATTTAAAGATCCTTGAACCTGCAGTAAATAAAGATGAGTAATTAAATGCTAAACTATATTTGGTTCGGGATGATGTTCATTGCCGTTATAGTAGGAATTTTAACTGGCAATATTGACGCAGTTACTCAGGCAGCGATCGATATGTCAAAGACAGCTGTTGAAATTGCGATCGGTCTTATTGGGATCATGGCTCTATGGCTTGGTACAATGAAGATCGCAGAAGAATCAGGTTTGATACGAATTATTGCACGAGCTATTCGTCCGATCACGATCCGGCTATTCCCAGATGTACCTGAAGACCACCCTGCTATTGGTTCGATCATATTGAACATGGCAGCAAATTTACTGGGTCTTGGTAATGCAGCAACTCCTTTAGGGCTGAAAGCAATGGAAGAGTTACAGGAATTGAATCCAGAAAAAGATACTGCTACGAATGCAATGTGTACTTTCTTAGCAATTAATACATCAAGTGTTCAACTTATATTGCCCGCTACCGTTGTCGCACTTATGGGTGCGGCAGCAAATCAGATATTTATCACTACTATTCTTGCCACAGGCTTATCGACCATTGCAGCAATTATTGCTGTTAGGTTCTTAGAAAAATTGAAACGTTTTGAGATGCCAACAGGAAACGATCATGATCGATAATATTGTGATATTCACAAACGAACTTTCCAGGTATATCATTCCTTTAATGTTGGTCATGATACCATTCTATGGTCTTGTTTTCAAAAAAGTAAAGGTATATGAATCATTTGTTGAGGGTGCAAAGGATGGGTTTCACATAGCAGTACGAATTATTCCATATTTGGTGGCGATCTTGGTTGCTATAGGCATGTTCAGAGCTTCTGGAGCCTTAGAAATTCTTTTAACTACAATGGCACCTTTATTACAGTTCATTGGTTTTCCTCCTGAGAACCTCCCTCTAGCCCTTATGCGTCCTCTTTCTGGTAGTGGATCCCTTGGACTTTTGACAGACCTGATAAATGAACATGGGCCTGATTCATTGATAGCAAAGATCGGAGCTACTATGTTTGGGTCAACTGAAACAACATTTTATGTGCTCGCCGTGTATTTTGGATCTGTAGGCATTAGAAAGACCAGACATGCACTTGTAGCTGGTTTGATCGCAGATCTAGTTGGAGTATTGAGTGCTGTTTTCTTCTGCCAATTATTTTTTGCTCAGTCAATCGTTTCCTCAAACCATGATCATAAAAATGAGGTTGTGAATATCCAGGAACTTGATCCAACTATATTGGTCGATCTTAGGTATTCATCAAATGATAATTTTCTAAAAAAGGATATTTATGGGGATCTAGATGAATGTTTTTTAAGGAAGGAACCAGCCGAAATGCTTTGCCTGGCAAATAAACACTTAAAAGCATCTCACCCAGATCTACGTTTGCTTGTTTTTGATGGTTTGCGAACCCGAAGTGTCCAGAAGAAACTTTGGGATGCACTAGATACTATTCCTGTAAGTGAGCGTGCGCAATTTGTTGCTGATCCGAAAAAAGGATCCATACATAATTATGGCGCAGCAGTAGACCTTACCCTTGCCTTAGAAAATGGATCAGAGCTTGATATGGGGACAAGATATGATCATTTTGGGGAACTAGCATTTCCGGTTCTAGAAGATTCTCTTCTAGCTCTTGGTAAATTGACAGATAAACAGATAGAGAATAGAAGAATATTGCGTAGGGTGATGACAAAAGCTGGTTTTTATACAATAGATTCTGAGTGGTGGCACTTTGATGCATTCTCATACAATGAAACCAAAAATAAGTATAAGATCGTAGAATGATTCTATGAACAGTATACGTATTCAAGCACGCTTTTGGAGTATTTTACTTTTTTTACCAATATTATTTATTACTCTTAATTGCTCCAGCCATACTAAACGTATATCCAATTTTGATTCAAGAAAAGATCAAATAAGAGAAAAATATATCAATGATGGCTCATTGGCCGTCTTCTCAGCAACTATTGATAAGATCGATAATAAATGGTTAATACGAGGTGAGACCACCGATCTAAATGCATATCAAAGTATTTTAAGATTAAAGGATTCCTTATTTAAGGATGCTGATGTAAAAAACAATTTTATATTATTACCTGACCCAGCTCTAGGTGATGGAGTATTTGGAATTGTAAACGTAAGCGTTACTCCAATGAGAGAAGAACCCCGGCATTCAAGTCAAATGGTCGATCAGGCTATTATGGGTAATATCGTTAGACTACTAAAATATGATAATGGTTGGTATCTAGTCCAAACACATTATGATTATGTAGGTTGGATCAATAAGTCAGGTCTTTTTATTACTAATGAAACCGGTAAAAATAACTGGGAAGAAAATGCAGATAGGTCTTTTACTGGTCTGCAAACCCTCATTCGGTCAGAAGCAGATAATAATAGTTTACCAATATCAGATATAGTATTGAATAATATTGTTATCAGTGAACCGTATGAGAATGATTGGTCGCTAATACATTTACCTGATGGAAGAAAGGGTTATCTCAAAAACGGATCTCTAAAACCTATTAATAACAAAAGTGAAAATAATTCTAACCCCAATAATATCATATCAGAGGCGAAAAGAATGATGGGGGTCCCATACCTTTGGGGAGGAAATTCTACTAAAGGAAATGACTGTTCAGGATTCACACAAACGGTCTTTAAAGCCAATGATATTCAGATTCCAAGAGATGCAAGGCAGCAGGCACTGGTTGGAATACCTATACTTCCATCTAATGATTGGTCAAATGTTCTACCAGGTGATCTATTATTCTTTGGAAAAAAGAATAGAGTGACCCATGTTGGTATAAGCCTAGGTCACAAAGATTTCATACATCAAGGTGGTAAAGTTGATATAAACTCACTTGATGAATCATCTTCAAATTTTAGCTCTGGACGATTGGAGTCATTTCTTTTTGTAAGGCGTATTCTATCTCAATAGGAATGATAAAAAAATTAAACAATCCTATCTGATAGATCCTATTCTAAACATCCAAAATTGATCCAATCATAGATAAGTTGGAGCTTTTCAGGATGGTCATCAAAAAAATATAGATCATCCTGAGGCATTCTTTCGCCTTCAGTATGTTCTCCAGAGCATTTGGTGTATAATAGGCTTTGCTCTGGTTCAAATGGTACAACAACCGATCCATTCTGACTGCCTAACATTGTATTTTCGTAGGTATCCAAGTTCAGAGCATAAAAACTATATTCTTGTTCACTATGACAGTGGTAGCACCTATTTTCAAAGAGTGTAGTTAGATCTTGAAATCGGACCGTATCGATAGTAGCTATTGTGTCTTGATCTTTCTTTGTTATTTCCTCATTATCTTCACAAGAAACAACAAAAAGTGTTGATAAAATGATCCACATCAACAATAAAATAAACGGAGTATTCTTTTTCATAATATGTTCGAGTTCATATGATCATCATGAATCAATTTTATTCAGGTGAGAAAGATCTGGCTCAAATTCCCTATTCCTTTCCAATTCATATTCATAAATAGCCTTACCTATATCAGCAAGAAATGGTATAGTTAGGTTCTCATAATCATAGGAGTCATCATTTAATACTCCATTACTATTTCCATACACAACGGCACTTAGAAAAAATTCGATCTTATTCTCAAGATCCACAATATATGCATTATCTAAAAGAAAGCCATAAGCCAATCCAACTTTATTGAATATCCTTACATGGTCAGGCATTCTTTCTTTACTATTACCATATAAAAAGAATTTACAATAACTATCATAATAGTCTTCACCATACTTTGGGAATTCACTTTCTCTCGGTAACATAGACATCTCTCTAAGTATAAAACCATAGTCAGATTCTGTAAGGTCAAGCTGACTTTTTGAATTTGATATTTCAGGAAATATAAGTTGAATTAAAAAATGATGTTGATCGATCAAATTCATGTAATTCTTTCCAGAAAAATCCATTGGTTTATTAATTTTTTTATTTTCATAATAATGTGATTCACCTATCAAATGATCATTGAAAGGAATATCAAGATCTAGCTCTGCAATTTGGCTGGGTTGTTCATGAAGAATTAGCGAATCTTTAAAAAATTGAAATGCATTTGTATATCTATTCTCTTCAGGTGTAAGAGGCAAACTTAGTCTATGTCTGATCCTTGTTCCAGCATAACCAAGGTCCCAAAGCCGATGATTAATATAATCACGCCCTAAAAATTCATAAAGCCTATTAAATGATTCGTTATCTGATACAACAAATAATTTATGTATATAATGACCTATGGTTGCAAAACCATCGTCTGATGAAAGATCCTTTGTAGCACCAGTTAATTTATCTGGCCCAGGTAGGATATTGAGATATGTATCTTTATCTATGTTCTCTATTCTATTCAGCTTTTCAAGAGCGAGGGCAGCTATGGGTAATTTGATCGTACTCGCAGGATAGAAATAACTGTTAGGACGGACTCCAAATGTATGCTTAGTAAACTTTGGATGGTTATTATCATCTCTATCTATTTGTGTGTACAGAATTTGAGCTCTATATCTTTGGGGTTGAGTTATAATATTCTCATATCTTTTATCAAGCTTATTGAGTAGGCCTGTGAGTATCTTAGAATCTTTAGGTTGCTCTTGCTCTACTTTAGGTTTAAAAAAGGAAATTATACCTAAGATAAAAATGATCGTAAGAAAAAGGATACTAAAATTTCTGGACAAACGATCTTTAATAAATATATCAACTAAAAAAGTGATACATATGTTCACCAATACTGATATCATTATGAACCAGGTCCAGGCCAAGCCCACTTGTTTTAAATAGAACACTATCAATAAGCTTGAGATCAATCCAACAATTAAACTTATTGAATTGAACTTCCTATTGATCTTGGTCAATAAAAATAATCCAAGTAGACCACCGTATGTAAAGGATGCGATCTGCAGGCCAATAATTACTATTGCTGAATCACTCTCATCAAAAATAAGTGCAATACCAATAAGGACCGATGCCCAGAATAGGCTGACGATCCTTGAAGTTTTTATTGATGACCTTCCTCCAAACCAATCGACAATTGTTGAGGATGCCAGGGAATTAATAGAAGAGCTAAGAGTTGACATGGCTGCTGATAATATACCAGCAAGCAATAATCCGCGGAGTCCTGTAGGTAAATGATCTACAATAAAACTAGAGAATTCTCTATCCTTTTGTAAAGGAATACCATCAAAATAATGGAAAATAAGTGATCCAGCGAGTAAGAAGATCCCAAATTGTAGCATGACGAATATGCCACTTCCTATCATAGCTTTTTGTCCTGACCTTAGATCTTTTGTACCAAGGACCCTCTGCACCATCATATGATCAACACCATGTGATGAAAAAGAAAGAAATATACCTCCGATCACAGCACTTAAGAAAAAATAGGGGTCTTTTAAAAATTCACCAGAAAAATTAAAGATCTTTGTTTTTTCGGCTTCACCTAGACCTGAAAGAATATTAACAGCAGAACTATCTGAATGAAGAAGAATATATAGTATGGTAATCAATCCTCCTGCAAGATATAGAACAAATTGAAAACTATCTACCCATACAATTGTCCTGATGCCACCGAGTGCTGAATAGATCAATGTGACAACGCCAATTAAAAGGACTGCAACAGGGAGTGACCATCCTGTAACAACTTGGACAATGACTGCTGTTGCTAAAAATCTAATACCATCAGCAAGAATACGCGTTAAAAGAAAGATCCCTGATGCAATTTTTTGGATATCCTTATTAAACCTTTCTCCTAATATTTCATAAATAGATGTAATTCCTGATGAGAAATATTTTGGAAGGAAAAAGATCGATACCAATATCCTACCTATAATATATCCAAGTGCTAATTGCAAAAAGACCCAGTTACCTCGATAAGCGATACCTGGAATACTGATAAAAGTAAGTACCGATGTTTCTGTTGCTACAATAGAGAACATGGCAACGATCCATGGTAATTTTTTATTACCTAAAAAGTAATCTGATGTTGTCTTATTTTGAAGACTCTGGTACCATCCAAAACCAATAAGTCCTGCTAAAAAGATCAATATTATTAAACTATCTACCCAGTGAATGACCTGCTCCTAACTTATTAGTACATAGTTATTTTAATAGGATCATACGTCCTGATTCTTTATGATCATTTGATATAATAGTATATATATATATGCCAGAGGATACATGATTACCATATTGATTTGTCCCATTCCATTGAACTCTATGTTGACCAGGAGCATACGTATCTTTTACCAGGTCGGTAATTTTATTTCCAATAAGATCATGAACAAACAATTGCACAGGACGTTCTTTATCAATAGTAAAAAAGATCTCGGTTGACATATTAAAAGGATTAGGGAAGTTCTTCCCAAGACTTATTTGTGAAGGATATCCATTATGATCTGAAACAGATAGATCTATATTATCTATAATACTAAGATCATCAATATAGATCCTTCCGAATTGTGATTGGCCTTCTATATAACTCAATTGAAAACTATCAAACCTCATGTTACCATTCAAATTACCATCACCGATCCATTCTCCTGTCCCATCAACATCCATATCCCAAGAGATCGATCTCCAACCGACCCAATCGATGATATACCAAGGACTGACCTCATGATTTGAGCTACTTGTCGATGGTAGATTATCATCGACACAGAATCTGAACTTATTTCCAGAACCATCACCAAATACATAGGCCTGCATTGTCTTTGAATCATTAAAAGTGACCTCTCTAGCTGGACCACCGCTTAAATAAACTCGGATAAGCCATTGACTATCAGAAAGATCCCATCCATATGCAATTTCCATGGATCGACTACTCTCATACAATAAGCTCATAATTTGTGAATTGGGTTGCATCCAGGTACTATCTGGAATAATGCCTGTAGTACTGCCTGATGACTGAGGTTCCCACCAATGTGCACCTATACCCTGTTCTAGATCATCGATCTCATTTATTTCAATATCAATATTTCCTGTTTGGAAACTAAATGCCTGGTCTATCTCGATCATATTATCAAAATGATCTGTTATTCCCGAATATAATCTTGTTACATACACCTCATTGGGATACAGATCCTGCATGGGGAAAAAACATATTGAACTTTTTTCACCTACAGAATAATAAACCATATCTCCTGGGACTGATGAATGATCTTGAAAGCGCTCTAATAAAAAATGATCTGATAGATCAACATTGGTATTCAAGGTCTCATCAAATTGAATATTAATAATAGGAAATATCTCAACGTTCTGAGCGACGTTTGGAGGGAAAATATTCACTATCTCTGGCGGGATCATATCTGCTGGCCCTGTTCTAAAATGTAATTGAAAATCCCCTCCTGATTCGCCATTTTGGTCACCATCCATATAATGTCCATATACGTCATGTGCCTCATCAAAGATCGTTAATATATAGTCCGTCTCAAATAATAATGAATCAGATGTAAGGATCAGTGTTTCATCGTCATACCAATACCCCTCAAAATTGGTCGCAGGACTAAAAACAATAGAAGCAAGAACTGAAACCGTATCCATAGGTCTACTAAAGTGGATCTCAATTGGTTCCCATGCAGGAAATAGAGAGTCACCTTCAACAGGAACCGTTTCCGTCACTATAGGTGGTTGACTCGATAATAATTCAACATCGTGGAAAGTAATAAATGTATCTAAGATCGATACCTGAGCAGTGTCACTATAATATCCAGGCGCGGATACGATGACTTCATAAGTTGAATCAGATAATCCCTCAAACCAGTAAAATCCATTTTTTAATTCCTGCTCATTATTTGAGTATTGATGGAATAAAGAATTATAGGTGTCCGTTGTATACAGATATTCATCACTTTGAACAATAGAACCATTGATCGGCTCTTGCGATTCTATATCCATGACCTGCCCGGCCAATTGGCCAACAAATGGTCTATCAATCTCATGATAATCAAGGATCGACCAGAAAAAAAGATATGCCAGCATTCTTTTATATTCTGCATTCATTACCAATTGATTTTGAGCTGGGTTGGTGTGGTGTCCTTCCTCACTTAGCTCTGAAGGCATATTTGTATTTCGATTAACATATAGATATGGTCCGCCAGAATTGGCACAATAATCACTCCAAGTATAAAAACTGCAATCTCCCCAGGATCCTGTTGTCTCTATCCTCATTCCTTGAGTTAAGATATCGATCATAAAAGAACTCATTTCTTCTCCACCAACAGGTGGATCAGGGTTACCATTATTAAGTTGCCCCCACAATAAAAGTGTCCTATTTGTATTGGTATTTGAACTGGCATCACTGTGAATAGAATGATACCAGGATGCACCGACCGTATTTGCATAATTCGTACGCTGATATAAGGATACACTCTGATTATCATTGGTCCTGGAAATGTATACCGTATCTATATCAGACTGAGAATTAAGAATATCCATCAATTCTAAGCTCACTTGTAATACTTCTTTAGCCTCAGAGTATCCATTTATTCCCATATTCTCATCCTGGCTATGACCAGGGTCTATAAATAGGTCCCAACCATCGAGTCCAGTTACCTGGGCATTATGTATCCCTAATATCAAAAAGAAATAGATCAAATATCTCATCAATGTTCTTCTAATAATATCTCATTTACAGAACCATCTCTTAGATCGATATAATAGATCAAATGATCACTCATCCATATGGGATTCATTTCTATTTGTTCTGGATCATTTGCAACTGGATCTATATTGCCAGTTCTTGAATCCCATAAGTAAATATCTCCTGATGTGATCTGGTAACCATCATCTTCTAAGACCATGAAAATGACCATATTGCCATCGGGTGAGATCTGAGGTGCATTCCCATCTTTAATAGCATCTATAATGGTATCACTGTTTTTGATGATCATGGACTTATCACCATATACTTCAAAAGCAATTAATTCGGCATTAGAAGAGTAAGATATATCGAGGATCATATCATTTGCTTCATATAATAGACGAGTATCAGAATCACTGGTTTTTTTATATAATTTATTTTTTACGGAATAAATGAGTGGCATATCCCACTCATTCTTAGATCCTTTGATATTTTGAGTCCTTAACTCGTTATCTAATAGATAGTGAATGGTATTATCTCCAGTCCAACCAATTGGATAAATATTTTGATCGGTAAGTTCAATAATCGTGTAGTCAATGGCTCCCATCTTATTAATAACTATTAGACCATTCTCTCTTCTTTTACGTTCATAGTTGGATCTCATTAACAACAGCTTTTCACTATCTGGAGACCATTTGCATTGGAAGGAATTGATATTTGGGATATCTACTATAACAGGTCCTTTGATCCCAATAATATCTAAACTGGTATAATTAGAATTTGTAAGTGCTAGAGTAGACCTATCTGGCGATGCATGCACAGAAAAATAGGATCGCTGTGATCCTATTGCATCCAACTGGGATATGAGACCATCACGAGAAAAGAGCATATTTAACAAAATAATTACTGGAAAAAGTTTTCTTTTTGATACTCTTATGAACATAATTTTCCTAAGCTAATATTTTTGAACTTCTAATTAGATTAACGGTATTGATTTTCGATACCTAATATAACCTTACTAAAACATGTATGACCAAGATTAGACATAAGATCTTATTTTTTTCTGTGTTGACCGTATTGGCAAATGCAATGCCTCTCAATAGGGAATTCAGGGCAACCTGGGTCATAACATGGGAATATATAAGTTCGTCACAAAATGCCGATCAGACCATGACTCGTATAGATGAGATCATGGATAATCACGCTACTGCTAACATGACCGCTGTGCTTTTTCAGGTTAGGCAAAGTGGCACTGCCTACTATAACTCTAGCTATGAACCTTGGGGATATTACGCCGGTTATGAACATCCAGGAATTGATCCACTACAATATGCTATTGATGCTGCTCACAGCAGAGGTCTTGAACTTCATGCCTGGTTCAATGTGTTTCAAGCTTCTAGCATACATGAAGGAGCACCAGCACAAGTGCACCCGGAATGGGTATGCAGAGATCGAGATGGGGATCCAATGACATCAAGCCGCAGTCTTTCTCCAGGTCTTGAAGATGTAAGACAGTACACCGTTGATGTTGCAATGGAAATAGTGAATAATTATGATATTGATGGCCTACATCTAGATTATGTGAGATGGAATGAACATTCCAGTGGTTCATTTAATACACTACCACCTGGACAGATCGAAGAGGTCAGAATGATAGATGGTATAATAGCTGAAGAATCCTTAGATGATCTTGAAAATACAAGAACGGGTAGGTACCTATATGATATTGACCATCCATACTCAGCTGGTATTCCAGATGACTACTCTAGTTGGGAAGAATGGTGGAGAGATGGTGTCACCACTTTTGTGAGTACTCTTCATGATTCTATTCAAAGTGTAAAGCCATATGTAAGACTGTCCGCTGCTGTATTAGGTCGGTATAACTGGGGCGGATGGCAGGGATATGGTACCGTATATCAGGATGGTGCTTTATGGTTCAATGAAGGATTTGTTGATCAATTAACCCCTATGCACTACCACTGGACATCACCAAATAGCTTTGTTCAGATGTTAGCAGGTTCTAATGAGAGTTGGTCACCTTATATTCAGCAAGGGATAGATGAAGGAAGACTTTTCTCTGCAGGCCCTGGATCATATGTTCTAGCCGATCAAAACCTTTGGGATAATCACCCCGAGATCGTGGATGCTGTCAGGAACATACAATTTGTTGATGGTTTTCAGTTCTTTAGTAACGGCACCTGGGAAGACTATCAATATTGGGAAGAAGCAGGATATACTTTTTTTAAAGATAAGGCAATCGTCAGAAATATTTCTGAATATGAGACCAATACAGATCTTCCTGGAGCCCCTGAAGCTTCCATTGGTCAGACCAATGAACTAGAATATCAGGTTAATATCTCAACGAATGATCAGGATGGTCCTATCTGGACAGTTTTGGGACTTACTCCTTCAGATAGTGTAGATATATCTCCTATGATCCAAGGTACCTATTATGGGTCTGGAGATATGGTAATACCACTCAACTTCGATGGCCTACAACTCTATGAAGGTACATATGATGTTAGTATTCAAAATTTTAATCGATTCTGGGTTGGATCTGAAACTATTGCGCTGGTCACAACAGGCACCATACCATCTTATCCCCCTACACTCTTAGACCTTAATATTGAGCAAGGCGACACTATCGCGGCAAACACTGTTATAAGATTTGAATTCTCAAAGGAAATGAATCAGTCATCATTCCTATCCGCATTCTCACTATCCCCAGAGCCCGATACACTTTTAATCGAGTGGTCAGAGTACTGGGAGGATCAAGGAAAGGCTGTTTCAATATATTTCCCAGAGCTATTGGAATTCGACACAGAATACACTATGGGTATATCCTCTGATCTAACAGATATGATCGGGCTTCAATTTGATGGGAACATGGATGGTATTTCTGGTGATGGTATCACAATCACTTTTCATACAGAATCCACAGACCTTACTGGACCACAGGTTACCAGTATATATCCACTATTGAGTCATGTTTTTGATACGGAAGGTGTTTTTAATGTTATGTTTGATGAAATGTTGGACATCTCTTCAATAGATGAAGTGTCAATACAGTTCCAGTCCGATGGACAGTCTCTCACAACAGATCATATTGAATATACCGTTGATGAGATAACAACACTGTCTATTAAACCATTCGCACCTTTGCTTAATAATTCTAATTGCATGATCACACTCAGTGGCATAACTGATACACTAGGTAATAGTATACCAAACACTCTAGAATATTCATTTAACACTGCTGATTTTTATTATAGCAATAGAACTTATATAGATCGATTTAATACAGGAGCAGGATGGTGGCAGCCTGATGGAAGCGGATCAACCACCGGGATCCTTGGTAGCGAGACCCAGTTCAATTACAGTAACTATGTATTTGTACCGGGCCTGAGCATGAATACAAATGGTAGAAAATCTGGTTCACTTCGCTATGGATGGGATCCTGATGCATCCTCATCTTTTTTAAGATTACATAATGCAGGAGATCCCTCCGATATACCTTTGGATACATCAGATGTTATCCAATTATATGTATATAGTGATGGCAGTGGTAATCAATTCAGTATTTCGCTCTATGAGTATCTGAACGGATCTCTAACGGGAGATATCATTGAGGTCATGGCCTGGGAAGAATTGAATTGGACAGGTTGGAGATTAATAGAATGGGATCTTTCTGAAGCAGAGCAGGTTGGAAACTGGCTCAGTGGCGATCAGACAATGAATGGGGATGAATACTTTTTGGACGGACTCCTGTTAAAACCAGGCTCCAATAGCGATATGGTTGGAAGGATCTACTTTGATGACCTTCGGGTCATCACCAAAGCTCAGGGTGATCCACCTGAGAACTTGGCCCCGATCATAACATCGATCCCAGATACAGTTATTGAAGATGGTACCAATTATTACTTCTATGTAGAATTCTCTGATAATAATGAAAGTGACATTCACCAGATAGCTGTATTTACGGATACCTCAGCTGTCCAAGCAACTATTTATGGGCATACATCGGGCTCCGTTGTAAATATTGATTATGAACCATTCATCGGGACAACGAACATTACGGTGATCGTCAATGATTTTGGGCTTGGAGAATTATCAGATACTGTTCAATTTTCCCTGCAGATACAGGGAGAACTATCAGCTGATGAAGACCCCTTACCCAGACTATTTCAAATCAGTAATGCATATCCTAACCCATTCAATCCTGTGATCACAATAGATTTTGAGATCGATAGACCTAGAAATGTATCAATGCATTTATTTGATATACGGGGTAGAAAAATAAGAACCATCTTTGAGGATCGAACATTTCAGTCTGGACACTTTCAAGAAAAGTGGTATGGAAAAAATGATAGAGGAATACAGGTCTCCAATGGTGTCTATATGGTCCAGTTCATTTCAGATAAAAAAAGAATTGAAAGAAAAATAACATTTATAAAATAGATCCATGAAAATGATCAATCTAATACCACTGATTTTTCTACTCTTTAGGTGTAGCGCACCGGAAGGTCCAATTACCATACTTGAACCAGTTCATTTAAGTAGTGATGGCATTGTTAGAACTGGACTGGATGTCCTTATTGAAGATCATCCTAATTATTTAAAAGGAAGATCAATTGGTCTGGTCACAAACCATACAGGGATAACGAAACAGAATGAAAAGAACTATGAACTCTTTCAGGATAATCCCCATATATCCTTAAAACGGATCTTTGCTCCAGAGCACGGATTCTATGGAGAAGCAAGCGCAGGGGCTAAAGTGGACTATGATAGCAATTATACTTCAGGACCTGAAATAATCTCCCTCTATGGTAAAACAAGAAAGCCAACAAAAGAAATGTTAGATGGTATCGATCTGATCATCTATGATATTCAGGATGTAGGAGCCAGATTCTATACTTATATATCCACCCTTGGCATTGTCATGGAAGCCGCAGGAGAACATGGCATCGATGTAATGGTTCTAGATAGACCAAATCCTATCGGTGGAGAGATAATTGAAGGAGCCATCCTTGATACAGCCTTTAAATCATTCGTAGGATACTATCCTATACCCACTCGGTATGCTTTGACGGTTGGTGAACTAAGTCAAATGGCCGTAAAAGAAGGTTGGCTTTCATTCGTGCCTCCAAAACTTACTGTGATAAAAATGGATGGATGGAAACGATACATGTTCTATGATGATACTGATCTTCCTTGGATACCTCCTTCACCAAATATACCAGATCTGGAAACAGCAATTATTTATCCAGGGATGTGTCTTTATGAAGCAACAAACCTTAGTGAAGGTCGCGGCACAAAGAAACCTTTCAAGCAGATCGGTGCACCCTGGATGAACTTTGATCTTGCAAAGGAAATGCAAAGCTTGGGGATCGAAGGAGCTGATTTCACTTATTCAAAGTTCAAACCAAAGAATCTTCCAGGCATAGCAGAAAACCCAAAGTTTGAAAATACACGATGTCTTGGGCAAGAAATAGCTGTTAATGACAAATATAAATACAGAGCTATTGAAACAGCCATACATAGTATCTACATTACATTTGGATTATATACAGATGAGTTCAGGTATAA
The DNA here is from genome assembly GCA_964404235.1 of uncultured bacterium. Lineage (GTDB taxonomy): Bacteria > Fidelibacterota > Marinisomatia > Marinisomatales > UBA1611 > CACEUX01. The sequence continues at coordinate 31,326 of CAYOJL010000003.1, read as the reverse complement.
ACCGGGAAGACTTGGAAAGTTATTTGGGACCGATCAATTATTTAGATTATTGAATGGTCAACTGCGAAATGCAAATAATAAGGTTATAAAGGTCCCATCTGGTCTGTTCAAATTACTTGAAGAAGATAGAGAAGAGTTTTTAGTACAGTCCGCCCCATACTACCTTTATAATTAAAAGGTTTTATTTAAGATATAATATTTTTCTATTTATAATACTATTATCGGTATTCAAACTGATCACATATACCCCTGTGGCTAAACGATGATCATTTTTTTCAGGATACCAGGTCCAATGATGAGTTCCCTTATTATAATATCCACTTGCAAGTGACTCAATAAGTCTACCATTAATATCAAATAATCTGAGACTTATATACCCACTATTTGGGAGATCGATCTTGATCTTTTTCATGGGATTAAATGGATTAGGATAGGTATGAAGTTCTATATCATTTGGTACAATATTATTTATATTATTCTCTGAATTAAGCCAGTAAGCATTGATCGCTTCTGTTAATGATTCTTCCGAATCCATATCATCATATCCAAGGGCCCATACCATAATACCACCCAGATCCCTATTCTGGGCAAATTCACATTTATATTGAATCGATAATGGGTCATCATAGGTAATGATCTTTGATTGATCCTCTTTGACCAGATAAGGACATTTGGCAACATTATCCCATTCATAGGTCCACCCATTGTTAATTAACGGCAGGATCTCGCTATAGTGCATATCAACAGCAGAACCGGAAAAAGATCCATTGATCGTAGATGTATTATACTTCTTTCCCCAGAAAGGGATCCCCATATTTACCTTATTCTCAGGTAATCCTCTAGTATTTACCAGATAATTAATACCTGTCTCTACGGACCCATCAGGATCACCCGGGGGTGACTGATATAAAGGAGAATTATGACCAGCGTTTGAGCTCCAGCTACCATGAAAATCATAGGTCATAGCATTAAAAAAATCTACATGGGGTCTCAGTGCACTCATATCAAGCCATTGACCCGACCAGTTTGATATTGGAACGGCCATGGTGATCAGTAATTCAGGATCGAAATCATACAAAACAGAATCGAGTTCTTCAATGAAGTAGGTGAGATTGTTCTTTTGTTGTGTGGTTTGTGGAAATTCCCAATCAATATCTACTCCATCGTAACCATAAGCAATTATCTTGTCTATGATGCTGGAAATAAATGTAGCTCTTAATTCATATGTAGAAGTAGAGGCCACAAATCCTTCCGTCTGGCCCCATCCCCCTAATGCAAGAATAAACTTACTATTATTACTATGAATATGATCTGCGATCGAAGGATCAAAAAAACCGGCAGGAGATTCGATCCCTCCTTCTTCATCTGGCCAGGCAAAAGCATGATTGATATGAGTAAAGGTTTCCAGATCAAGATCATGTGGTGGAAATGCATCCTCGACCCAATATGGATAATAGCCTACTATACGCTGAGCATTCAAAATACCAAAAACAAGAAAGAGAACTAAATTGATCTTCATGATCTATAAACTAAAAAGGGGCTTTAGATGCCCCTTTTTAGTTTTAGAATATTTAAATATTCTTATTTATTTGACAAAGGTCATTCTACGGTTCAGTAGAGTTGAGTTGGTCCTCAACTGATAGATATACATACCGGTAGATACTTTTGTTCCTGTTTCATTCGTTCCATCCCAGTTCGCAATATGCTGTCCTGAACTCATGATCTGGTTGACCAATGTCTTGACCAGTCTACCTTCAAGGTTGTAAACAGCAAGGTTTACATGTTCATTAACAGGAATGGTGAACTCGATCCTAGTATCAGGATTGAATGGATTAGGATAGTTCTGCTCGAGAACATAACCACTAGCGATCACATTCTTAGGATCGTCATCTGAAACAGATGTGTAATCAGCAGCATAATGGTAAACACCATTGCTATAAAAATCAGCAAGGTATAGGTTTCCATCAGCATCCCAGGCAGCACCGCGAGGACCATCGGTCACTCCTTCACCAGTCCCATCCCAGTTATGCCAATTACCAGCCATTGCAAATGGACCATCATGATAAGCTTCTAGATCAAACATCCAGTATACACCACCATAAGGGCCACCCCAACCAGCGGTCAAAGCGCCAACAAGGAGATCACCATCAGGGGATAGATCCAATGAACTCGCCCAGAGTGCTGTTTGTTCAAAAACGGTATCTTCATCGCACCATGCTACGTAGGCTGAGTCAGCACCCATAGCACTACCGATCTCATCCCAGCAAGCATCTACATACATATCTGTTCCAAATGTGTCTACAAATGTATGCTGGATAACACCAGGAACTGTACTGTTCCAGTGAGTAACACCATGTCCGTTCCATGTGGAACCGATCAGCATATCTTCACCATTGTCTGTTACCTCTAGTGCACGATTGATGTGACCTACTGTATCAATAGCATTTCCAACATAGTTGAGGTCAGCATCCAGAACAACACAAGGACGCTCGCCAGCAAGGACATAACTAACATAAGTGTTACCATTGGCATCAGATACTGCTTCTGTAAGCGAGCTTTCGCCAACCCACATGGCCATACCTTCGCCGGTCATGTAATTGATCTTATATAGTGTCTTGTAGTGTGAACTTAAAATATTTCCATCATAATCGATCTCGATACCACGACCACCACCTGAGCTTGCACTCTCAGCAGTCAGTGAGTCTGACGTTCCATCAGGGAATGTTAAGATCTCGATCGGTGAAAAATCTGCATGTTCACCTGTTGCAGGATCTAAGACATAGATCCCTTTATAGTGAACCGTGTCACCACTTGCCAGGATCTCCATGCGACCATGTCCACCGTAGATATTGACCCAGACATGACCGTCAGGCGCGACGACCACACCATGAGGGGAATTCTGCCAGGCTCCATCAGAACCTTGAACAACACCTCCAAGGGTATCACCAAAATCTATCAGTGTAGAACTATAGGTATATGGTTCCTCTATTTCAATTCCACCACCTTCACTATACGCGTAGTGATAGATACCATTGCTGTAAAAATCAGCGAGATAGACATTTCCATCAGCATCCCAGGCAGCACCGCGAGGACCATCGGTCACTCCTTCACCAGTCTCTTCCCAGTCATGCCAATTACCAATGAAATCAACGGGCTGAAAAGGGAAATCAGTATTCGTATCAAACATCCAATATACACCACCTAAGGGACCACCCCAGCCAGCGGTCAATGCACCAACAAGGAGATAATCAGTGTGACCATCTACTGCAGGCGCAAAGTCTAATGAACTGGCCCAGAGTGCTGTTTGGGCAAAATTGGTATCAGCATCAGAGTAATAATCACACCAAAGCGTATATGCAGAGTCAGCGCCCATGGCACTTCCGATCTCATTCCAACAGGCATCTAAGTCATTGAATACACCAAAGGTATCAAGAAACGTATGCTGGATAACACCAGGAACAGAACTTTCCCAGACGGTCACACCGTGACCGTTCCATGTGGAACCAATGAACAAATCTTCACCACTTTCAGTGACTTCCAGAGCACGGTTGATATGACCAACCGTATCAATAGCATTTCCAACATAGTTGAGATCAGCATCCAGAACAACACAAGGACGCTCGCCAGCAAGGACATAACTAACATAAG
>CAYOJL010000003.1:0-27578 GCA_964404235.1 uncultured bacterium | reverse complement strand
TGCCAGGCTCCATCAGAACCTTGAACAACACCTCCAAGGGTATCACCAAAATCTAAGAGTGTAGAACTATAAATGTATTCAGCTTTGGCCGTGCCAATTGAAAGTACACATACAGCTGCTACTGTCATTAACTTTTTGATCATCCTTTGCTCCTTATTTTTTGTTATTTAATTGAATGTGAAATGGTATGTAGAAAGAATTTGAGCACGTAAATTCTACATAATTTGTAAAAATCCCGCAAGTCAAATATGAAAAGTTTTTGGGTCTAGATCAAGTCTAGAAAAACTGGAATATTTATCTGATCACGGCAAATTTCTTGATAGTACTGTCACCCTTTTTCATAATGATATCCCCGGTCTCTGATCTCAGATCCTCTGTAACAACGATATGGACAAGATATATACCAGGAGCTATCACCTGACGGGCACTTGTTATTAGGTTCCAAGCCTCATCACCGCTACCATCGTCATGATCGATCCTATGGATCAGATCTCCGCGTTCGGTATATACACGGATGTCACACTGACCCGGTATATTTAAGAACATGATCTTATCCTTCTCCCCTGTATACTGCATATTCTGCGCTGCAATATGATATGGATTAGGGACTACGCGGATACTATTCAGTTTGTCTCCTGACTGTCTCCTAAGATAAGCAGGTTTTGATGTCCTAGTGTAAAACCTACCACTTTTTAGAGGTCCAATAGGATTCAAGTTTCCCTGGTTGTTACTTGATCCATCTGTTATGGATTGGATATAATAGTAATAGGATATACCTCTTTTCGCGCTCATATCATCATAAGAATAGACACCTTCTGGCCCAGTATAGATCTTTGTATATACTGTATCCGGCTTACCAGGTGCTCTCCATATCTCATATCCCGAAAAATTGGATCCATATTCAGAAGGACTTGGCTCCCAGGATAAAAAGATCCTATCTCCGCCTGATTGGACATCAAACAATGTAGGTGGCTCAGGTGGCTGAGGGATCTGAACACCCGATGAGTAATTTCTATAAGCACGACCAAATGTTTTAAGAATAGAATCCTTTCCAGTGAATACCCATGCATTCTTATAAATATCTTTATCATTTGTTTCTGCGCCATTAGGAAGGATATAAGGTGCATCCCCATCTTTCCATTCGAGACCAATAGCTTCACACATAAGCCTGTCCAACCCATCGATCCCTTCTACTTCAACGATCACAATACTCTCATTATGAGGAATATCAAACGGTCCATATGTGATCATGGTATTCATACCACCAGGATCATTATGCACATCAAATGGTTTTTGGTTATGCTTCAAATATGTCTCAGATGCTGGGTCACCCATTATCACTTCATCAATACGCTCTGCACCACCTAAACCTAAGTGAGGTGATCCAGAAAGCATCTCATAGAGCTGATACATAGCAGGTTCATCAGACTCGGATAGGTTACCCAACCCAGGATAGGTGTCTCCTGCGTGCCAACCTAAAAAGAGAGGCTGTCCAACATTATCTGTGGGATCGTTCCAACCATTATCTACATGTAAAATGGCTGTCCCCGCATGATGAGGTGCGGTCAACCGATTATTCCCCTGATAGTTCGCCCCTCCTACGGTATTGATCTGAAAGACGACTGCAGATTGGCCATACCATGAAAAAACAGATCTAAGCCATTCAGGGCTGGGGTCATCTTCCGTGATCGGCGTAAGATAATTATCAGCGTAATCTTCTCCTCTAATGGTGACCCATGTATTCTTGCCCCATTTTTGTTGACCATCTAATAGAATACCTGCTTCACGGGAAACGCTATATCGTGTTCCCCATCCAATAATAACATCATCAAGATCTGCGGTTAGCTCGATCTCATCATCCCAGTCCGTATTACCTGTATTAGTAAGAGTATAAACCTTAATGAAATAATTATCATGGTACTGCTGGCTGAACGCATAGACCCTGCGCTCCATCGTAAGGCCCATAGAGGTATTGATCTCATTGACTATCATCCGATCTGCTACAATACTCGGATCGACCGAATCGATCTCAGCATTATAAAAGCTATTGATATCCACACCATCTACATAAACCGTGGGTGGCATGAACTTTGCGATCTGGTACAATTGGGTAGGATAAATACTGTTTCCAACATCAGCGAGAGTTATATATAGACCAAAGTGACCCCAGTCATGATCATCTTTATCAGTAAAATTCTTACAAGCCATCCAGGATCGTTTGATAACAGCATTATCCTGGTATAAATAATCAGCGGGCCATATCATCCCTTCATAATAAGTATTGTTCCATGCTCTCTCACTACCGTATGCAGAAAAGTGCGATTGGAGCTCACCGACTTTAACATAACGCTTTAATGTCTCATCTACCTTACCAAATATGGTTAGGGGGATCAATAGAAATATTAGAATCTGTAAGAATCGTATCAAAAGTGCACCGTGATCCCAAAAAATATGTCTCTCGGATCTAAAAAAGAGACCGCTTTGATATTTGGCATATCAATATAGGCCTTGGTACTAAGAATTTCTTTTTCTGCACTGCTTGGGTCTTCCCAATCAGCAGGGTCATATGGCTGATAATCGATTGACCAATCCCTATAGTCGCCTATCCGGTCACTACCTTTCTCCTTCCCTTCTTCCCAGGGGAAGCGGAGCGATTCTAAATAATCGACATAGTCATAATAGTTAGAGAAACCAGCATAACTGAGAAATTTATTATTAAATAGATTTTTGATATCAAGGAACAGATCTATTTTGGTAGTGTTCAATGTGATGCTCTTTGCAATCCTTGCATCCGTGCTGTAGGTATCTTTCCATTGAACATTATCAGAGATCCCTGGTAACCCCTGAGGGTTATAGGTCTCAAAAGCACCTGCTTTATAATTAAAAATAAAGCTTGATGTCCAGCCGCCTATGATCGAATTATTGAGAATTTTAGGGCCAAGATCCTTTGGTGTCTTTATATTGATGACCGTACGCAAAAAAGGCCTCGGTCGTGGTTTTGATTCATAGCGATTTAAACTTTCATAATCGCGCTGCATGTTAGGATCTTGGAATTGGCTTAATAGACCAAAATATCCTGAAGATTGCACAAGATAGGTATAGTTTATCATACCGGTAACGAATTGACCCATATTCTTTTTTAGTGTCAGTTCTAATCCGCGTATATCTTCATAATTATTGTTCTCTATGCGATTGACCTGTACTGTACCATTCATATTTTGATAATACACCCAACCTGGTTGACTGGTTATATCCTTATAAAAAAGAGAAATATTCAATAAATATGCTCCAAAAGGATTTGCAGAAAAACCTGTCTCATACGCGATGGTCTTTTCAAAGACCATATCAGGATCTCCTATGTGTGTGACGAGTCCATTACTTTCACGCTGTAGCCTAAATCGATAGGATGATGAGGGCTCAGAATAAAAATGTCCATAATTAAAAAACAACTTGGAGCGATCCGTGATCGGATGAGATATACCCAACCTTGGACTTACAGCATAGATCGGTTGAGAAGATCGTTTTTCTGATGAAATTTCTAGATCATTGCCAGAGCCCTGCTTGAATAGGTCATCATAATCAGCCAATTCATAGACATTTGTATTCCCGTTAGAATAATCGGTCCTGATACCTATATTTGCAATAAATCCTTTGTATTCTATTTTGTCCTGGGCATAAGCATAGAGCCTATAGGGTGACACATCATAGTTCATGCTTCTATTCCAGGTAGACATACCAGGATTATTTGCAGATGAACGGATATTATAATCGTTCATTGTTGCACCTAAACCAGATCTGATCTGATGATTAGACCTATATTGGTTTGTATAGTCCAGCTTGAATTGAGTTGTTGATATTCTTGATGAGTCTCTACCAATATTCATCCAACCACCGATATTCATTCCATCGATTCCTGTCTCGCCATAACCCCAATATCCAAAAGGTGCCTCATCAAATAGAAAATCAGGAAATCCCGGTAGTATATCATGGGTTTTGTTTGTATCCCTTAGTGTTGTCTGATAGGTATCGTACGCATTTAATTGGACCTTAAATACCATTTCAATGAATTCTTTTTCTGAGAACATATGGTCAATTTTTAGACCAATTATTCTTCTATCTATTTTAGTTGGCGAAAAATATCCTGGCATGAAAAGGATACTATTTCCTGAACTACTATTTAAGATGTTTGCCACCTCATAGGTAGATCTAAGGTAAGAACCGGTGGGTGTTGTTTTCCAATTATAGGGTGATACTGACCGTGTAACACCAGACTGGAATGAGAGATTGAATTTTGTTTTTAAGGATAGATCAGATGTGAGTTTTAACAGTACTGATCTATCTCCATAATCATCAAAAGATAAGGGGAAAATAAATGCCTCATTCTCATCTCTATAACTAAAAATAAACCTTAAAGACCCTAAACTTGATGATACAACTGGTACAGGCCCGCTTATAAAAAGATCAAGATCTTGATCTGGATGATCTATGACACCATATCTTCTATGCTGCCATTTGAATATTTGTTGAGCTGCTTGAGGAGTGAGATCATTAGATGGATCATCATCATTCATCGTAGCATACGAAACAGCATTCCATCCCTCAAATGATGGATATTGGTTACGCGTATATGCATCCCAATTCCCATTCTCGGTACCTGACCAAGCAACAGCATCATCAAGGTAAGGTCTTAAAAAATAAGAGTCCTTTGAATATAAAGATCTTCCAAAATGTTTTGGGGCCGGTGGACTGTGACGATATTTAAACCCACCGCGATATTTTTTCTTATCACCTTCATCAAGAACAATATTTACAATACCTGATCTGATATTACCATACTCAGCGCTAAAACCGCCGGTCTGTACCTGTACCTCTTTAATGATACTCAGTGGAATAGACATATATGGTACATAGGATCGTTCATCGTTATATGATAGACCATCTACTTGGAATAATGATTCCCTTGATCCCCCTCCCCTCACTGACAATCCTTCTATACCTGCCTGCAATCCTAATACATCAGATATATCATCGAAAGGAAGGTCAGTGATCTCATCAGATGTAATATTGATCTGGCTATTAGAGATATCATGTATGATAATTGGTCGGGTCGCCTCAACAGTGATCTTTTCCATTTCAATGGATCTTTGAGTTAAAAAGATCTCAACGATCGCTGTCTGATCGATCCTTATGATCACGTCTTCCAAAGTAAAATCTGCGTAACCGATCATAGATGCCTGGATCGAATAATCCCCTGGTGGAATATTTAATAGTGCAAAGGTGCCAAGACTATCAGTAACCGTGCCCAATGATGTATTGGCTAATACAACATTAACACCTATAAGTGGTGCTTTAGTTTCTGATGAACTGACCACACCAGAAACTTTACCTGTTGTACCAGAGAAAAGGGAATTAGATAGTATAAGAAATGATGAAAATAAAAGATCTTTTGATCTAAAGGATCGGAACATTTACCACAGAGCTTTAAGGGCGACCATAATAGTCAGCGCCACTCATACGTGTATCAACTCTTTGAACTCTATTTGTTTCTTCGGTCTTATTGATTAGATACAAATAATTTGAATTACCCCATGCCATATAACTTATCGGTGCGGTCAATATTGAAGAATAAAACCCGCTGGCATTTCCATTCTGGATATAAGTCAGTGGCTGATCATCAGAGTCTGATCCAACAAAAAGGTCTCCTGCTTCGCTTAGTGTAAAACATAATGCAGATGAAAGTTTATTTGTATAAGCAGACCAATCAAAAACAAGTTCTAGGTCACCCAGAGAACCAGAATCATCTAATATCTGCATCTTATATATTGCCTGATCAGAAGCAACAGTTGTCGTTAAAACATATAAATAGTCATTAAATACCCTTAAAGAGAGAATGTCTAGAGTATCCAAATTTTTTGCTTCTGTGATACCTGAGGTCAGACCACCATCATCATTAATATCTACAACATCGATCGTTGACCCAGTACCACCAGCAAATAGATTACCATTTGAATCAAAATCCAGGTCTGTTGCATTACCATTCAAACGTTTAAAGATCTCTGTGTTTTCCTTGGGTGTGCCCTGTTCATCTTTGTAAAGATAGCGCTGATAATTCACAAAATAAACACTACCAGTAGGCCCTAGTTTCATTCCAGAACCCTTGGCCAATGCCCCTGACCATACAGCTGAATCTTGGTTGGTATCTACTATCCAAAATTCAGCATTTGGAGAACCGTCCATTGAAACAATAAGATTCTCATCTCTATCTAGATCTAAACTAAAAATATCCGTGAATTGATCAAATGGACCATAATCTGATACTGCAGCCGTTAGTGTATACAATGATGAATGATCTGCAAATAGAAAGGCACCTTGAACTGCAACTCGGATCTGTACACTATCACTTACAAGGTTTGGGGTAACTACTCTGAGACTTGTTGATGTAGCACTGATCACATTACCAAGCATATTATTAAAGTAGACCAGGTTTGCTGAGCTATTTTCTGAAAAATTTTGACCATTTATAGTCAATGTATCAATACCAGCAAATGCGCTCATTTCTGGCTCTACAGAACTAATAGATGGAGACGCATTACCCTGGTCATCCTCATCCCATATATTTTCTGGATAATTTGGATCCTCGCAAGAAAACATGACCAAAGAAATAGGCAGAATAATACGGAATAATGAAAGTATTCTCATCTGGATATCCCTATACTGATACGATTCACGCTATCGAATACACCAAATGGTGTTAATGCATAATCAATGGATAATGGTCCCAATTTAAATCCAGCACCATAGGTCAGATCTCTTTCATCATAATTGTAAAGATATCCTAATCTCATATAGCCCATTGACATAAATGAATACTCAAGTCCAAGGTTCAATCGTTCTGGATAAGATCTAGGATGAAGGGCATCTACTGCCAAGAGCAGAGACTGTTTTTCTCCAATGGATGGAACAAAACTAAAAAGATCAATGGAACCTCCTATTCTGAAGGTTAGTGGAAGTTGAAAGCCATCATAGGCATATTGTGTTTCATCACTGAAATTCCTAACAGACATTCCAAAAGTGAATCCATGCCAATCGGTCATATAGATCGTACCAAAATCAAAAGCGAGTGCATCAGAAATATTATTTTCAACTACTTTTGATGAATCCGTTACAGGTACAACATTATGACCTAAATATTGATAGGCCTTTTTGACCTGACCCCCAACTGAAAAGCTCTCTGACAATGCTCTACCATATCCAAGTCCTATTGCTAATGCAGATGGGTAGAAATTTTCCGTATCTATAAATCCTTGGTCATTATCCCAGACCATGGTTCCTTGTAACTCTCCATAATCAACATTTAAAAGGCTAAGGCCAAAAACGCCGAACTGACCATTCTTAGGACTGACTGATAGGCTGAATGCATCATGCTTTATTCCTGCTATCCAGTTGTTAGCGCTAAAATTGATATCAAAAAGTTGCGTCTGCCTAGACATCCCAGCAGGGTTAAAGAACAACGATACAGATCTACCATGGATCGTCGTCATGGCATCAGCCATGCCACCACTTCTTGCATCAGACGTAACACTTAAAAATTGAAAACCGGTCTGTGCTAATTTTTTATTTTCTGAACCTTGAAGCATCGCCATAGTAATGACCAGAGGAAGTAAATATTTCATCATTCTTCGCTCCCTTGGTCTACACTTATATGCTCAGTTTTTGTAACAGTATGGAATAGATAACCATCTGAAACGGTCAATGATGGACTAAATAGACCTGAATCCGCATAAGCATGTTCTACAACTGATGAATCACTATTTGTATTATCATCTCCAAAATCCCAGCTATAGGTTTGGATCGGGTATGCACCATTCTGTGATTGATCGGTAAATGTGATCGTATCTCCTACTAGTACGGAATTTGAACTAGTGCTAAAAGCAGCAGTAGGCGGTTGGTTTGTATTCAAAAGGACCATTTTTAAAGAGGTCACATTTGGATTAACTAGTTTTCCAAGATAGGCACCTGATAAGCCTGAGTAGGCTTGCCTGACGCGTACATCAGAACATCCTGCAATATTCTTTAAGGATGTGATCTCATTATCTGGTGTGACCAGATTCCCTCCACTATTATATAAAGCTAATTCACTTGATGAGTTCAAAGCGACGATATAAGAATCAGCCTGCTGAGGGGCAAATACCATAAAATAACACATAGAATCAACTGGGATCCTCCAATTACTTGCATTACTGAGTGTAAGAAAAGAAGTTGTATCCTTAACAAGAGTGTCAAATAAAGCGATCGTTGATAGTGAATCACCCATAGATGTATATGCAGTAACAGACTCCATTTCATTCAATATACTACAGATATTATCATCAATGACCATTGACTCAACTTTATGAGATTCATAATCGCTTAACAGGTCATCACAACTTGTAATTATAAGCATACAGAAGACAATATTTATTAATTTCATTATTGATCTCATAGGCTACCTAACTACTGTGAATTTTCTTATTGCATCCCCATCAGGCATATCAAAATGTGCTATATATAATCCGCTTACTATGATCTGTCTTGAAGATGTGATAGAGTTCCACGCTTCATCCCCACTACCATCAGTATGCTCTATGGTATCAACAAGATCCCCCCTCTCTGTGAATATACGAATAGTGCAAACTGGTGGAATATTCAAGAACATCAATCTATCTGGAGCGCTAACCCCATACTGTAGATCACGTGCTGATATATGGAAGGGATTGGGTACAACTCTAATATCTTTAAAACTTTCTCCTGGAGGCCGTTTTAATGCTGCTGCTTTATTTGTAAGTGTATAAAACTTACTACTATTCAAAACCATATCATCATTTGTCCCATTATCAAATGCTTCTAGAAAATAATAATAATCAAAACCACGCTCCGCGGTCAGATCCTCATATGTATTATCGCCAGGGGCTAATTCCCATATCGTAGCGATCGTCTCATCCAATGGATCTAGTTCACCCTGGATCACATTATAGGCAAATAGGGTCGTATCAGGTTTGAATTTCAAACGATAAAGGTTATAGCCAGCAAAACCTGGTCCTGATTCTGATTCATTGGTCCAATCAATTATGATCCTATCACCACCAGATGTCACATTAAATATAGATGGGGGTTGGGGAGGCTGTGGTAGAGACTGTCCAGATTCCATGAGGTCAAAATTATGCTTAGCGGTCTTAAATGTTTTGATGATCGAATCTACACCCGTAAATACCCAAGAGTTCTTATAAAGATTATTATCATTGGTACTACGATGATAATTATCCATCATATGCGTGTGTAAAGCAGAAGATGTTGGTAGGTTATCATTATGCGCCTCATTCTTCCAATTCTGACCAACAACATAACACATTTCTCTGTTTAGACCTGCAGCTGCTTCAGCCACTACTATCCGGATACTATCACCAGGTGCAAGCGTATATGGACCAAACCCGATCCCCTGCGATGTCCCACCTGGGTTCGAACCTGTTCTTGGGTCATTGAACTGATTGGCATTCCCAGTTCCAACTATTTCAGCCTGAGATTGTTCTGGATGACCAACGGTCATATAATTAGTGTATTCATTAATGGATTTGGTCTCATTATACTGGTCATTACCCGATGTGGTTGGGTCATCAGATGTAATGAACCAAGTTGTACTAGGCTGATTGATATTATCGGTATTATCCGTTGGGCTTGTATCTGCATGGAGCGTGACCACACCAACAAATTGTGCAGCTCCTAAATGACCTTCCCCAGGTGCATTTGGTCCACCTAAATTATCAAAACTGGCATCTGAGTGATATCCCTGCCAACTGAACAAAGCTCGCATGACCTCACCATCATCATAGAATTGATCATTGACCGAAGGCGCATCCGGATACTCTCCAATGACATCATTCATTGTGTTATGACCCCAAGCAGCACTCTGTGGCAACCAACCACCATCATATACCATTCCTTCTCTACTAATAGCATATCTGTATTGTAGATAGACTTGAAAACCCTCTAATGTTTGATCATAACTCGTATTACAATCTGTATCAAAACAGCCATTATTGGTAAAAACATATTCCTGTATATGATAGTTTTGATGTTCAGGATGTGCAAATGCATATATAGTGCGCTTCATTTGTACACCTATCGAGGTCTGTACAATATTATTGATCCTTCTATCTGATGAAAGAGATGGGTCAACATTATCTACATTATCCAAATACTGTAGATTCGTGGCAGGATCACCATCAACAAACACATTCGGATGATCATATTTTCCATCCATTGTCATTTCTACCGGCATTGTCTCGCTCTCAATATCCAGATGTCTAGGCCCTGCATGTACAACCTTATATTCATAATCCTTATTTACAACGGGGTCATAAAAATTTGCGGCTCCCAACCATAATCCTTTTGCTGCTTGATTATCCTGAACACGGTAGAATGCGGGATAACGCAATCCATCTTGTTGATCTGATATCTGACCAGTCCTACCTGTCTCGATCTCACAACCTGCAGCAGAGTACCAATTATGGAGATCGCCTATGGACATCCATTTGACCTCCTGTGAAAAGGAGATTGCTATGAATAACCCAAATATCAATATCTTATTCTTAGAAATCATAGCTGATATTGAGTCCAATAAAAACATCTCGTGGGTTTAAGAATACATAATAAAGCTGGTTGGGCATATCTATATACTGTTTATCTCTAATAACCTGATCGTAAAAGCTTTGGCTTACGGCATTCCATCCTGCTTCCTGGGTCCATTGCTTATATGAATTAGTTGCATGATCATAATAAATGGGCCGCTCACTAGGATTATCAACATAGGTAACATCTGAGACCCATTCCATAGGAATAAAATCAGTTCCATCTTTTCTTACATCACCTGGTTTATCATTACCTGAAAAATAATTATAGCCTAATTCACTTGCTATGTTATCAGGGAGATGAAGTGACTGCATGTAATAATTATAATCAAAGCCATCTTCAAATCCATATCCCGAAAATGTTTTTGTGTTTAGGGCATTAAATATATCCGCATACAATTTCACATTAAGTTTTCCAATGTGAAAGATCTTAGAGAATTTGATATCTATATTATAATTATCCTTATACTGAACATTATATTCTATACCAGGAACATTATTGGGATTGTAGGTGAACCATGAACCACCTGACCATCTACTAATTAAATTCATGTGCCAGTCTCCAAGCAAATGTTGCCCCGCTATCTTAGGACCAAACGCTAAGGGTGTATGAAAATCCAAGACCGATTTTATGCGTGGAATAGGTCTTGGTTTATATTGTTTCTCATTATTTAATTCATAGTTACGCTGATCGGATGGATTCTCGTAGTACCTTCCCAGCCCAAAATATCCAGAGGTATTCACGCGATATTCATAATTAGCAAAACCGGTAAGCCACTTCCCCTTTACTCTAGAGAGCTCAAGCTCAAACCCACGAATATCTTCATAACTGTTTGCAGTCAGTCTAAAATAGTTCACCTTGCTATTTGCACTAATGAACTTGGTGTAATCCTGCTGGTCAGATATATCTTTGTAATAAGCAGAAATATGTATCAGGTATGATTCAAGAAAAGATTGATCAAAACCAATCTCATAAGCAATCGTATTGGCCATGGGTAGAGTGGGATCACCGATAGTGAGTACTTCTTCACTGAATCCTCTTCGGACTCTGTAGAGGTCCTGTGCAATAGGCATCTGGAGGTAGTGACCATAATTAAAATAAAGCTTAGATGTCTCTGTGATCGGATGTGAAAGAGCGAGTCTTGGTGATAATTGAACCTGTGGGTCTAATTTGATCTTTTCAAATGTATCTTCTGCAGAAGCTGTATAGTTTGATGAAAAGAAATCATCATTATACTGATCGACAACATACCAATCACCATTTGGATCTATATAATCTAGATTTAATCCTGCAATAGCTACGAAACCTTTATACTCAAGCTTATCTTGTGCGAAAAATGAAAGTCGATAGGGGTCAACATCCATTAAGGACCAATAATTTCCCCCTGGTAGAAACTCATTTTGAGAACCATATTTCAGATCAAGGTTTGATAACACAAATTCACCACCTGCTTTAAGTTGATGATGATTATTGAGCTGTTTTGTATAGTTTCCTTTTAATGTGAATGTCCTAACCTTACTAGAATCCCTAGATGTACTGATCGCCCCTCCAAATGCGAGCCTACCTTCTACACTGAAAAGAGGACCACCAAAAAAACCAATGGGCGCTTCATCTGCTATCCATTCATTCTCACCTGAACCAAAGATGGTATAGGTTGTGGTCGTATCCCTTCTTGCTCCGTGACCCGTTATATAATCTTTAGAATCAATTTTCATAATAAGGTCATAAAAAGAATCATTACTTAAGAACTGAGTATATTTTAATCCGTGTGTTGTATTCTTTACCTGTGTTGGGGCCCAATATTCATTTGTGTATAGTCGCCATGGCATTGTGAAACCTGAACTATTGACCTGACTTGCCAGATCCCATACATCATTCATGATCGATGTTCCGCCTCCGCGAGAAAGGGTTGTCCCTTCCATATTACCATTATAGAAAGAGTAGACCAGTTTAGATCTATCAGTAAGGTCAGATGTAAGTTTGAATAGATAAGATGTCCTGTAAAGTCCTGGGCTGCTTACTTCATATAGGTACATATCCTGTTCTTGCCTTGTTGATAAATAAAACCTGAGGTTACCAAACCTATCAGAAATAAAAGGGACCGGGCCACCAAAACCAGCATCAACATTAATATCTGGTAGTTGTATCGCACCATTTAAACGATGCTCCCAAGAGAACAACCTTTGAGCGCCAGCTGGAGTTAGATCATTATTTGGATCATCATCGGCAAGCGTTTGCTCAGAGATACTATTCCAACCATCAAATGCAGGATATTGCCTTTGTTGATATTCATCCCAAGTACCATTATTGGTTCCTGTCCAACAGACCTCATCATCTAAGTATGGTTTGAACCAGAATGATTCTGCGTCATAGGGTGACATCCCAAAATGTTTTTGCCCTGGAGATGATTGTCGAAAACTTATGGATCCAGAATAACTATCCTTATTGCCTTCTTTGGTGACAACATTTATAACGCCCGATCGGGCATTGCGGTACTCTGCTCCAAATCCACCTGTTTGTAATGATATGTCCTGGATAGCACTCAATGGTATACCTGTGGTTGGTTCGCTGGTTCGTTCATCATTGAGTACTAAGCCATCGACCATAAATTGTGTTTCATTATAGCTTCCACCACGTACCGAGAGACCTGACACACCAGCTGAAAGTCCCACTACTTCAGCAACGCTACTAACAGGCATTTCTGATATTTTTTCGGATGAGATCGATTTTTGGCTAGAAGCTACATCAACTTTTACAAGTTTCTGATTCGCTGCAACTGTGATCATTTCTCCTTCAATTGCCTCAATAGAAAGGTCCAGATCTATAACAGCGGTCAGATCGATCTCAACTCTTATCCCTGTTATAGTTTTTTCAGCATATCCTATCATATTTGCTCTAAGATCATAGAATCCTGGTGTTACATTTAAAATATGATAGTAACCATCTTCATCAGTGGCTGCGCCTAGCGAAGTACCCATCAACATTACATTTGCACCAATAAGTGCTTCATTCGTATTTGAATCTATGACCCTGCCTGATACCTTTCCTGTGACACCACCCATTAATAATACCTGAGAAATATACAGAATTGTTAGGAATCTGATCAATTGCATTGAATGATTATATAATGTTATCAAAATTGATTGCAATAATTTATTATCATATAACTACCATTTTTTACGCCACTGTAGATCTGGGTTTTTTTCAGCTGACCCTACACACTCATAAACCGCTGAATGGATCCTCTGACGCCAATCAAAATAGTTTGGGGTCTTTGATTCCCTATTGGGATGTACCGCATTGGTCAAAAGGATCACGATCATATCATTTTCTGGATCTATCCAAAGACTGGTACCTGTGAAGCCAGTATGCCCAAAACTTGTGTTGCTTAAGTAGACGCCTCCTGAAGCCTTATCCGATGGACTGTCCCACCCCAGGCATCTTGAACTTCCGTCTATAATATTCGATCTTTGGGTAAAAAGTTCTACGGTCTCAGATCTAAAGATCCTTTTCCAACCGTATAGGCCCTTATTCAACATCATTTGAGAAAAAATTGCTAGATCCTTGGTCTTTGAAAATAGCCCAGCATGGCCAGCAACCCCACCTATACTATAAGCATTTTCATCATGAACATAACCTTTTATAAGCTTACCTGTTGGATCGATCTCAGTTGGAACAATACGATGTAATTTTTCTTTTGGTGGATTATAGACAGTATTATTCATTCCCAACGGATCAAAAATATTCGTTCGAACATATTCATCTAGTTTTACTTTGCTTATCCGTTCAACGATCTTACCAAGAACAATAATTCCAACATCAGAATAGACCATGGTCTCACCCAGATCAAAAACTGGCTCTGTATTGTATATACTATCCAATCTTGTATCTATAGATCCTTCCATAAGATAATACTGCCGGAATGGAGGCAAGCCTGATGTGTGAGTTAATAGATCTTTTATAGTTATTTTCGACTTATGATTGAAATATTTCTTCTGTTTACCCTTGAACTCTGGGAGGTAATTAATGACCGGGTCATCCATATTCAATAGTTTTTCATCATAAAGTTTCATGATGGCTGAGGTTGTTGAAATAACCTTTGTAATAGAAGCAAGATCAAAGATATCACTTTTTCTTACCTTTCTTTTATTATCATAGGTATGATAACCTGAAGCCTCATGTATAAATATGTTTCCATCTTTAGCTCCAAGCAACACGCTTCCAGGCCAAGCTTTCTTCTCAATAGCTTTATCAAGTAGAATGGATAAACTGTCAGTCTTGACATTTAACTCATAGGGAATCACCTGCTTAATTTCCTTGCCAGGTTTCGATTGTATATTTTTTTTCTTTTTTCCTTCCATTTCAATAGTTATTCCATGACCGATCTTCACTACCCCAGGAATGTTAACTGGAAGCTTACCATCTATTCTCGTTTTTCCTAGTAAAGCATCTAAGTAAGCCTTTTGCATCAAAGAATTATTCTTGTAAGCACAAATATATACTGGTATATCGGGGAGATCCTGAATGATATATGGGTTACCTAAACTACCTAAGACCACGTTATTTGTTTTTTTAAGCAAATTCTTAATGAAATTCAATTCATTAGAAGGAAGTGATATCCTATCTTTCCTTGCCTTATAGTTTACAAAGGTATTTAGGATCACGTTTGAGTTTTCAGGTATTTCATTAAGTATCACGCTTAACATATTTTCTGAATCGGACCCATCGATCTGATATGGCCTTACCCTTAAACCAGATGATATCAGTCCCTTTGTTATGCTTGAGATCGAATGATTATGTTCTGAATCATATATATCAATTACAAATAAATTTTGACCTTGGTATTGTGTCAATGGTATCATTTCTTCATCAAGCTTCACACATGTAATGGCTTCCGAGGCTATCCTTTTTGCAGTAATCTTGTGTTCCTTATTACCCAGGCTATTTTGGATATTTTCCAAGGATACATTATTCGTTAAATGAAGACCTACTTTTTCTTTCATTTTTAGCATCTTTAATGCGGATTCATTGATCCTACTCTCTGGGATCCTACCATCTATAACCGCTTTTTCTATAGTATTAATAGAGCCCCTTATATCATAATTCTGTATGATAACATCACATCCTGCATTTACAGCTTCTATAAGAGCAAATGCATCTGAATAGTTTTTTGTAATTCCACCCATGCTCATCGCATCAGTGACAATGGTTCCATTAAAATTCAATCTATTTCTTAATATATTATTTACCCAAAACGGGTCCATAGAGGCAGGGGTATCGGACTCAGGTTGATAATCCGGTGCATGAACATGTGCGATCATAACAGCATCAACCCCACTATTGACCATTGCCTGGAATGGTGGAATCTCTAAGCTCCATAGCCTTAGTGAGTCACTAGAGATCATTGCAAGTGAAGAGTGTGAATCTGTTTCTGTATCACCATGCCCAGGAAAATGTTTTGCTGTGGCAAGCATTCCATGATCCTGTAGACCCTTCATAAACTTTACCCCATACTCAATGACTATTTCAGGATCTTCACTAAATGATCGCACATTGATAATAGGATTTGCAGGATTATTATTCACATCTACCACTGGTGAGAAATTCCACTGGATACCAACTGCTCTTGATTCTTTTGCAACTATTTTCCCTATTTCATATGCATTATTAGGCTCGTTTGTCGCTGCAATTGCCATCAATGGTAAAAGGTCGGTTCCTTTTGGGAATCGCTGATGCAGACCATATTCAATATCAGCATCAAAAAGAATAGGTATAGTGGATCTATCCTGCATTTCATTCATGATGGTCAATGAACTACTCGCTTCACCATACCAAAGATGTACACCACCTAAACCATCTGAATCGATCAGATCCACTATCTCCTCCCATTTAGATGATGGAATATCCTTTAAACGCATACTCATACGGTATATGAGCATTTGCGCGATCTTTTCACGTAATGATAATTTCTTTAAAGTATTCTCAGCCCAATTATTTGAACCATTAGGCAATGTTGAACAACTGATAAACAGTGCTAATAGGGTGCTGTAAAGGATATAGGTTGGTCGAGTTCTAATTGAGTTAATCATAATTGTATATCAATAGGAATATTACAGATCTTTTAATTTTTATTTTATAATTGATACTCTTTTTATTAGAGATAAAATTTTTTCAAATTAGTTTTAATAGATGTCAAACACAATTGAACAGCTAGTTGGACAAATTATTATTGCTGGATTCAGGGGGAAAACTCTTGAAAAAGACTCCGATATTTCAAAATATATAACAGATCTTAATATTGGTGGCGTGATCCTATATGATGAAGACCTTGAAATAGGTGGAGATGGAACACGAAATATAGGATCTCCTAATCAGGTCAAAGATTTAGTAAGCCAACTTCAAGATCTTTCAGAGCAATCACTCTTGATTTCAGTGGATCAGGAAGGCGGAAAAGTTCATCGTCTCAAATCAATCTATGGATTTGAACAGACACCATCTTGGCAACACATTGGTGTTCTAAATAATCCATTGATGACCGAGCAATTTGCAAAAACAATGGCCTCTACCCTATCAGACATGGGTATCAATTTAAACTTCGCACCAGTCTTGGACCTTGATCATGGTCAAGATACTGTGATCAGTGATTCTGAGCGTGCATTCTCAACAGACCCACAAAATGTTATTGAACATTCAAGAATATTTATTGAACAGCATAAAATAAAAGAGATCATAACATGCGGCAAACATTTTCCTGGGCTGGGCTCAGCTTCTGGAGATACCCATGAAGGTTTCACAGATATTTCAGATACTTGGTCTGTAAAAGATCTGATCCCTTTTGATGAAATGATCCAATCTGGTGATCTAGATATGGTAATGGTATCCCATGCCTTTGATACAAAGCTTGATCCTGAGTACCCATCATCCCTTTCAAAAAAAATAATCAATGATATGCTAAGAAATGATCTGGGATTTTCAGGTCCCGTTATATGTGATGACCCCAGCATGAGAGCAATATCAGATCATTATGATCTACATGATACATTTGAACTTATGCTTAATGCCGGCATAGATCTCTTCTGTCTCGGTAATAATTTGATATATGATCCTGATTATATCCCAAGATCAATAGATGTTATTTGTGACCTCATTCATTCTGGAAAAATAACTGAAAAAAGGATCACAGAATCCATTGATAGGATCAATACCATCAAAAAAAGATATAATATATGAGAGATGATCTTTTTTTTGCAGGCATAGATTGCGGCGCAACAAAGGTCATGGTACAATCATCTATCCTTGATGATAGATCAAATAAGATCACTCCTGATAAGTTTCAAAAAGAATATTTTTACTCAGATCATGAAAAATGGAAAGTTGATTTTATTCCAAAATCACTTGCTGACCAAAAAATTGAATATTCAGATGATAATATTTGTCTTACAGATACTGAGATCGATCAAGGAAATGTGATAATAGAGATCGTAAATAAAGCTATATCAGATATAAATGATCATAATATCGGATTATGTTTCCCCGGCATAAAAAATAAGGATGGTATCGTGATCATGGCAAATGGACCCAGAATACCAGACTTTAAAAATAGGGTAAAGAAAATTGATGCGATCTATAATGATTCTGATTGTTGCGTGATCGGTGAATGGCGTTCCACGATTGGTAAGTTGCAGGATGCTGAAAATTGTATATACATTGGTGGAGGTACAGGCATAGCAGATGGTATTGTGATTAATGGGAAGATGATCGATTTCAATATAGTTCATGATGTAAAACGTTCATGGGAGCTAACAATACAAACTGGTGAATCAGTCGAGTCCTGCCTTTCACCTGCAGGAATGATAGAACGGTATAATAGATCAACTGGTAGTAATATTTCCACAATATTAGAATTATCTCAACAAAAAGATTTTATCAATGTCATCCATAAAGCAAAGGATGCCTTTACTGTTTTGATAGATAACAGAGTTCAGTTCTTTAAGCAGAACAATGTTGATATCCAAAAGATAGTTATTGGACAGAGACTTGGTGCATTTTTGGAGAACGAAGATCACGAATTAGGTAAAACATTCAGAGGTTGTACTACTTTACCAATTGAATTCTCTGAGGATAGACGTACAGCAGCATTAGGCGCAGCTTGGTCAAAAGCATGCTTGTAAAAGGAAAAAAACCTAATAGCGAACCCCTTATTTCGGTTGGACTGATCCTACCGATAGATAAACAAAATTCAATTATAATTCATAATGATCTAAATCAAAAAAAATATATAATTGAATCAAAAAATGATCATTTATTGGTCAATGGTAAAAAAACTCGATCCATTAATATAAAGGGATCAGCAAATGATCCAAGCTTCACCCTAGATCGCGTGCCAGCAGGACGAGGTTTTCATTGGGAAAAAAATATTAGTATTCAGGTTATTGGCTCACTGGATATCTCTAATATTGATGGTTCTCTATTTATTGTAAATCAAATAAACCTTGAATCGTATTTAATGTGTGTAGCCACATCAGAAATGAGTGGTGATTGCCCACAAGCTCTTCTTGAAGCACAAACGATAGCTGCTAGATCTTGGCTTGTAGCAGCCGTAGAACAAAAACATTTAGATCTTGATCTGGATGCCTGTAACGATGATTGCTGCCAAAGATACCAAGGAGTGGGGAACCTATCCGCGCAAGCAAGAGCAGCAACCAATAATACCCGGGGGAAATTTGTAATATTTGATAATATGATCTGTGACACACGTTATTCCAAAAGTTGTGGAGGAGTTTCAGAGAATAATGAGAATGTCTGGGATATGGAATCAAAACCCTATCTTCGGGGAGTTTTTGATGGTGCACAAAAGGAATTACCAGACCTTTCAGATTCAATTCATTTTCAAGAATGGTTAAAAAATGACCATGGATGCTATTGCAGTAATAATTATGTCAATAATGAACAATTAAAACAATACCTCGGAAGTGTTGATGAAAAAGGGAATTATTTTCGGTGGGAATTCACCTATTCTCAGGATGTATTGCTGAAAATGATCAATGAAAAAACAGGCCAATCTTTTGAAAAAATATTATCAATAGATCCTATTCAACGTGGTTTTTCAGGAAGAATAATCAAGCTTAGTGTTTCTGGCAAATTGGATGGCAAACCCCATCATATCGTTTTAGAAAGTGAATATGAGATACGTAGGGTTCTTCATCCTGAATTTTTATATAGTTCTGCTTTTACCATTAATGCAAATTCTGGTATCGATAGCCCTTTAGATAAAATAACCTTAAGAGGAGCAGGCTGGGGACATGGTGTAGGACTGTGTCAGATCGGTGCATTAGGAATGGCATTGTCAGGTATATCATCAGATGATATTCTTTCACATTACTTTTTGTCCTCAACAATAAAAAAACTTTATGACTGAATCAGTATCACTGCATTGGATCGACTGGTCGATCATAATCGCTTATATAGGATTCTCACTAAGCGTCGGTATCTACTTTTCAAAAAGAGCAGCTTCAAATACAGAAGAATATTTTTTATCTGGACGTTCACTACCATGGTGGGTCGTAGGTACATCTATGGTCGCAACAACATTTGCTGCAGATACACCTCTTGCTATCACTGAGTTTGTGCGAGGTCCAGGTATTTGGCAGAATTGGTTTTGGTGGAACCTGCTCATGGGTTCATTACTTGGTGTTTTTCTTTTCTCTAGACTATGGCGTCGAGCAGAGGTGCTGACTGATAATGAACTCTTAGAGATCCGATATAGTGGAAAACCAGCTGCATTTTTACGCGCATTCAAAGCAGGCTATTTTTCTATTCTCTATAATTTTATTGTGATGGGCTGGGTGATAAATGCCATGGCCTCTGTAGTATCTGTGATGTTGAATATGGATAAATGGACAGCAGTTTGGCTATGTGTGATCATTGCGCTTGTGTATGCTATTTTATCTGGATTCTGGGGTGTAGTGATCACAGATCTTGTCCAATTCTGTATTGCTATGTTTGGTTCCATTGCTCTTGCGATCATTGCACTGGATCATGTTGGTGGTATGGATAAATTATTATTCAAACTATCGCAGCTTTTGGGTTCTGATGCAGTCAACGAAAATACTTTGAAATTCGTACCTCCTGTTCCTGATGCTGCATTCAACACATCTACATTCTGGGAGTCTCCTTTCTCAAAATTTCTTATTTTTATTTCGGTCATGTGGTGGAGTCACCACGGTACAGATGGTGGCGGTTATATAATACAAAGAATGTCTTCAGCAAAAAATGAAAGGCACGCCTTATTAGCAACTCTATGGTTCAACCTTGCACATTATGCATTAAGGGTCTGGCCATGGATCATTGTTGCCGTTGTATCAATAGTTATGTTTCCAATGATACCAGAATCTTATAGCGATCTTGGAGTAAAAGCTGGATATCCTCTGGTTATGAATACTCTTCTAGGTCCTGGTTTGAAAGGCATACTTATCGTTTCATTTTTAGCAGCTTTCATGTCGACCATTGACACGCACTTGAACTGGGGTGCATCCTATTTGATAAATGATGTCTATAAGAGATTTTTCAAGCCAAACGAATCAGAAAAACATTATGTATTTATTGGAAAGATAATTACCGTAGTTTTAATGATACTCGCAGCTTTCACAGCTTTAAAAATGCAGAGTATCTCAAAGGCATGGGAGTTTATTTTTTCTATGGGAGCTGGAATTGGGCTTGTATTAATACTGCGTTGGTTTTGGTGGCGAATCAATGCTTGGAGTGAGATCACTGCACTTGCTACATCTATCATCATAACGATCACTTTAGAGCTCATTGCCTGGAACCAAACAATTTCAGCAGGAGAAACTTATTCACTCTTTGGAACAGCTCCAGTCTTATTTGGTATTACACTTCAGGTCCATCATAAGCTAATGATCATAGTCCCTTGTGCTATTATTGCTTGGGTTAGTATAACGTTCATAACAAAACCAGAGCCTTCTGATCAATTAAGGATATTCTATGAACGTGTTCAACCTGGCGGTTGGTGGGCACCTATAACAAAAGATTTTGAACATACTGTTCAACCAGTGAGTGAAGGAATAATAGTTCAATGGCTAGCAGGTATAATGATGATATATGGTTTTACATTTGGGATAGGAAATCTGATATTCAATAATTTTAGTAATGCAGTACTACTGATCGGCTGTGCTTTGATTGGATCTTATTTGATCTGGAATAGAAGCATATCAAAATTAAACTGAAAATGTCTGAACCAAGACGTATCTATTCTATCGATATATTTAGAGGAATGACGATCGCATTTATGATCATCGTTAACAATCCTGGAAGTTGGGGCCATGTATATGGACCACTTCTGCATGCAAAATGGCATGGGTGTACGCCTACCGATCTTGTCTTTCCTTTTTTTCTTTTTCTTGTAGGTGCATCTATGAGATTTGCATTTGTAAAATGGCATTATTTTCCTTCAAATAAATTTTATAAACATATTTTCTGGAGAACTTTTTCAATCTTCATGGCAGGCATTATCCTTAATGCCTATCCTTTTATCAGGCAAGACTGGGATTGGTCTACGTTCAGGATCTTTGGAGTGCTTCAACGTATCGCCCTAGCATACGGAATAAGTGCCTTATTGATCATTAGATTTGATTTTAAACAAATGACACAGATCCTTGCTGGGATCTTATTATTCTACTGGGGCCTACTATGGATCGGTGTACCATCAGGCCCATATGGTTTAGAGACAAATCTAGTGCGCAAACTTGATATCCTCATTCTAGGGGAAAAACATCTATATAGCGGATTTGGGATATACTTTGATCCTGAGGGTCTTTTAAGTACCATTCCATCAGTAGGTACCGTGATCATTGGTTATCTTATGGGAGGGATGCTACATACTACAAAAAATTATACCGATTGCTCAAAGAGAATGGCGATCTTTGGTCTTGCAATTACTGTTGTAGGCTACATATGGGGCTTTGTTTTCCCAATCAATAAAGCAATATGGACCAGCTCATATGTTTTATTTACTGGTGGTATAGCAGCAATTATTTTATCATGCCTCACATTCCTTATTGATATCAAGCATTGGAAAAGGCCTTTCTGGTTCTTTGAAGTATTTGGTACTAATTCGATTTTTCTTTTTATTATTTCAGGATTATGGGTAAAAACAATTTTAAATATTGATCGAGACCTTGATGGTAATATGGTAAACGCCTATCATTATCTTTATAAGACCATTTTTGTTCCCATGGCTGGAGATCTTAACGGATCACTACTTTTTGCACTATCACATGTATTGGGGTTCTGGTGTATTCTTTATTGGATGTATAGAAAGAATATTCAAATCAAATTATAAGATAAATGAGAAATTTGTTACTTATAATATCACTATTAGGGGTCTTATTTTCTAGTGATAGGCCATATGTTGTCGTACTTGGTATTGCCCAAGATGGGGGATTACCTCATTCAGGTTGTGAAAAGACCTGCTGTAAAGGGTTATGGGGAACCAATAAAGGAGAAAAAGTTTCATGTATTGGGATCGTGGATCCAAGGACAGAACAAAGTTGGATGATCGATGCTACACCAGATCTTCCAGAACAGTTGCGCACACTTACCCTTGATCACGGCACTGAGCTAGCTGGTATATTCTTGACTCACGCTCACATGGGTCATTACACTGGTTTACTGCAACTTGGTAGAGAAGTAATGGGTGCGAAAGATATCCCTATATATGCAATGCCACGAATGAGATCTTTTTTAGAGAATAATGGACCTTGGA
Organism: uncultured bacterium; assembly: GCA_964404235.1. Classification (GTDB taxonomy): domain Bacteria; phylum Fidelibacterota; class Marinisomatia; order Marinisomatales; family UBA1611; genus CACEUX01. Next base: position 4,132 of record CAYOJL010000003.1, on the reverse strand, counting down.
ACCAACTTGTAGATATTGAAAACATAAAAATTCAATCTATCAAAGCAGGGAAAGAATTAAAAATTGGTGAACAATTATTTATTGAACCTTTCTTGGTACCACACCGTGATGAATACTCTGAGACCGTAGGCTACAGGATATTGGGACCAGAACGATCGCTTATCTATATTCCTGATATTGATAAATGGGAAAAATGGGAGCAAAATATTTTCCAAATTGTGATGAACATTGATATTGCCTTAATTGATGGCACTTTTTTCTCTCAGGATGAACTGCCACATCGAAATATGGATGAGATCCCTCACCCATTTATAACTGAATCCATAGAAACACTATTTAACCTAAGTACACCCCATAGAAATAAAGTCCATTTTATTCATTTGAATCATTCTAATCCTGCTATAAAGAAGAATAGTGCGGCAGAAAACCATATAAGATCTAAACGGTTTAATATTGCGAGAGAAAAAAACCAATTTAATTTATGAATAAAGTCTTTATAACAGGTGCATCATCAGGTATAGGTAAATCACTTGCACTGGCATACGCAAAAAGAAAATGTATCATTGGACTTTCAGCAAGAAGGATTGAAATGCTTAATGAAGTGTCAAATGAATGCAAAGAACTAGGGGGTACCCCATTCGTTTATCAACTGGATGTGCAGGATAGGAATAAATGTGAAATAATATCAAAACAATTTATTGAAGATGCTAATGGAATTGATTGTGTTATAGCAAATGCAGGTATTGGAGGTAATGATAGTATTTATTCAGGTTCTAGTAAGGAAATAAATAATGTATTAAAAACCAATATACTTGGTGTTACCAATACACTAATGCCATTTATTCCATTTATGAAAGAACAAAAAAGTGGAGCCTTGGTCTGTATCAGTTCAGTCGCCAGCTATGTTCCTTTACCATTCCATGGGGGATATACTAGTTCGAAGATAGCTATACGTATGATCTTTGATTCATGGCGACCAACATTACAAAGACATCATATTAAAACTATATCTATTTGTCCTGGCTTTGTTGATACTGCAATTGTGAAAGGGCCTGCAAGAAAACTACCAATGAAATCACCTGATAAAGCAGCTGAGAGATTTGTTAAGGTCATCTCTAAAGGTAAAAATACATATGTATATCCGTGGCACTACAGGATATTGATATTGATCGCTAAGATCGTTCCTGAGTGGCTTTATAATTATTTAATAAAAAAAATCTTTCATAAGCCAATTAATTAAAAATTGAATAATTTTACGTAATGAAAACAAAAACAATTTTATTTGATAATACTGGTATTATATCAATTGATGATAAAACTGCTAATATTTTCTTTGTCCTAATCGGATCATTATTGATCGGTATTCTAGCACAGATCTCGATCCCGATACCATTTAGTCCTGTGCCGATCACAGGTCAGACCATTGGCGTTGTATTGGTCGGTGCATTATTAGGCTCAAAAAAAGGTGCGCTATCTGTTCTTTGCTATCTTATGGAGGGCGCTATGGGTATTCCAGTCTTTGCACAAATGAAAGCAGGTGCTCATGTATTGGTAGGGCCAACAGCAGGTTATTTGTGGGGATTTGTCATAGCTGCTTTTCTCATAGGATATCTAGCTGAAAATGGTCTTACTTCAAAACCGCTAAATAGTTTTTTATCTTGTTTTGCTGCTACTACATTGATCCTGATCTTTGGAACTATCTACCTTGCTGCATTCCAGCTAGGATTCAATGATGCCCTTTTAATGGGCTTTTACCCATTTCTTGTAGGAGATGTTATCAAATCTGCTGTTTGTGCTACACTGATCACATCTATACGTAAGATCTAATATATTATATTAGACTATCTGCCTGCTTTGCCATATTTATACAAGCAGCTGTTACCCCTCCCTGATCATGTGAGGTAAATGTTATATTTATCTTACACCACCCTACGACCATATCTGGATGGTGGTTTGCTATTTCTGCTTCTTTCGCTAACAAATTGATAAATGTTATGCTATCCATATATGTATCAAATGAGAATGTTTTCTTGATCGAACCATCCACATATTCCCAACCATCCAGAGCACTTAAACCATTTTGGATCTCTGTATTAGATAATAGGCTCATATAGTTTCTCCATGTATCTTATTAATCTTCTTTAATTCAAAACGCACCCAGTATACCGCAATTGTAAATGAAATAGCTGCTGCAATCATCATTGCATACCAATTCCATTCTACAGGTTTTTCTAGTATAAAACTAAAATAAAGTGATAAAGGAGCACTAATACCTAATACCCTTATTACTGTAATTATTAGAACGGGTAAACCTTTCCCTAGACCCTGCATGACCCGACCGGATGTTATGGCAATGGCAACCAATGGATAAATAAGGCTTAGCAATCTTAAAAAGCCCACGGATACATCTATGATCTCTTGATCATTAGTGAACCACGAAGAGAATGTCTCTGCAAACAAATAAACAAATGCAGATGATATTAAAGTGATAATAAATGCACTTGTAATACCATAACGAATTATCTGGTTAAGAGCTCTGATCTCTTTTGCACCGTAAAACATTCCTACGAGTGTGGTCATACCACCAGCGATAGCAAAGATCGGGAGGAATATCAGCATGTCTAATCTACCCGCAACCTGATATGCTGCAACGGTTTGGGAAGAATAATAAATTAAAATCTTATTGAACACACCCTGACCTACAGCCATAATGATCATTGATAAAGATGCTGGTAATCCTACTTTAATAATGTCCCACAGAATCGATCTCGATGGAGAAAAGTCCTTTAGATTAAATGTGATATAAGCATGCTCTTTAACAAATAACATATAGATGAAGATCAGAAATACGCTTAATTGCGAAACTACAGTTGCTAAAGCTGCTCCTTTCACACCCATTCCTAACCCAATATTCCCATAATCTTCAAGATCAAAAATAAATATAGGATCAAGAATAATATTTAATATAGTACCGAGTCCTGCTACCATCATTGGGAATTTCATATCGCCTTCCCCTGCCAGAATAGATCTAAAAAATCCTGAAAAGACCATAAAGGGTAGCCCAAGAACGATCATGGAAAGATAATCCCAGCCTAGAATAAGGATATTACCTTCTGCTCCTAATATTGCTAGAATCTCTTTACCAAAATAAAGTCCTAATAATGTAAAGACCCCAGATATACATGCTGCCATAGCAATTGCATGCTCTGCACTATTATCTGCTCCACTTTTATCTTTTTCACCTATCAATCTAGCTATGGAAGCTGTGACCCCTGAACCAAGCCCCATTGTTAGGCCGAGCATTAAAAAAAATATCGGCATATTAAATGCAACCCCTGCAATGGCATCTCCTCCTAAACGGCCAATAAATAACATATCAACAATATTATATAGAGTATGTATCCCCATCCCGAACATAATTGGGATAGCTAATGTCCATAATGCTTTTTTTGGATTTTCTAAGAAGGAGGCTAATCTTGATCTAGAATTTGATTCCATTAAACAAATTTACAGGTTAAAAAATCTATATTAAGAATAAAGAAGGAGTTAGATACTATAAAATCTATATTGAATCAATTGCTCTCTTAAGCATGAGATCGACATCTTTTCCAAGCTGTGTCAAATCATCATGACCAGTAGCACTTAATTGCTGTTCCGCATCAATAACAGATAGCGTCACAGAGCTATCGTCATTTTCCCAAAATACTACATTACATGGCATAAGCATTGCAACCTCAGGTTGTAAGGTAAGTGCTTTTTCTGCTAATTCTGGGTTACATGCACCGAAGATCCTAAATCTTGGGTAGTCTAGATTCAATTTTTCTTTAAAGGTCTTTTTAATATTTATTTCTGTGATAACGCCAAATCCAATTTCTGCAAGCGCAGATCGAATTTTAAGATCCACATCTTCAAATGGAATTGAGACTGTTCTTTGGTATCCATAATTCATAATAGTCCTAATATAATATCAATTATTCAACCGTGGTGGACTTAACTTTGATAGTTCTATACCTTTATTGCTTTTCTAATTATCATTTGAAATATCAAATAGGCCATAGAATTGGCAATATGTAAATAGCCATTAACCAAAATATCAAAGCTAGTGGGAAACCAACTCTTATATAATCACTAA
>CAYOJL010000002.1:58070-59145 GCA_964404235.1 uncultured bacterium | reverse complement strand
TTTATGACCATATACGAAAAATCCATGGTTGATATATATGAAAATTCGGTTATTAGGATCATTAATAATAAGAACACCTTTTCTGGCATGGCTCTTTTTGGTGGAAAAGTAATCATACATATGGATGATAATAACAATAGCGATTTTATTTTAAATGCTCCTAATGCAATTGTTACTGCTAAAGGGAGTCACTTTATAGCTGAATATAGGGATGAACTTTTTTTTAATAATAATACCTATTCTATTTTTACTGTACTTAATGGAAAAATAAAAGTTGAAAATATTAGATCTGGGAAAATAATATATGTTGATAAAGGCGAGACAATTATATCAACACGAGATGGAAAATTTATCGAGCTAGATACATTCAAGAATAGTGCCAAGATCATTGGCCATTTAGAGATGCATTAAAAAATGGATTTGGGGCATATCATAGCTATTGGAGGAGGTGGATTTGGTCGTAACCCCAGGCATACTAAGATAGAAAAATATATTTTATCCCAAGTGGATAAAAAAAAGCCAAATATTATTTTCATCCCTACAGCGAGCGCAGAAGATAAAGCTTACATAGTAAATTTTTATTCTTGTTTTACTAGCTTAGAATGTAATCCTTCACATATTAATTTTTTTCAGAGAACACCTAGGCTAGATAGTATCATCAATAAAGCTGATATCATATATGTAGGGGGTGGGAATACGAAAAGTATGTTAGCTGTTTGGAGAGAATGGAATCTGGATAAATTATTACTTAAAGCATATAAAAAAGGTGCGGTGATGTCTGGAGTAAGTGCTGGTGCAATATGTTGGTTTGAACAGGGTATCACAGACTCTTGGGCAAGTAATCTTAATCCAATGGAATGTCTGGGGTTTCTTGGTGGTATGGCATGTCCCCATTACCAAGAGGAGAAAGATCGTAGACCGAGCGTGCATGAAATGTTAAAGAAAGGGACTGCAATGCCGGGTTACGCAATAGATGGAGGAGCTGCAATTCATTTTAAAAATGGAAAATATTATAGATCGCTTCAATTTTACACAGAGTCTAATGTTTATCATGTATACTATAATGATGAGACTG
>CAYOJL010000002.1:0-58060 GCA_964404235.1 uncultured bacterium | reverse complement strand
GAACCACGCATACATTTAAATATTTCTTGTGGACTTACATCGTCTTTTGCTAATTGCCAAGAAACATTGCTTTTTGAGCCTTTATGAAATAATATATCTTTATCCAATATAGTATCGATATCGATTGTTGAATCATTCTTATTAATCGCTACAATTTTACACAGAGTCTAAAGATTATCATGTTTGAAATAAAGCTGCGACTGTAAAAGAAGATTTAATGGAAATGACACAGATTTAATTCATTCATATATACTAAAATAACTTCTCGCCATTTTTTTATTTTTAATATTATTTATAAAGTTACAATGCTAACTAAATAAATTTATAAATATATTAATAATATAATATAACGCTCATAACGCTCTATATAGTTGTATATGCAACTATTATCGTAGTAAATTGCAGGTATGACCAAAGAAGCATCTTTAAAATTTCATATGAGTATGGGTATGCTTATCAATTCAGCGCACCGTGCCATGACCAAAAGATTTGTTCAAAATGCAATGGGGTCCGGATTGGATATCTCTCTTGACCAGTGGATGGTCTTAGGCCCTATATGGCAATTAGAGTCTGCTTCTCAAAAAGAACTGGGGGAGATAACCCTTAAGGATAAAACAAGTATAACCAGGTTAGTTGATGTGCTAGAAAAAAAGAACCTTGTTGTTAGAGTTGAGGACCAGATCGATCATAGAATCAAACGGGTGATACTTACAAACGCTGGTAAACAATTATTCTTTGATGTTTTACCGATTATGGAGAAAACCAGGGAAGAGGTAAGAAAAGACATTTCTGATCAAGATATCGAGACATTTAAAAATGTTCTTTCGAGCATAATATTGAATCTAGAAGATGAAAAAGAGCAGCCAATATAAAGAAAGACCACTTTTCTTTTATTTGAGCCTATTATTTATTTTGTTTTTTGGCTGTGTTGGAAAGCATGAGGTTCGTGTTGAGAACTTAGATATATCAATACCTGATTCTTGGATTGCACCACTTCCAGCAAGCGAAAAGATATCTGGCGATTGGTGGTCCGTTTTCGAAGACCCGGTTCTTGATACTTTTCTAGTTTGCTTGAGATCTAACAGTCCGGATATGAAAACCATTGTACAAAATCAAAGAAAAGCACTTTACAATGCAAAGATAAATGGTGCAGCTATTTATCCATCTTTTAATATGTTAGCGAGAGCGGATACCAATGTGCAAAATTTATCAGGCTTTGGATTTGCAGAATCATTTTTAGACCCAGGCAATAGTTCTGACTCTTCAAGTAGTAAACAGTCTTCAAATAGTGTTCTTACCTTTGGTAATAAGAATTTTGGTCTAGGATTAAATCTACAATGGGAAATTGATGTCTGGGGACGATTGTTGAATGGCCGCAAGGCTGCGTATAAAGATTATGAATCTGTCAAACATGATTTATCATATTTGCAATTTTCAATTTTGATTCGGGGTGCGCAATTATTCTTCAATGCTAAAGAAGCTGCAGCCCAATTAGAGTTATCCAAAGACTCATACCATAGTCTAGTTGAGATCAGAGACCTTGTTAAAGAACGATATGAAAAAGGCCTTCGTTCTAGTCTGGACTATCGATTGTCAGAAACATCAGTTTCAACGTCCATAGTGTCAATTGAAAATAGAAAAAATCTACTCAAATCATTAAATAGACAAATTGAGACCCTCATAGGTGAATATCCATCGGGTATGCTTGTTAAAGAGCCAAACTTGCCTAATGTGTTACCACCAGTGCCATTAGGCATACCAGCATCCATAATTGAAAGAAGACCCGATATTCGCAGTCTAGTTTTAAAGTTGGAGTCTGCAGGGTACAGAGTTGCTCAATCAAAAAGAGACCTCTTGCCAGGTATCACACTTAACGGTTCAGTTGGTACATCAACACAAGAAATTGAAAAGATATTTGACGAAGATCATGGTATATGGAATCTAGGTGTCAATATCACTTCGCCAATATTTAACGGTGGACGTCTAAGATCAATTAATAAAATTCAAGAATCAAACTATGAAAGTGCAAAACAAGAACTTATTAAAGGCATACTTAATGCCTTTTCTGAGATAGAACAATTACTTGAGCAGAATGAATCTCTATCCATACAAAATAATGCTCTAGATGTAGCAGTCAAACAGTCAAAGGATGCATATGAACTTTCCAAAGAGAGGTATGATAAAGGTGTCACAACTCTTGAGTCAGTACTGAATAGTCAAAGGCAATACAATTCAATTCAATCACAATATCTTACAATACGCAAGCAGTCAATTGAAAATAGGCTTTCATTGGTATTGGCCATGGGTGGTGACTTTGAATTAGATATCGATCAAGAATTAATTAGAGAAGAAAAATGAAGAAATACCTTAGTCCAGGATTTTTACTATTGTCAATATTATTGGCTTTTTTGATGATTATGAACAAACCATCCGCAGATATGGAAGAAAAAGATGACAAAGTCCCATATGTAAAAACAATGATGTTGCTGCCTCAAACAGTGAATGCTCAAATAGCATCACAAGGATTCATAAAACCCAAATCCGAGTTGAACCTATTATCTCAGTTAAATGCAAGAGTCGAATGGGTCTCGGAAAAAATGGAGGAGGGGTCAAGCTTCAACATAGGCGATACACTCATAAAACTTGATCGAAGAGATTACGAATTAGCACTCATCACAGCAGAGGCTAATGTCTTGAACGCTGAAGTGAATCTAGAGAGAGAAAAAGCAGAGGCAGATCTTGCATCGAAAGAATGGAACCGAGTAGGAGGTGGAAAAGGTAGCGCACTTGCGCTTAGGAAGCCACAACTTGCACAGGCAAAAGCTACGTTGGAAGCTGCAAGAGCAAACCTTGAAAAGGCACGAAGAGATCTAGATAGAGCAACATTCATTGCTCCATTTGATGGAAGAGTTCGTTCAAAAAATACTGATATAGGTTCAACAGTATTCCTAGGCAGCATGCTTGGGAATATTTATTCCACAGAGAATTTTGAGGTTCAATTGCCAATCGCAGATCAAGATATCAATTTTATAGGTCTAGACTTCAATGGTCTTCAAATACCAGAACAAAAACAACTAGAGGTATCCTTCCAATTGGGCGCGCAGGTGGTAAATGGCAAGGTAATTAGAGCAGAGGCAGAGATTGATCCGAAAACTAGAATGTTATCTGTTGTTGCTAGCATCGTTAAAAATGAAGATCAAGGACAGAATCTTGTACTTGTTGGCCAGTATGCGCAAGCCACAATCTATGGTACTAAGGTTAACGACGTTTATGTCATTTCTAGGAATAACATCAGAAACGAGTCTCTTTGGGTTGTTGATTCAAACATGGAATTGATGAAAAGGCCAGTAAATGTGTTAAGATATGAAAATGAATATGCCTTGGTCAATGAAGGAATAGAAAAAGGTGACAGGCTATTGCTTTCAAGGCTATCATCATTGATCAATGGTCAAAAAGTAACTTATAAAATCGATTAATTGTTATGGAAGGCATAATACGCTGGTTCGTTAATAATAAAGTTGTTTCAAATCTATTGATGATGTTGATCATCATAACTGGAGCTACTACAATTCCTATGTTAAAGATGGAAGTATTTCCAGAAATTGATTTGAACATCATCAACGTTACTACTGTATATCCTGGCGCAACCCCAACAGATATTGAAGAAGCAATTTGTATAAAAATTGAAGAAAGGTTGCAAGGTTTAGATGGTGTCAAGAAGGTAACATCGAATGCATCCGAGAATGTAGGTAATGTTAACATTGAAATAATATCTGGTCAAGATCCTAATGAAATGCTTGATAAAATCAAAGCAGAGGTAGATGCCATAGATACATTCCCTGAAAATGTTGAAAAACCTATTTGCCGAAAAATTGCTGGTTCAAATCCAGTTATTTCAATAGCGGTCCACGGTGATATAGATGATAATTCTTTAAATAAACTAACAGAGGATATCAAAGACGAGATCGATGGACTTCCAGAAATCACTTTTACTTCCATAGTCGCTGATCTTGAAAATGAGATTAAAATAAACATAAAAGAGAGTTCACTAAGAAAATACAATCTATCATTCCAACAAATTGCGAAATCGATTAAAGAATGGTCTTTGAACATGCCTAGTGGAACCATTAAAACTCAAGATGGTGAAATTTTAATTAGATCAAATAGCCAAGGATATACAGTTCATGACTTTTCAAAAATTCCGGTGATAATAAATTCAAATGGTTCTGTCGTTTATCTAGGTGACATAAGTGAGATAAAAGATACGTTTTCCGATCAATTTGAACTTGATTTTAAGTTTAACGGAGATAAAGCAAATCTGATTACAGTATTCAGGGTAGGCAAACAGAATGCTCTGGATGTCTCCGCTGCTGTAAAAGAATATGTTGACAATAAAAACGAAGAATTACCCACTTCAGTAAGAGTGACTGCATGGGATGATGAGGCGCGCATACTAAGTGGTAGAATTGAAACCATTGTCCGAAATGCTCAACAAGGCCTTATACTTGTCATTATTGTATTGGCTTTATTTTTAAAACCTAAATTAGCGTTCTGGGTCTCTTTAGGTATTCCAATTTCATTCATGGGTGGATTTTGGCTATTTGCACCATTGGACCTATCAATTAATATGCTATCGTTGTTTACATTTATCTTAGTACTGGGAATTGTTGTGGATGATGCAATAGTGGTAGGGGAGAATATTGCTCTATTCAAAGAGCGCGGAATGAATCCTTCTGATGCCGCTGTCAAGGGCGCTACTCAGGTTGCAACGCCAGTGTTTTTCGCAGTGCTGACAACAATGGTAACTTTTTCGCCAATGTTAGCTGTTGAAGGTGAAATTGGTTCGATATGGAGAATATTTCCATTAGTTGTGATATCGGTTTTGGTGTGGTCTTTGATCGAAAGCTTAACAATTTTACCAGCCCACCTCGCACATAGCAGTGATGATGAACCCAAGAACCCAATACTACTGATCATTTCAAATAAATGGAGCTATGCACAAAATAATATAGTCAATGGCCTTAATTATGTAAAGTCCCAGGTATATAAGCCTATACTCCTAAAAGCAGTTCACCATCCATTCTCTGCACTTACATTTGCCGCAGGTATATTCATATTGACGATTGGAATAATATTAAGTGGGATATTGAAATTTTCATTCTTTCCAGCTGTTGAAGATGATCTTGCAATTGCAACAATTGAATATCCTTCTGGTACTCCCATAGAAATGACTAGAGAGGGCTATGAGAAGCTTGAGGAAGCAGCAACAATTTTAGAGTCTCAATTAATTGAAGAATTCCCAGACCAGGCAGTGATAAGGCACCGATTATCGACTATAGGTTATTTACCAATGCTTACAAAAACTTCTCGTGGCCCAGGAAACTTGGATGCTCTTTTCGTAGGGCCAAACATGGCAGAGGTTGCACTTGAACTTGCACCTTCAGAAAACCGTACGATCAGTACTGAGGAAATTGTACGTAAATGGAGAAGTATCATGCCCGAAGTCCCTGGTGCTAAGGAATTATCATTTAAATCAGATCTTTTTTCTGCAGGTGACCCAATAAACATTCAATTATCCAGCAAGTATATTGATGATCTGATTTTAGCAAAGGATGAGTTAAAGGCTCAATTAGTAAGATTTCCTGGTGTATTTGATGTAACTGATACATATAATATTGGGAAAGAAGAGATGTCAATAAACCTTCTACCTGCTGCAAAACATTATGGAGTGAGCATGATGATGGTTGCTGCTCAGGTAAGACAAGCGTTTTATGGTCTAGAAGTACAAACTATCCAAAGAGGGAGGAACGAATTGAAGGTCATACTCCAGTATCCTGAAAATCAGAGATCTTCAATATCCGATCTAGAGAATATGATGATTCTTACGCCGACAGGTTCAACGATTCCAGTTAGACAGATCGCTCGCTTGGAAATAGGAGAAGGCCTGGCCTCTATTGAAAGAAAGAATCGTAAGAGGTCTATCAATGTAACTGCAGATGTGGATTTGACAGTTACAAATAGTAACGAGGTAATAGCAACAGTTATGGGCTCGATTATGCCTAAAATTATCCAGCAATATAACTCAGTAGCTTACTCTCTAGAGGGTGAGCAGCAAGAACAGGGGGATAACCTTCGTTCACTAGGGAAAAACTTCCTCTTAGCAATGATCGTTGTATATATGTTACTTGCAATTCCATTTAAATCATACTTTCAACCTTTGGTTGTAATGTCATCTATACCTTTTGGTATAACTGGAGCAGTATTAGGACATCTCTTGCTGGGATTAAATTTGTCAGTGCTTTCTATGATGGGAATTGTTGCATTAACTGGTGTTGTTGTTAATGATAGTTTGGTCATGGTAGATTTTATCAATCGTTACAGGGCAGAAGGAAATAGTATTGATGATGCGGTCTTAGAAGCTGGCCCAAGAAGATTTAGACCTATTTTTCTTACGTCATTGACAACTTTTGTAGGGCTTGTCCCACTGATTTTAGAAAAAAGTACACAGGCTAAGTTCATGATTCCGATGGCGGTATCATTATCTTTTGGAGTCTTATTTGCAACAGCTATTACCTTATTATTGGTACCAGTATCATATTTGACTCTTGAAAAATATTTATTAAAAACGGAGCAAAAATAATGAAAGTCGCACTCATTGGTGGGACTGGTTACGTTGGTTCTTATATAACTGATGAACTGATAAATAATGGCCATACCCCAAGACTCTTAGTAAGAAATGGTTCAGAGCATAAGGTTATACAGCCGAAAAAATGTGAGGTAGTCAATGGAGATATTTACGATGATGATGCAATTGGTCAGACTCTCCAGGATTGTGATGCTGTTATCTATTTAATTGCATTAATTAGAGAGTTTCCTCAAAATGGGCTGACAAATGAAAATTTGCAATTTAAAGGGACACAACGAGTGATAAAAATTGCAAAGGATAAAGGTGTAAAGCGATTTCTATTGATGAGTGCACTTGGTGCAAATCCACATTCGGATAGTTCTAAGTATATGCAGGCAAAACACTTGTCTGAACAAGCTATCAAAAATACTAAACTTGATTGGACGATTATCAGACCTTCAAGTTTGTTTGGTGATCCAAGAGGATGTGACAGACCAGAATTTTGCATGATGCTTGATAAGTTGATGCTTAGCCTGATTCCATATCCGAAATTTTTACCCTTTCCTGCTCCATCTTTCTTTACTGGAATGAATCCTCTTGATGCTGGTAATTATTCATTGAGTATGATCCATGTTAAAGATGTTGCATCAGTTTTTGTTAAGATCCTAAATGATGAAGAATCAGTAAGACAAACAATTGAAATCGGTGGGAATAGAGAGGTCACTTGGAATGAGATAGTCACATCCATTGCAAAAGTGACCGGAAGAAAGGTCATCATGTTACCTGCTCCATTCTTTGTTATATCCTTCATAGCTGGAATGCTTGATAGATTTAAATGGTTTCCAGCGGGTAGAGATCAGTTAAATGACCTTGTTAATGGAAGCGTATGTGATTCATCAGAGTTGTTAAACAAATATGATATTGAACCCATTCCATTTGATATCAAAAATTTAAAGTATATATCAGGATGACTTTTATGAGATATTTTTTAATTATTTTATTTCTAATCACTCATTTGGGTGCCCAGTCCACAATCATATCTGGTTTTATCAGTGACTCTTCTTCAGGTGAGGCTCTGATCGGTGCGAATGTGATTCTTCAAGAGACCGGTCAGGGAATGGCAACTGATATGAATGGTTATTATGTCATACAAGATATAGTGCCTGGAGACTATGTCTTGATGGTCTCTTACGTTGGGTTTAGCCTGAGAAAAGAGAAACTGACCATATCTGAGAGGAAATCGATCAAGTTAAATATCGCTCTATTAGAGGAAGTAGTTGAACTATCACAAGTAGAGGTCACCGCTGAGCAACTACAGAGAAAGGCAAATATACAACCCAGTAAAATAAACCTCAGTCCCAGAATGATGAAGGCCGCACCTGCTTTAGCCGAGCCTGATCTTTTTAGAACTATCCAAGCTCTTCCTGGTGTATTAACAACCTCTGAATTCAGCACGGGTTTAGTGATAAGAGGTGGAAATACTGATCAAAATCTTATTCTTTTGGATGGTGTTACAGTATATAACCCATCACATTTGGGTGGAATATTCTCAAATTTTATTGTGGATGGTGTAAAAGAGGCCGAGCTAATCAAAGGCGCCTACAATGCAGAATATGGTGGTAGGCTCTCAGCTGTTCTCAATATTATAAGTCGTGAAGGAAATCAAAAAAAGTTTGAGGGAAAAGCAAATCTATCGCTTCTTTCAGCACAAGCCACCTTGGAGGGTCCATTTTACAAGGGAGCATGGATTTTATCAGGACGTAGGACTTATTTTGATCAAATATTTAAGAATAATCCCAATATACCCCCCTATTACTTCTATGATATTCAGAGTCATGTATATTCTGACATCACTCCAAAAGATAGATTATCACTCAGTTTTTACAATGGGATAGATGATTTATTATTTGGGACTTTTGGACTAGCTGGCCGTTGGGGGAATAGTACCTTAAGCACCCAATACAGGAGGGTCTTTTCTGAAAAACTGATTGGTAATTTTTTATACGCGAATAGCTTATTCTTTACAGAATTTGGACTAGGTGGTTCCAATGGATTAAACAGTGATAATCAGATAGATGATGCAACAGTAGCAGCAAATTTTTCCTGGTTTAAATCATCTGAGAGCACAGTTAAGTTTGGCGCACAGCTAAAAAACCTTGGCTTTTTGTACACAAACACATTTGGAGATTCGCTACAGTTTAAAATTGAAACGAAACCAAAAGAGTTTGCTAGTTATGTAAAATTAAAATATTCTCCATCTGAAAAATTTATTCTTGAACCTGGCGTAAGAATAAATATGTATAATGTATACAGCGACTCAATTTTTCCTGACTTACGCCTTGGTATGAAATATCTACTGAATGATGATAAGTACATAAATTTTTCATTAGGGAATTACCACCAGTTCATTGCCACATTTCAAGATGATTATAATCCAACGATTTTAGACCAGTGGATAGCTGTTGATAATAGTATTGCGCCTGCTAAGTCATCTCAAATAGTGTTAGGATATGAAGAATATCTTAACAATCTATATAAACTTCAGATTGAGGGATACTATAAAGATATCAAAAATCTATTTACCTTTGAAGAGTCTAGAGCGACCACTGATGAGGCTGTCTCTGATTCAGTTTTATCTGATATTGTAACCCCATCTAATGGTTATGCTTATGGTTTGGAGTTATTTGCACAGAAGATGAGTGGCAGACTTAGTGGTTGGTTAGCATATACTTTTTCTGTTTCAAGAAAATCAATGAATAGCATTTTCTATGATAAAAGTGAAGAATATTACAATAGCTGGGACAGGACCCATTCTTTCAGCGCTCTTGGTAATTACCTAATTAGTAATAAGTGGGATATGAATTGGAAATTATCTTTGCAATCTGGACAGGCATATACTCCCATAATTGGTTATTATAATCAGATCTTACCAGGAAGCCCTGATGAAGTTTTTAGGACAATCCCAGGTACTAGAAATTCAGCTAGATATTCCCCATATAGTAGATTAGATCTTGGATTTGTCTACCATACCAAAATTTTTGGTACGAATATGGACATATATGTTCAGATAATTAATGTTTTTAATAGAAAAAATAATTTTAGAAAATCATATAGTGTAGGGAGCACATATAATGGTATTGATGACGATGGAGATTGGGATGAAGAAAAACATGATACCAATGGAAATGGAGAACCAGATGTTGGAGAGGTTAATGTAGATGAAGCAGATGAAGGAAGACTTCAAGTCAATGATATTAGCTTGTTTCCAATCATTCCTACCATTGGCTTTAGCTGGGAGTTTTAAATGTTTAATAAAATAAAATTAGTAATTCAAATTTTATCTCTTTCATTTATAATGCAATCATGCTCATTTGATGATAATACAATCAGTTATGAGGAACAGCTTGTAGTGTTTGCATCAATAAATGCAGGATTTCCTGTTTATGATACTGTATTTGTATCAAGGACAGCAGAGCTTAATGAGTCTGTAGTGTCGGAAGATCTGTATATTGAGAATGCGAATGTGAAGCTTATAAATATCTCAGACGGTTCAGAATTAAGATTTTACTCACTAGGTAATGGTAGATATTACCCGATCGATATGTCCATAGAGAATGTAGATTCTATTTTCAGCTATTGGCTTGATTATATCATTAGCTCTGGGACTACATACAGATTGGTTGTTACACATGAAGAGGACTCTGTTATCGCAGAAACTAATGTTCCAGAAATAATAGAAATTGAACCAGCTGAAATGTCAGAATATACATGTCCAGATGGAAGTACTGAGCCAGTAAGTATAATTGATGTAAATAATCTAGAGAATTTGACGTTTGCGCAAATGTTATCTTTATATCAAAACCCATTAGAATACATTGAACAAAATGATATTAATGTAGACTCAGTAGAGTTTAAAATTGGAGATTGTTACACTAAGAGTTTTGCCAGTGCTCCAATGTTCGGGGTAGACTATAATCAAGATGATTATAACACTATTCAAATCATTTCTAATGCTTTAGAATCAGGCGTAGTTGGTTTAGAGCCTTTTGATGATGAAAATCAAAATGGGGTTTTCGATGAAGGTGAAAATTTTTCTGATAGAAATAGAAATGGATTAAGAGATAGTTGTTATATAAATCTAATTTATAGCAATGAGAAGGGCCTTTTTGATAATGATAGCTTAGATTATAATTCGATAGCTAATATTTGGAAAGATCGCTTAAAAAGAGGTCCTGCTGATGGAACATGGCGCGAGAATAGTCCATACAGAAATAATCCATGGCTATGGAATGTAGACATATCTCCTTCGCCAATCATGTGGCTGTATTTCGATTATTATGGCTATTATATGTTGACCTTTAAATCAACAAGTGACTCATACTTTAATTATTTTCAAGGAGACCCTGTAGGCCAGAATATTTATTTACTACCGGCTTCTAATTTTGAAGGAGGGCTAGGGGTATTTTATAGTTCTTCCTCAACATCTTTTATTGTAAAGGTAATTACTGGCTCATAATAAAATAAATTCTAGAAGAAAAGTAGCCCGTAGGAGAATCGAACTCCTGTTGCCAGGATGAAAACCTGGAGTCCTAACCACTAGACGAACGGGCCAAA
Source organism: uncultured bacterium (assembly GCA_964404235.1). GTDB lineage: Bacteria > Fidelibacterota > Marinisomatia > Marinisomatales > UBA1611 > CACEUX01. Next base: position 46,821 of record CAYOJL010000002.1, on the reverse strand, counting down.
ATCATAATTCAATTATAAAATATATGGCGAGAAATTTATTATTTAAGAAAAGACTTCACCAACCCATTTTTTATGACTTTTTTTATTTTTCTGAGGTGTCTAGAATATCAAGTAATTGACCATTTTGATGCAGTTCCATAGTGATATCTGCACCGCCAATTAGTTGTCCTTTAACAAATAATTGTGGAATAGTAGGCCAGTTAGAATGTTCGCTTAATTTAATTCTTATTGAAGGATCCTCTAATACATTCACATCCTTATAATCAACACCGTAGTGATTTAGAACTTGCACTACTGAATTTGAAAATCCACACATAGGCATATCTTTTGTACCTTTCATATAAAGGATGATCGGGTTTTCATTTATATCATTTATTATTTGTTGTTTTAAATCCATTTTACTCTCTTTCTTTGATTATTTACTTAATTTGATTCCTTTATATGGGCATAACTTACAATGGTAGTGTTTTACATTACTCCAATAAACAAATCCCATTATTTTATGATTCCAATTTTTTCGTATCCTATTTAAGTCTCCCCCACATTCAGGGCAGTTTGATAATTTTGAGAACCGATAAATCATTCTTTCTCTCCATCGATCTGCGATAAGATATATAACATACAATATGAGGCTAATACCAACTATATCTGATACTTCAAATTTTTTAATTAGAAATAGAAGACTATCTCTAGACCATTCAATTCCACTGCCAATTGAAAAAAATATTAGTTTTATAAAAGAATATATATAATTTTTGATTTCGAGTTCTTCTACAAGCAAAAAAATCCCCAATGCAAATAGTATAACTACTTTTATTTCAAAACTATATTCTAATAAGAATGGTTGATGCCTTGGCTTGGTAATTCCTTTTCGTTTTTGTGCCATTGCTAATTCTAAATAAAAGGTACTAGAAAAAAAATAGATACTTCAATTACTAGGATAATAAATTAAAACTATAAGATGAATTGTTAGTGATGCTTTCTTCCTAGTAAACTCAATCAATTATTAGGTATTATTGTATGAAACTTATTTCTTGGAATGTAAATGGAATTAGGGCTGCTGTAAAAAAAGGGTTTCTAGATTATCTAGAGTCTGAACAGCCTGATATACTTTGTATTCAGGAATCTAAAGCGCATAAGGAACAGCTTTCATCTGGCATCCTTGAGGATCATGGATATCATACTTATTGGCATTCTGGAATAAAAAAAGGTTATAGTGGTGTCGCAACATTTTGTAAAGAAGAGCCCCTATACGTGCAGGAAGGATTAGGAATAGAAAAATATGATAACGAAGGACGTGTTCTAATTACTGAGCATGAGAATTTTTTATTATATAATATATATTTCCCCAATGGCCAAAAAGATGAAGTACGCTTACAATACAAATTAGATTTTTATGATGACCTATTGCCAATTATAAATGAGCAGGTAGAATCAGGAAATAATGTCATAGTAACTGGAGATTGGAATACTGCTCATCATCCTATTGATCTTGCCCGTCCAAAGGAGAATATTAATACATCAGGTTTTATGCCAATTGAGAGAGAGAAACTAGATATTTATGTTTCAGATGGTTGGGTAGATACTTTTAGGTTATTTCATAATGAACCAGAAAGATATTCTTGGTGGACCTATCGATTTGGAGCCAGGGAAAGGAATGTAGGCTGGAGAATAGATTATTTTTTTATAAATAAGAATATGGTAGACTTTTGCAGTGATGCAGATATACATCATGATATATTAGGCTCAGACCATTGTCCGGTTTCTCTAACACTTGATATTTAGTTTTATAATTTGTCTTATTTGATCGTTTTTGTTGTATGTAGCTATCTTTTTGGGATGTTCAATCCAATAATGGAAATTGATGCTATGCAATATGCATCAATGAGTCGAGAATTATTGAGAGGTGACAATATTCTTCACCTATTTGATAATGGAAATGCATATTTGGATAAACCACCACTGATCTTTTGGATGACAGCATTATTCTTTAAGACTTTTGGTGTTTCTGATTTTGTTTATAGACTACCTTCACTTATTTTTTCGTTATTTACGATTTATTCTACATTCCAATTTTCCTTACTTTTCTATTCTAGAAATACAGCAAAAATGGCAGCACTGATCCTTGCGTCATGTGAAGCTTTTTTTATTATGAATTCTGATGTCCGAACAGATATTTACATGATTGCACCTATGATGGCAGGGATATGGCAGTTATCATCGTATTTTAAATATCATCAATTAAAAAATCTTATTTTAGGATCAATTGCAATTTCATTTGCTATGATGGGAAAGGGACCAATTGGCCTAGTTATACCGGCTATAGTGATTAGTATAGATTTAATATTAAGAAATAATATTCATCAAATTTTTGATAGGAACCTTATTCTAGGCTTGATAGTTATTTTATTATTCCTACTTCCAATGTCCTATGGACTTTTTACTCAGTTTGGTATATATGGTCTAGAATTCTTCTACTGGACACAAAGTTTCGGTCGTATAACAGGAGAGAGTAACTGGAATAACAATACTAGTCCTTTCTATTTATTAAATGTTTTTCTTTATGCATTTCTTCCATGGACATTGCTTTTTCTATGGGCTTTTGTTGAACGTACAAGGAATTTTTTTAATATCCATAGCCGGGCATCGAACGTAGAGACAATTTCTTATTTTGGATTTATCATACCATTGATTATGCTTTCATTATCAAATTATAAACTCCCTCATTACATATATTGTGTTGTCCCATTTGCATCGATTCTTATAGCATCAAAAATTGAGCAATGGCATGAAAAATATAAGATAATATATTTTATTCAGACTGGGGTTTCAGTTTTTATGCTTACTTTTGTATATGGAATCATTATATACTCGTTTTCTACAAATATTATTTTTTTTATAATACCTCTATTGATAATAGTCGGTTTTATAAGATTTCATTTAAACACCTCAAGTGAAGTACTTACTAGGTTATTCATACCTACAATTGCCGCAACGATACTATTTAATTACGGACTCAATCTGGGCATCATAAAACAAATATTAGACTACCAGGCACCTTTTCAGGCTGCTAAATATATTTTAGAACAAGATCTTAATTATGATAGTATCTACCTATATAACGAAAATGAAAAAGAAAAAAGTAGATCTTTTAATTATTATTTAGATGCAGATATAGAATATATTGACCATACATACTTTAATAGTCTTAGTTTCCAAGACTCAATGCTGATTTATACAGATGAAAAAGGATATAATGAGTTATTAAAACTCAATAAACGTGTTAATATATTGAACACCTTTAAGCATACACGAGTTAGTAAAATAACAATGAAATTTTTGAATCCAAATACTCGCTCAAAAAGTTTAAAAAATAAATATCTGCTAAGATGTACATGATTTAAATAATTATCGATAATAATTAATCATATGATAAAAAATAATCAAACGCTATCACTATCTGTTGTCATCCCAGTATATAATGAACAGCAAACGATTAAGACGGTTCTTCATGCTGTTTCAAATTTAAAAATTGTGAATGAGATTGTTATTATTGATGATTGTTCAGAGGATAATAGTATCCCAATAATAAAAGATACTATTGATAATATTTTAAAAGATAAGCCTCATTTAAATATACTGTTTTCTCAAAATAAAAAAAATATGGGTAAGGGTGCATCTCTTAGGGCAGGATTTAAATTAGCAACTTGTGATGTTATTGTTATCCAAGATGCAGATCTAGAATATGACCCTAGTGAATATGAACGCTTAATAAAACCTATCATTGATGGTAATGCAGATGTGGTTTATGGAAGTCGTTTTATTGGTGGTACACATCGTGTATTATACTTTTGGCACTACATGGGCAATAAAATGCTCACTCTAATGTCTAATATGTTTTCAAATCTCAACCTAACAGATATGGAGACCTGTTATAAAATGTTCAGGAGAGAAATATTGGATGAATTTGATTTGAAATCTAACAGATTTGGGTTTGAACCGGAATTCACTGCAAAAATATCTAAGGCTAAACTCCGTATTTACGAATTACCAATTTCATATTATGGGCGTACCTACGGAGATGGTAAAAAGATAACATGGAAAGATGGCATAGCTGCTATATTTCATATACTAAGGTTTAACCTGACGATCAGATCAATGATTTATATATTATCAATTATTATAATATTGGTCTATATAACATTTATCATCTACAATTAATCATATATTAGAAAAGTAGTTCAGGAATTATTTTGTCTGAATAAAGCATCCCCTTTTTAGTCAAAGAAAAAATGCCGTTAGCATGTTGAAAACAATCTTGATACCTTTGTTTAGCTACTATGATTTTATTTTCAAATTCTTTTTTCTGATCATTTGGTATCATATTTATATTAATTCCTTTTCTCATTCTTAATCCAAAACCGATCAATTCATTTAAATAGTCAAATAATTTTATTTTTTCACTCTTTGATATTGGTGATTTTTCAGCTTTAATACGTTCCATATACTGATCTATAGAGCGTGCATTATTCCAACGATGAATGCCATCAAATCCGTGAGCAGAAGGGCCAAAAGCGAGGTATGGATCTATGTCCCAGTAATGAAGATTATGCCTACATTCAAAACCTGTTTTTGAAAAGTTAGATACCTCATATGGTTGATAACCATTGATTGATAAAATATCATGAGTTTTTAAAAACCAATTGCTTTCTTGTTCATCACTAGGCATTGATATTGTATTATTATAGACCATTGAAAAAAGTTCAGTCCCTTTTTCTACAGTTAAGGTATAGGCTGAAATATGCTCAGGTTCCATTTTAATGATAGTTTTTAGATCTTGCTCCCACATCTTCCATGTTTGATTTGGAATAGAATATATTAGATCACAGTTCACATTTTCAAAACCTGATGATCGAACATTATTATATGTTTCAAATATTTGTTCTTTATTGTGTGCTCGGGTAAGAAATTTTAAGAGCTGTGGTTGAAAAGATTGGACACCAATGGAGATTCGGTTAATACCCATACTATTAAAGTCTTTTAATCGATCTTTTGGTGCTTCTCCTGGATTAGCTTCTATGGTGAATTCTTTTACATTTGTAAGGTTATATTTTTTATTTAAACAGGATAGAATAGTATCTATGTGACTTGCTTTCAATAGACTTGGCGTTCCACCACCTATAAAGATGGTATCAAATTCCCAATCAGACACATCTATCAAACAGTTTTCAATCTCCCAAGAAATTGCCTTAACGAATTGTGGAATAGTGCTTTCTCGATCTGTGACAGAGTAAAAATCACAATACATACATTTAACAGCGCAAAAAGGAATGTGAATGTATATTCCTGCGGTCTTCATTGATAAATTTACTTTTTATTGACTTACCATTTTTAAATAATCTTTTTTATATGATTTTTTAGAATGATAGCTGAAATTTAAGTTATGAGCATAAAAATAATGCGTGTTGTCTCTAAGAAAGAGCATCAGATCTGTCTTTCTATAAGAAGAAAGGTCTTTATAGAAGAACAGGGTATATCTGAAGCTATTGAGATGGATGACGATAGAATAGATGCAACTAACTTTTTTGCTTCACTTAATGATGGGTATGTAGGCACTGCACGCTATCAAAGTACTAGTTATGGAATAAAGTTAGAACGGTTTGCAGTGCTTAGACCTTATAGGAACCTTGGAATTGGAAAAGCATTGGTTAAATTCATGCTTAATACACTCCATCGTGATGATGAAATCTATCTTCATGCACAAGAATCAGTAGTGGAATTTTATACTCCACTCGGATTTAAAAAGATCGGAGAACGATTCTTTGAGGCTGATATTCCTCATTGGAAGATGATAAAAACATGAATAAACAAAAAGTTAATATAAAAAGAATAATTGAATTCATTAAACCTGAATGGTTCTTTATGATCGTTTCAATAGTAAATGGACTCTTTTATGTTGTTTTTAATGCTATCTCAATATGGTTAACAGCATCGCTAGTAAATAATGTACTGATTGATTTTAATAAATTAGTCCAGAATCAGAAACAATTATTGGCAAAAGAGTTTCCTACCATTAATGAAAAAATGAAGATATTGGTAAATGAATTTATTTTACGTGATACAAATATCGAGACCTTGCGAGTACTTTGTTTTTCTATTGTATTGATCTTCATACTAAAGAATATCTTTCTTTATCTAAAAAACCTATCAATGTCATTTGTCCAATTAAGGATCGTAACACAATTAAGAAATCGTATCTACGCACATTTGCAATTACTTTCGCTTTCGTTTTTTTATAAAAGAAAATCTGGTGACCTATCTTCAATAATAATACATGATGTTAGTATGCTTAACCAATCGATTGGTACCACTTTTCAAAAGATCATAGTGGAGCCTATTAATATTTTAGCATTTAGTACCTTGTTATTTATTATAAGCTGGAAGCTAATGTTGGTTGCTTTATTAATTATTCCATTCTCTCAAATTGTTATACAATATATTGGCCAGAGTATAAGGCGTAAAGCTAGGCGAAATACGAAACAGATAGGTGGTATTTTAAGTATTATAACTGAAAATCTTTCCTCAACCAGAATTGTAAAAGCATTTGCAATGGAAGATCATGAGATTAATAGGTTTAATAATGAATCTTGGAAATATTTTGGTTTATTATTTCGTTCTGCAAAATTACGATTAACCTCATCACCTATTATAGAGACTATCGGTGTATCTATGGCTGTTTTACTATTATGGCTTGGAGGATCTGAAGTGATTATCGGTTCAACACTTTCATCTGAAGACTTTTTACGGTTTATGTTTTTACTATTCTCTATGCTGGGGCCGATTCGTTCTTTGAGTAATGTCCATATTACACTCCAGAATGGATATGCATCAGCTGAGCGTATTTTTGATATTCTAGATGAAAAAAGCGATGTCACCGATTCAGGTAATCATGAGATCGAACTATTAAATGAAGGAGTAAAATTCGATAATGTAAGTTTTAATTATGGTGAAGGATCATTTGAATTAGCCAAAATCAGTTTTGAAATACCACAAGGGGAAACAGTTGCTCTAGTTGGTGCAAGTGGTTCCGGTAAATCTACCATAGCTGATCTAATACCTCGATTCTTTGATATATCTGATGGTGCTATTATTGTAGATGGGAAAAATATTAAAGAATATAATCTTAGATCATTAAGACGCATGATGGGTATCGTGACCCAGGAGACGATTCTTTTAAATACATCTATTCGAGAAAACATTGCTTATGGCAGTGATCTTGATGAAAAAAAGTTGGTTGAAGCAGCGGAAGGAGCAAATGTCGTTGAATTTATAAACACTCTAGAAGATAAATATGAAACATTAGTTGGCGAGAGAGGTGTTAAGCTATCTGGTGGGCAACAGCAGAGGATCGCTATTGCTAGAGCAATTTATAAGAATCCATCGCTACTACTTTTAGATGAGGCAACTTCTGCTTTGGATACCAAGTCTGAAAGATTGGTCCAGAATGCTTTGGATAATTTGATGGAAAATAGAACAGTACTTGTAATAGCACATCGGTTATCTACAGTGAAAAATGCAGATAGTATAATTGTATTGGATAATGGGGCAATAGTTGAATCAGGTACTCATGAAGAGCTTTACAATTTAAATGGTTTTTATTACAACCTTTACAATATTCAATTTGAAAGCTGATTATTAATTGATCCTACTAGTTAATTATTAATAAAATGGGTAAAAAATATTCAATTCTTTTTGACAGTTATCACTTATATCACCTTCCTCAATTTGAACCACTAATTAATCTATTGGGTAATGATGATAGGTTTGATATTTATCATTCAACATCAAGGGAAATAAAAAAAGAGGAATATGAGCTTTCTAGATCAGTTTTAATAAATAAACCTGGAGAATTTATTTCTGGAGAAACAGAGAAGGACCGTCAAGATAAAATAAAGGCGTTAGATCTTGATGTATTCATATGTGGTTGGTCTCGTTATGATATAGAAAACTTTGTTAAAGATAAAACATTAGTTGCAATGATATATCATGGAATAGGTATTAAACCCTCTTATTGGTTAGATAATCACGAAAGGCTAGATATAAGATTTGTAGAAGGGCCTTATAGGATAGATCAGCTGAGAGATAAAGGGGTTAAAACAGATCTAGCACTTACTGGCTTTATAAAATTAGATGAATTATTCCAGAATAATGCAATAGGTGTTAGAGCTTTAAAAAAGAAATTCAGTATAGACCCAAATAAAAAAACCATACTATTTGCTCCTACTTTCTATCCAAGTTCAGCTGAGCCAATAGGGATTAGATTGGGTGAGTATACTAAGGATTATAATTTGTTGATCAAACCACATCTTTGGACAACCTTCAAACAAAGATTTGCTGATATTGATCATAGTGCACAAAGAAAATTATTTTCCGACCTTGTAGACAAATATGATCATATCCATCTTATTCCTCCAGAGTTCTATAATATTACTCCATTTTATGAGATTTCAGATCTGCTTTTAACAGAAGCAAGCAGTACAATTTATGAGATGTTAGCATTAGAAAAGCCTGTGGTGGTTAATCGATTTTTTAAATTAAGATTATCTCATCGTATTTTTAGAAGACGGCTCTATAAAAGGAGATTGAATCAAGCGATGGAAAAGGATATATCAGATTTTTGTTTTGAAGCAAATAATCCAGAAGATTTGCCAAAAATAATTGGCTATGCCTTGAATAATACAAAAACAAAATTATCAGCAATGAAACAGTATAAGGAAAAGATGCTTTTTAAGCTTGATGGCCTCGCAGCAGTACGAGCCAGAGATGAGATTCTATCTAGGCTTAAAGAAAATTAAATTTTGAAAAAAGTACTTTTCGAAACCCATCATTTATACTACTGGCCAAATTTTTTACCAGTTCTCCAAGAATTGAAAAAACGCCAAAATTATATTATACATGTATCTATGCCCCGGCGTTTATCTCTAATCCAACAACATATATTAGAAGACCTATGTAATAGAATTAATATTTCATTTATTACCTCAAAAAGTGAACAGAATCGTATTAATAAAATTTTAAAAGAAGCGTATGATATAATAATAGTTGGCAATGTAGGTCAGTTACATAAAATCATATTACCTGAAGCGATTGCAGTTATGGTATATCACGGAATAGGTTTAAAACAGTCTTATTATACTGATATTGACGATCGTATAAATATAAGAGCAGTTGAATCCTTAGATAGAATAAATGAGCTAAAAGGACATGGACATAAAAATCTAGTTTTAACTGGGTTTACTAAATTGGATCGATTGCATAATATTGCTAATGAGAGTACCAAGATCATTGAGCAAGACCTTGAATTAAACTCTAATAAAAAAACAGTATTATATGCTCCTAGTTTTTATCCTACATCAATTGAAAAGATCAGTCCGTTCTTAAGCGATCTTTCCCAAGACCATAATATTATAATAAAGCTTCATGCATTTAGTTGGGAACAAAAAAAATATCATTATCAAAATCTCTTATGTACTGAATTATCTAGGGACAATAAAGATATATATCTATTACCTAATGAAGCATTCGATATAATCCCTTATTATTTGATTGCAGATATATTAATTACTGATATTTCATCAACTATGTTTGAGTACTTGCCTTTGAATAGACCAATTATTCAAGCTGAATGTTATTCATTGAAATTAAAACATAGAATATTAAGCCGGCGTTTTTGGAAAAAAATGGATATAAAAAGACAAGAGAATATTGATTTTACCTATAAGATCTTTGATCCAGAGAATCTAATGAGTAGAGTGTACTATGCTTTAGATAATATAGATGAGATGTCAGACAATAGAAAAAATGCATGTCACCAATACTTATATAATAATGATGGTAGTGCCTCTTTACGACTGGTAGATGCAATAGAAGAATATTGAGATGAGAATAGGAGTATACAGCCCTAATTGGATAGGAGATGCGGTCATGGCGCTGCCATTTATTCAACAATTAAGGATCCAACATGAGAGGGCAGAGATTATTATTTTTTGTAAAGAGTGGGTATCAGCTATTTATGATAACCATTCATCAATTGATAAAGTGATTTCAATTAGCGATCGAGATATAGAAGGTCCAATTAGTACAATTAGAGCTGGATTAAAATTAAAAGCTGAAAAGTTTGATATATTCTATACACTAACCGATTCAATTAGAAGTGCCTTTATAATGTGGCTCTCAGGTTCTAAAAGACGTTATGGATATCGTTCTCAGATGAGGTCTATCCTTTTAACAGATGTATTTTATTCATTGGAACCCAATATACATCGTTCTAATAAATATTTGAATATGTTAGGAGCAGAAAGGCCTATTGAGGTCTTTCCTAAAATACACCTATCAAAAAAAGAAGTGTTATGGGCACGTAAAACAATAATTGAGCTAGGTCTTGATCATCCGATTGCACTTTTACCTTTCAGCGTTGCTACGTCTAGGACAGTTCCAAATTTTTTAATAAAAGAATGGATAAAGGATTCAAAAAGTGATTATCTGTTATTTGGATCAAATAACGATATTAAAAATGCAGAAGAGTTGATTGATATCTGCACAAATAATTCAATTCGATCTATTTGTGGCAAATATTCTTTTCGTCAAGCTATTGCACTTATTTCTCAGTGTGATTATGCTCTTGCGGCAGACAGTGGTCTGGGACATATTGCCGCATCATTAGATATTCCAACCGTGTCTTTTTTTGGCGCTGGTATGAGTGGAATTACGGGACCAATTGGCTTGAAAACATTAGTTATTAATAAAAATGTAGAATGTAGTCCTTGTAGAAAAAATGTTTGTATGAATATTGAAGAGCCTCTGGTCTGTTTAAAAAATATTGCAAGATCCGATATTGAAAATGCTGTGAATAGTTTCATAAATCAGTAATTTTATTTTATTATGAAAGCATTTATTCTAGCCGCAGGAGTATCTAGGAGACTGTATCCACACACCTATGACATCCCTAAATGCCTTTTAAAAGTAAGTGGTAAGCCAATAATACATTATCAGCTAGAAGCTTTAGAAGATCTTGGTGTTCAAGATATTACAATGGTTGTTGGATACCATCGTGAAATGTTGATGACAAATGTTAGAAAATTTTTTCCAAACCTCAATTTCAACTTTGTTATCAATCACCATTATTTTGAGACAAATACAGCATATTCGGTTCATGTAGCAAGAGAAAGTCTTACTTCAATTAATCTATTAATGAATGCCGATGTAATATATCCAAAAGATCTCTTAAATAAGGTATATAGTTCTGAGCATGAAACAGTTTTAGCGGTTGAAATAAAAGCATGTGGGAAAGAAGAGGTCAAAGTAATAGATGGTGGGCAAAATAAGGTAGTTGCAATAGGAAAGGATCTTATTGAGGAACAATGTCTTGGCGAGTTTATAGGTGTTGCAAAATTATCTAAAGACTTTGTTGAGCTTTTCACAAGATCGATAAGTGACCTGATTCAAGCAGGCGGTAAGAATGATTATTTTGAAGCAGGGATCCAACCATTATTACAAAAGACAGATGTCCATTACATAGATATTTCCGAATATCCTTGCCTTGAGATTGATTTTATTGAAGATCTAGAATCCGCACGAGAATTATTCAAAGATAAAAGATAAGATATTGTCAAAGATCAAACCCTTCCGTGGCTATCTGCCACACCCTGATCAAGCCAAATTAGTTTCATCTCCACCATATGATGTCCTATCATCCAATGAGGCCAGACATATGGCTAAAGAGAATAATATGTCTTTTTTAAGAGTGATCAAACCCGAGATCGATTTTTCAAAGGATAATGAACCGAAAGGACAAAAGTTACATGAGCATGCTGCTAATAATCTCAATGCATTCATTAAGAATGGGACATTATTAAATGATAAGGAAGAGAGTTTTTATATCTATCGGATCTCAATGGGTGGACATACTCAAACGGGAGTTATTGGGTCAGTTTCAGTTAAAGAATACAATAATTCATTGATTAAAAAACATGAATATACTCGCCCAGAAAAAGAAGATGATAGGACGTGTCATATAGATATCACAAATGCAAATACGGGACCAGTTTTTTTAACATTTAGAAATGATGGTGAGTTCCAGGCCATGATATCTAAAATATTGGTAAAAATAAAAGATATCAATTTTATAGCAGAGGATAATACAGGCCATTCATTATGGAAAGTTGATCAAATTCATCATATTGAAATGATTAAAGCATATTTTGAATCTATACCTTGTCTATATATTGCTGATGGGCACCATCGTGCAGCATCTGCTTCTAGAGTACAAGTGCTTCGAAATAATGAGGATAGCTCTTCTGATTTTTTTCTTGGTGCTGTTTATCCTCATGATGAGGTACAAATCTTAGGATATAATCGTTTGGTAAAGGACCTTGCTGGCTTAACATCAGAGGATTTTGTTGCTTTAGTTAAAGAGAAATTTAGAGTTACTAAATTGAAAGAAGGTGAGACCCCAAATAGAAGATATTGTTTTTCTATGCTCCTTGATAGTCAATGGTACAGATTAGAGGCTAAGGATAAGATAATGAGTCACGATAGTGTTTTAGGGCTTGATGCTTCTATACTACAAGATCATATAATGGAACCAATCTTAAAGATCGATGACCCTAGGACAAATAATAGAATTGATTTTGTTGGAGGTATTAGAGGTCTAAAGGAGCTTGAACGTCGATGCCATTTAGATGCTAAAGTAGCTTTTTCACTTTATCCCGTCACGATAGATGATCTTCTAAAAGTTTCAGATGAAGGTAAAGTAATGCCACCAAAATCAACTTGGTTTGAACCAAAACTAAGATCAGGACTAGTTGTCCGTTTGCTAGATTAAGTTATTCAGTTAAAAGATTGAATGTTTAAATTCAAGTAGTTATATACATATTTAATTTTTAGAGGAATAAAATAATGAATTCACTGAAAAAAGAACTTCAGAATCAGATTCCAAAGGTGCAGAATGAGATAAAAGACCTCCTTAATAAGGAAGGTGAAAAAACGATCAGTGAAGTAACTGTTTCCCAAGCTTATTCTGGCATGAGAGGAATCAAAGCATTTGTTTGTGATACATCATCTGTTTCACCAGAAAAAGGTTTAATTATTAGAGGTATTCCTTTACTTGAAATCACTCATATATTACCAGAAGAGGTCTTTTTTCTCTTGCTTACTGGTAGATTACCTGATGATAAGGAGATCAAGGATCTTAAGGATGAATTTTCATCTCACCTCAACGTTCCTGATTATGTTTGGAATCTATTAAAAGAAATGCCAGATGATGCACATCCGATGACCATGTTCAATACGGGTATTCTTGCTATGCAGGGAGAGAGTGTTTTTCGCAAAAGATATGATGATGGGATGCCAAAAAGTGAGTATTGGGAAGCAATACTAGAAGATGGTATTCGCCTACTTGCTAAACTACCTGCCCTAGGTGCAGGAATATACAGGATGAGATTTCAAAAGGGTGATAGGATTGACCCTGATACTAATAAGGATTGGGCAGGTAACTTTGTACATATGATTGGATTACCGGATGATAATGGTGACTTTCATAAGTTGATGCAACTCTATTTTATGTTACACTGTGATCATGAGGGGGGCAATGTCAGTGCTTTTGCATCGCATACAGTTGCATCTGCTCTATCCGATCCCTACTATTCAGTTACTGCCGGTTTAAATGGTCTAGCTGGGCCACTCCATGGACTTGCAAATCAAGAGTGCTTAAAATTTGTTTTAAGTGTTCGTGATGAATTTAAAGGTCTACCTTCCAAAGATGAGTTAAAAGAATATTGCTGGTCTCGTTTGAATAATGGAAGAGTGATACCTGGATATGGGCACGCAGTTCTGAGATGCCCTGACCCTAGATTCTCTGCGTTTATAAAATTTGGTCAAGACCATATAAAAGATGATGATGTTTTTGGTATTGTTGATCTTTTATTTAAGGTCGTACCTGGGGTGTTAAAAGAACATGGTAAGGCCAAGAATCCCTGGCCAAATGTTGATGCAGCCTCAGGATCTCTATTATATTATTACGGATTGAAAGAATTTAATTTTTATACCGTCCTCTTTAGCATATCCCGTACGATGGGAATGATTTCTCAGATGGTTTGGGAACGTGCTCTGGGTATTCCAATTACACGTCCAAAGTCCATTACAACAGATTGGATCAAATCCACTATTTAATAAAAAGGAGTGGTAAATGAGAAATCGATATAGATTTATATTGGGATGTGTTTTTTTATTTCATTTATCCTTTCCAAATGAAATTCATCAATCTATAAGGATATTTGAACCAACATTTGAGACCATAAATATAATAGGAAGCTTGGGCATTCCATTAGATCATATAACGGGTAAACCAGGTGTATTTATAGATTTAACTGTAAAAGATGATGATACTATTGAATTGCTATCAAGAGGAATAGATCTTGAAATATTGGTACCAGATCTTACTTTACACTATAGAGCAAGGAATCGTTCTGCTATCCCCCGTGATTTTCCTCTAGGCTCCATGCAAGGCAATTATACATGGGATGAATTAAATACAAGATTTGACGAATTGCAAAATGCATACCCGAATATTATATCTGAGAGGATTATTATAGGGCAATCAATTGAAGAACGTGATATATGGGCCTTTAAAGTATCAGATAATCCAAGTAACGACGAGGATGAGTCAGAGGTTTTATATACAGCGTTAACTCATGCTAGAGAACCTTTAGGAATGATGAACTTATTTTATTTTGTACAGATGCTTGCAGAATCATACCAAATAGATCCTGAAATAACTTATTTGATTGATAATAGGGAAATGTGGTTTATACCTGTTGTCAATCCAGATGGTTACATATATAACGAATATATTGAGCCTGATGGTGGAGGGATGCACCGTAAAAATCGATTAGATACGGGTTGTGGTGATGGTACGAATCGCGGTGTTGACCTTAACCGGAACTATGGTTATGGCTGGGGTTCAGATAACACGGGGTCTTCTCCAAATCCTTGCTCAACAACCTACAGGGGTGAATCAGAATTCTCTGAACCAGAAACACAGGCAGTTCGCGATTTTATTATTGACCGTGAATTCAAGAATGTTTTGCATTATCATACCTATTCAAATATATATATCCATGCATGGGGTGATGGGTCATTACCTGATGAACCAGATCTAACAACGCTGAGAGAAATAGGAGAAGAGATGGCAAGGTATAATGGCTATGTCGTAGGTACTGGGCTTTCAACAATTGGCTATACTGTGAATGGAGATGCTGTGGATTGGACCTATGGTGACCAGGACATTATAGCATACGTTCCAGAAGTAGGATCACCATCACAGGGTTTTTGGCCTTCTGAGGATGAAGTACTTGATTTATGTATTGCCCAACTTCACTCAAATAAAATATTCGCATTTGTTTCTGGTCCAGATATAGTTGTCCATTCATATCAATTATCAGAAGAGTTTGTTATGCCTGGTGAAGAAATAGAAATGGAGCTCATTATTCAAAATCGTGGTCTTAGTAATTCTAATGGTGATATTGAAATAAATGTTGCGCCTATTAATCATCAGATATCATTTGATACAGAATCCTATACCATGAGTGAAATAGATGCTAGGGATTCTGATGATTTTTCGTTTTCTATAATTGTATCTGAGGATGCCTTAGAAGGGGGTTATTCAGGAATTATAGTTGAAATAAATAGTGATAATAGTATTTCAAGAACTGATACTATTGAATTTTTGATTGGCCAGCCACAGATCCTATTCTATGATGGTTTTGAGGATAATCTTGATAACTGGTCTTTGGATGGAGATTGGGGACTAACTGATGATGCCGCTACTGGTTCATTTGCCTTATCTGATAGTCCTGATGGAGATTACCAAGAAGCTCAAGAAACGATCGCAGAATTTGTTCATAATGTAAATCTTAATTTTTTATCTAATCCAATAATAAACTTCACTGCTAAGTGGGATATAGAATCAAACTGGGATTTTGTTCGATTCCAAGCTTTTGTTATTGATTCGGGTTGGGTAAGTCTTGAGGGTGACTTTACAGAACCTGGTGTAGGTCAGCCTGCTCAACCATTGGGTGAGCACGGATATGATGGTACACAGGAAGATTGGGTTCAAGAAACTATATATCTAGATCAGTTAAATGATGGTGCTGCCATATCTGGTTTCCGTTTTATCCAGACCTCAGATAATTTTGTTGAAGGAGATGGATTTACTGTTGATGACTTTTCAATCTCTGGTTTTCCTATGGGTGTAATGGGAGATTATAATATGGATTTGGTTGCAGATATATTTGATCTTTTATCATTAGCAGATATAATACTTTTTGGGGGAGAACCAACTGATGCTCAATTATTTTTCTGCGATCTAGATGGCAGTGGTGTAATTGATGTAATGGATATTATTAACTTGTCAAATCTCATTTTAGGTATTTGAGCATGAGATTTTTATTATTAATTATTTTTCCAATATTAGTTTTTCCCCAGAAGATAGATCTCAATAAGATCGAGTTAGGAAAAAGAAATGAAAAATATAGGGTCTGGGTCTATTTTATAGATAAAGAAGGGTCTCAACCAATCCCATTG
Organism: uncultured bacterium; assembly: GCA_964404235.1. GTDB lineage: Bacteria > Fidelibacterota > Marinisomatia > Marinisomatales > UBA1611 > CACEUX01. The sequence continues at coordinate 30,180 of CAYOJL010000002.1, read as the reverse complement.
AATTCAAAAACAGTTCAGAGAAGAATTAAAAATGGGATTCTCAATAATGCTAGTTGGTATGATACTCCAGTCTCTTCTATTTATAAAGATGAGATAGCCTCAATGGGATTAATAATAGAAAATGAGAGTCGTTGGCTTAATGCTATATCTTTGCTTTGTGCTAAAACAGACCTTGATAAACTTATAGAATTACATTTTATAGATAGAATTGAACCTGTACTTGGTTTCAGGTCCAAACCACTTACAGAATATATGGAATTCAGTGCTTATTCTAGAGATGATATTGATTATGGTTATGCACTGGAGCAGACAGAGCAGATAAATGTTCATGAATTGCATAACCAAGGATTTACAGGTGAAGGAACTAGGATACTTGTAATGGATACAGGTTTTGATCTATCCCATAATGCATTAATTGATATTAATGTTGTTGCGCAATGGGATGTGATCAATGATGATAATGAAACTGCAAATGAAACTGAAGAAGAGGAAGATATCAATCAAGATTATCATGGCACAGCGGTACTTTCTACAATTGCTGCAAATGCTCCTGGCGAATTGGTTGGAATTGCATTCGATTCGGAATTCCTTTTAGCTAAAACAGAAGATGTCTCTCAAGAGGTCCAACAAGAAGAAGATAATTATGTTGCCGGTCTAGAATGGGGGGAAGAAAATGGTGCAGATGTGGTCACAACCTCCTTGGGATATCTGGATTGGTACGAATATGATGATATGGATGGCAATACAGCAGTTACAACCATTGGTGTTGATATTGCTGCTGGATTAGGTATGATCTGTGTAACAGCAGCAGGTAATTCAGGCAATGATGAATGGTACTATATTATTGCTCCTGCAGATGCAGATTCGGTCATATCCGTTGGAGCAGTAAATGCAAGTGGAGAGATAACAAGCTTTAGCTCACACGGACCAACTGCTGATGGTAGGATAAAGCCTGAAGTTTGTGCTAGAGGTAGACAAACTTGGTGTATAAGTCCTAATAGTACAGAAAATTATACACAATTAAGTGGAACATCACTTGCATGTCCTTTGGTTGGTGGTGTAGCTGCATTAATTGTTCAAGCGAAACCTGATTGGACCGCAATGTATATTCGAGAGGCTATGATGATGACAGCCTCTATGTCAGATAGCGCAAATAATGATTATGGATATGGCATAATAAATGCAGCAGCAGCTATAGAATATGAAGCAATGTCTGGTTTAGATGATAATAATTCTATACCTAGCAAATATTCTATTATAAAAGCATACCCAAACCCATTTAATCCTTCTTTAAATATTGAGATCACGGTAGATCAAAGATCCCATCTTAAAGTAGATATTTTCTCATACAATGGTAATTACATTTCCACAATTTTTGATCAAATCTCTGATATCAGAATTCAAAAATTTGAATGGAATCCAAATAACCTACCTAGTGGTATATATTTTGTTGCTTCATATAACAATGGACAAAGGAATTATAAAAAAGTTACCTATATCAAATAGTTTCATTTGATTAATGATTTTCTTGCCTTAGTAACATAATTCATCCAAATTAGGTCTCGCCTAATTGCTTTCTTTATGATTCGGATACTAAAACAATTTCTAGCAAAAGCTATCTTTGTCTATTGTTTCATTCAAGCAACAGATAAAGATCTAATATCTTACCCCATAGACCTTTCAGTCTATGATGGTCAGGGTTCGTTACTTATTTCCTGGTCTTATCCTGATTCTATCAAAGTGTATCAGACAAAAATATTTGTCCAAAAGTTTGGAAGCCAAGATTTTGTATTATTGTCAACACTCCAAAATGATCAATCACAATATCTCGATACTGATTGTGAACCAAATGAACGTTATTTATACAAGATCGAAATTGAAGACATCTTTAGTAGAGTCCACCATAGTGATATTGAAACTCCACCTTTTGGTACTTGTACTGCGATTTATGATTCTTCATCATACAATAGAGATATTAGTTCTATGCAAGATCTAATAATTATGCATATAGAAAAGAATATAAATCGATATGACCTTTCTATTGATTTCTACCCGATAGCACAATTATTAAGATTTGAACTAAGACCTGATCATAATTGGTTAGAATTATTCCCATTAGATCTATTAAGAAAAATAGAAGCTATAATTGGCCCAGTTAATGATATTATTAATGACCAAGAACTAATCAATGATATCTTAGAATATGAGGAATTATATAGGAATCATTTATATCTGACCCCGAATATTTGGTCAGATAAAGTTGGAAAAGAATTAAATAACATCCGCAGTCATTGGAATTTTCTTTATAAAGAATATCCTAAAGCTTTAGATATGTTTGAAATTATAGCTCCAGTTAGGATTATTAGTTCAGAAACGATTGATGACAACAGTTCAATGTTAAAGTTATATTTATTTCACCCCGACCAATTAAGTGCTAATGAGGTTTACATAATGTCTGGTGACGAATATATTAATTTGGATGAACATAGATTAACAGATTCAAATTGGATTTCTGTACCAATACCTGATCACTGGGAATTTGTTGATCTTATGATGGGTGATGTTTTTATCCAAACCTGTCCCTTGATCATTAATGAGCCAGTAATATTCACAATTCAAGGGGATATCGTTCCTATAGATTCCGATTCTATGAATGACCAAATCAAAGTATCAATTGATAAGTCTTTGTTATGGATGAATGAGATCAACTGGAATCCATATTCAAAAAAAATAGAACTTGAATTAGCTGGTAGCCCAAATTTTTATGATCAATACTTTATCAAAAATAATGGTGAGGATTTTTGGGAAATAAAACCAAAAATTGGATATGATTTACAATTTATAGATTCTACGTTTACAATAAATGATGATATTGAATTGCCATCTATTATATCATTAATGATATCGAGTCAGGGGAATTCATTTTATACTGAATATATAATTTTGGATACTATACCCTATGCTATCAGTAGGAATCCTGATGGTGGTAGTTGGCATTATTCAGAATCATATACTATGGGTTCCACTAATGAAATTATTGTTGATGATTACGATCAAAATTTTGTGCCTGAACTTTTTGTTCTGTATCAAAATTATCCAAATCCATTTAATGGTCAGACCAGAATTTCATTTGATCTTCTAGAAGATGCAGTTGTTAGTCTATATATCACAGATGCTACAGGTCGTATACATGATAAATTGGTTGAAGCAGAATTTATTACATCTGGGATATATAATTATACTTGGGATGGAGATGGTAGATCAACAGGTATTTATTTTATTACTTTACAGGCACAGATTGATCAAATGCCTCCAGCCGTTTTTAGTAGAAAAATGATATACCTGAAATAAGGTTCCCCTTTTCGGTTTTAAACTCTTAGAGATTTCTGTATTTTCCTCGCTGGTATGAGAATTCAGAATCTAATCATTCTCTTTATAGCAATATTTCTTTGGGGAGCTGGATGTGCATCTCATCCACCCGTATTGCCTCAGGTACCTGTAGAAGGAGAAACAAACATGGGTTTCTCATTTGCAGCTGAAAATGTTATCCCTGTGATCTGGTGGCGGCATGGATTGAACCAATATACTGATATCGGTCTTAAGTTGGGTATTCCTCTTTCAGGAACTGGTATAGATATTAATCGTGTTCTTATGAAAAAAGATAGACGATGGGATGTGTTGAATCTTGCATATAGTTATTCTCCAAATTCTAGTTTTGATTTCACATACTATATGTTTAAAGGAAGTAAAAGAAAGGACAAATTAAATCCTTTTAACATAGGATGGACCGGAGCTAGAGTAATGATAATTCCTGATGGGCGATATGAGAATCCAGGACCCGGAAATGATCAAAGTATAAGATTTGGGTTTTTATTAGGCAGAAGATTTGGTCATCGATGGGGTTTTGAAACAGGCTATTTTCATGATTTTAGAGGTGGGTTCGATCCAAAGAATAAAGATTATCCCCATTCAGATAATAAATGGCCCACTCAATTTTCTAGAGGGACAGGTCTTTCCATGCAGTTTTTTATGTATCTAGGGCCAACAAAGAAAAAGTAGTTGATCTATGGCTGATCAATCGTTTAGATCTGCCTTATTTAATAAAGACAAGCAGGCCTGTTATAATCTGGTCTCATCCAGTCTAAAAGAGGATGAACTGATCAATACCATTAATGATCTTCTCTTTGCAAGCGCTTCAGTTATTTATAATGATGATTCTGAATTACATCCAATTTGTATCATTAATTCCATAAAGAATTTTATTGGTGATGATAAAGATAGGCCATCTAAAAGATTACTCCATTTTGCAGTTGATTATATTATATCCTTTCAATTTAGAAAAGATGATAATGAGGTTTTAGAAAGAACAGTTAAAAAAGGTATAGGCCAGACAGTCTTTTTAGGAGATTTAGAAGATGCCTGTCAATCTGGTGATTGGAATCTCTCAGAATCAATTATGGCTAAAATATTCTTAGCTTCAGATAGTTCAAGAGCGACTATAGATGCTCTCGCAGAGTTGGCTTTGCAAAATACTCAACGTAATGGCGTTTTTATATATCACTTATTAAGAGCCTATCAATTTCAAGAAAGAAAAAAGGATAACTGGGTATTTACAAAATGTTTATTTGATAATATGGCATCACATAAGCTTAAAGATGCTCATGAGCCTAATCATAAAAGCCCAGATTTAATAAGAAATGGGTTTATTAAGATGGGCAATATAGAATTGTTCACTGCAATAGATAGAATCTGGAAAGGAGATTATGTGCGAATAAGAGGATACAGACGCGAATTAAGTTATTGGATAGATCAAATAAAAATTAATAATGGAATAGAAATTGATATTATTAATGATCATGGATTATTAATTATTAGACCAGAGACATTTATCAATTATGCAGAAAATATCATCCAGGCAGAAAAAACTCAAAATGAAAAGGCAAAGGAATTGGTAACTTTAGAAGCTATTAGAGATCTGTCTAGAAACGCAAATAAGCAAGAGCTCGCTATTTTAGGAACAAGATATATGGAACTATTATCGTGAAAATAGGTGATTACAATTTGTATAGCATAGAGACATCTGAGTTTGCTTTAGATGGTGGCGCTATGTTTGGGATCATACCGAAACCTATTTGGGAAAGAGAAGTTCCAAGTGATTCTCTTAACCGGATTGGAATGGTAACACGGTCTCTTTTACTTTGTAGTGATGATAAGAAAATACTTGTTGATACTGGAAACGGTACTAAATGGGAAGAAAAATATAGAGAGATATACAATATTGATACGAGCCGATTCAACATTGAGAATTCATTAGGGAAGTATGGTTTCTGCACAGATGATATTACGGATGTTATATGTACACATCTTCATTTTGATCATGCAGGCGGTAACACAAAGATAGATCATGGTAAAATTGTCCCAACATTTCCTAATGCAAAATATTGGGTCACAAAAGAGAATTGGGAACTGGCAAATCATCCTAGTCAAAAAGATTCAGGCAGCTTCATTGAACATGATTGGAAGGTCTTGGCAGAGAATGGAATGATTAAGACCATTAATGGGAATGAATCTTTTATTAATGGAATTGATTGCTATCTAACGCACGGTCATACAGCTGGTCTATTACATCCTGTCATATCAGATGGGTGTCATACTTTATTCTATGGGTCAGATATTTTTCCACTTGCAGCACATATATCTATACCATGGGTTATGGCATATGATGTTCAACCTGTTTTAACTATAAAAGAGAAAGAAACACTTTTGCCTAAAATGCAAGATGAAGAATGGATCTTGTTTTTTGAACATGATCCTACTATACAAGCTTGTACAGTTCATAGAGATGGTAAGCATTACAAGATGAAAGAAGAGGTGTTGATCAGTGAATGATGAGGAAAAAAAAGATATTCTTTTCCAGGAAGGATTAAACCATTATAGATCTAAAGATTATTTTGAAGCGCATGAATCCTGGGAAGATCTTTGGTCAGATTATTATTTAGAAGATCGGAAATTTGTACAAGGTTTGATTCAATTGGCAGTAAGCTTTGTTCATCTTGGTAATGGGAATATGAATGGTGCAAAGAGCCTTTTGAATAAATGTACAGAGAAATTCAAGCTATTTTCTGGTATACATCGTGATATTGATGTAAAACAATTGTTAGATCAGATAAATAATGTTAAAAATGCTTATGAAGATCTGGGAGATACAAAAGATTTTGATTGGTCCTTCGTGCCCAAATTGGACCAATGATGCCAAAAATTTTATTATTTATTAAAGATCTAGAATTAGGTTCAAAACTATCATCTAAATGTGTAGACCTAGGATTTGATGTGGAATTTTCCGATGAAAATTCAGACCCAAGCACCTTTACTGAAAAGGTTCAAATGGCAGTAATCGATATGGATGAAAAGGTCTTTTCATCCGTTGGTCTTATATCTGAATTAAAAAGGAGAGGATTAAAAGTAGTGGGAACAATGAGCCAGATCAATAATCGTGACCAATCTAAGCTCCGATCTGTGGGATGTGATATTATTGTAACAAGGTCAAGCCTTGTAAAGAATATTTCTAACTTAGTCTCTGAATTACTTGATTTGAATCAATAACTGCACAAGATTGACATTACGATAAAATTTATAATAATCTATTTGATTAAATTTTAATTCATTTCCTCCATTATTCTTTTTTTCGAAGCAGCCCAATTACAAATAAGACACTCTTTTAAATTATGGTTTCTTGCACTACAATATTCACGTCCAAAAAATATAATCTGAAGATGTCTTTTATTCCACTCTTCTTCGGGCCATAATCTCTTCAGGTCACGTTCCGTCATTTCTACATTCTTGGCTTTTGATAATCCCCACCTTGCTGCAAGCCTATGTATGTGGGTATCAACAGGAAATGCAGGAACTCCATACCACTGCGACATTACAACACTAGCTGTTTTGTGCCCGACTCCTGCTAGGCTTTCAAGAAAATCCCAATCTGGACGCATGCCGCCAGATTCAAGTAATTGTTCAGCCATTTTTTTCAGGTTTTTTGCTTTTGTTGGTGCCAATCCAATTTCTTTTATTGTATCCTTAATTATTTCTAATTCCAGATCTGCCATTGCTTCAGGCACTTTTGCTAATTTGAACAATTTAGGGGTTACTTGGTTTACTTTTTTATCTGTTGTTTGTGCAGATAACATTACTGCAACGAGCAATGTATAGGCGCTAGAGTGATCAAGAGGTATCGGTGTTTCAGGGTATAACTTATCAAGTATATCACCTATTACTTTTGCTTTGTCTTCTCTTTTCATTTATGGGGTAGTAATGATTCGTGCATTTTATATTTGAAATAAAGGATTCAATAAGAATTTTATCTAAACATATAGGAAAATCACATTAAATGAATTATTAATAAAACTCTTACGTTGGATTTTATTGACAATCAACATTGAATTAAATTAGTGTATATGATTTATGTTTATAAGAACTATTTGGTATGTGAAAGCCAATTTTTACCATCATTTTTATATGATGTTTAGCACAAATATTAAATTAGAATAATATATATTGGAGAAAAAATTGAATGACCCCATCATAACAAAGAAATATCATTTCTGTGCATCACATAAGTATGGAAATGATTACTGGTCTGAAGAAAAGAACCTAGAAGTCTTTGGAAAGGATTATAATACTCATGGTCATAATTATGTTTTAGAAGTATCTGTTTCTGGGCCTATCGACCCTGATTCAGGTTGGCTTGTTGATCTTACAAAACTAAATGTAATTGTAAAATCTAAGATTGTAGATATTTTAGATCATTCACAGATCGAAGAGGATGTTAAATGGTTCAAAGGGAGACAACCTTCATCAGAAAATATTCTAATTTGGGCTTGGGATCAAATCGCAAAAGAATTAGATCAAGGTGTCCTATATCGTTTAAGGCTTGTTGAGACGCATTCCATCCATACAGATTACTTTGGCCCAGGAAAATAATGGATTTCAAGGAAAGATTTTATTTAATACTGGCAGGGATCTTTATTGCATCATTAGTTAGTTGCAATTTGATCTTTCAAAAGTTTTTCACTTGGAGCCCTTTTGGTATATATACCTTTGAAATATCTGTTGGCATTTTACCATATCCTATAACCTTTTTAGCAACTGATCTAATATCTGAACTTTATGGACAAAAAAAAGCCGACCAAGTTGTGATATCGGGCTTAATAGCTAGTGTATTTATAATGATAGTTGTATTGATTGCAAATGCTGTTCCGAGTACGCCATGGTCTCCTGTAAATGATGATCTTTTTCAAAAGGTTTTTGGACTTCAAGGTTTAGCTGTGTTTGCGTCTATGATTGCTTATCTGTCTGCTCAGTTCATTGATGTGAGGGTATTTCATTTTTGGAAAAAACTAACCAAAGGAAAACATTTGTGGCTCAGGAATAATGGTTCAACCATCGTGAGCCAGTTTGTTGACACTGCAACTGTATTAATACTACTATGTGCCACAGGTGCAATTGGATGGGATCGGTTTATGCCGTTATTAGAAAATGGATTTCTGTTCAAGGTATTGGTAGCCTTAATAGATACACCAATCATTTATGCAGTGATCTATGCTTTAAAGGGTAAAATTGAAATAGCACACTATGATGAGGATTGAATAAATGAGCGATAATGATATCATTAAAAAATTGACTAAGGATTTGTTAAAAGAAATTGGTGAGAATCCAGATCGTGAGGGATTGTTGAAAACCCCTTCTAGAGTTGCCAATTCTTGGGAATTCTTTTCTAGGGGATATAAACTAAACATTGATGAGATTATTAATGGGGCGATATTCAATGAAGATGCAAAGGACATGGTTATAGTCAGGGATGTAGAATTCTTTTCTTTATGCGAGCATCATCTTTTACCTTTTTTTGGAAAGACACATGTAGGTTATATACCGAATGGAAAAGTTATTGGACTTTCCAAAATACCAAGGATTATAGATATGTATTCAAGGAGATTGCAAGTGCAAGAACGTTTGACTCACCAGATTGCAGATGCAATTAAGTCTGTATTAGGGCCAAAAGGTGTTGCGGTTGTAATGGAAGGCCGCCATATGTGTATGCAAATGAGAGGCGTAGAAAAACAAAATAGTTTTGCATCAACAAGTGCAATGTCAGGGCAGTTCAAGAAATCAGCAGAAACCCGTTCAGAATTCTTGTCTATTATCAATAGGCGACCTGATTAATGATCAAGTTTGACCTTGCAGTACTAGGTGGAGGCCCGGGGGGATATGTCGCCGCAATACGAGCTGCTCAATTAGGTCAAAAGATATGTATCATAGATAAAGAAAAATTAGGGGGTGTATGCCTTAATTGGGGTTGTATACCAACTAAAGCACTATTAAAGAATGCTGAAGTATACCATATAATAAAAAATGCTGATAGCTATGGAGTAACTGTTGGTCAAGTGAAGGTCAATTTCAAAAAGAATGTAAAGAGAAGTCGTGATGTAGCAAGTCGCTTAAGTAAAGGTATCGAATTCTTGATGAAAAAGAACAAGATCACACATATAAAAGGCATTGGGAAGCTCATTAATAAAAATAAAATTGAAGTCCAAAAAGGAAATAAGAAAGAAACTGTAGAAGCTAATAATATTGTAATCGCAACTGGAGCACGTCCTAGGTCTTTTCCTAATATGGAATTAGATGGTAGCCGCATAATTAGTTCAAAAGAAGCGATGATCTTAGAATCACCTCCAAAGAAAATGATTATTATTGGTTCAGGTGCAATTGGATGTGAGTTTGCATACTATTTTAATGAATTTGGAACGCAGGTTCATTTAATAGAAACGATGGATCATATTTTGCCTAATGAAGATTCAGAAATTTCAAATGAAGTAGAAAAAAGTTTTAAAAGATCTGGAATCAAAATATCCAAGGGGGTCAAAGTATCAAAAATTGAAAGTCTGAAAACCAAGGTCAAAGTGCACACAAATAATAGCAAAGCTAAGCTTATAGAAAGTGAGTTAGCGCTCCTAGCTATTGGTGTGACAGGTAATATAGAAAATATTGGCTTAGAGGACCTTGGTATTAAAACTGAGCAAGGCGCTATTAAGATAAATCAATTTAATCAAACAAATATATCAAATATCTATGCGATAGGAGATGTCTCTGGACCTCCTTGGTTGGCGCATGTAGCATCTGCTCAGGGCCATGTCGTTGCAGAACATTTGAATGGAATAGAAACAAAACCCATTGATTATTCTAATATCCCAGGATGTACTTATTGTCAACCACAGGTTGGTTCTTTGGGCCTAACGGAGGCTGAGGCATTAGAATCAGGGTATAAAGTAAAGGTTGGTAAATTCCTATTTCAAGCCAGTGGTAAAGCGATGGCAGTTGGTGATACTACGGGATTTGTAAAATTGATCTTTGATGAAAAATATGGTGAATTACTAGGGGCCCATATTGTTGGATCAGAGGCCACTGAATTGATTGCTGAGTTAGGAATTGCTAAGGCTTTAGAAACAACTTGGGAAGAGATCGCAATGACCATACATGCACACCCAACTCTATCAGAGGCAATAATGGAAGCTGCACTGGATTCTTTTGGATCAGCCATCCATCAATAATAGTATGATCGCAACACAAGCATCTGAAATCATTATAAAAGACCTTGGTCAAAGATCTTATAAAGAAGTTTTGAATCTTCAAAAAAAAATGCAGCAACAACGAATTGATAAGGAAATATATGACACGTTGATCCTTGTAGAGCATGAACCTGTATATACATTAGGTAAAAACGCTAGTATGAATCATCTACTCCAATCGAGAGATAAATCAGTAGGTGTGTTTAATATAGAACGCGGGGGTGATATAACTTTTCATGGCCCAGGTCAATTAGTAGGATATCCAATCATTGATCTTTCGAATTACAAAAAAAGTGTTAGTTGGTATATGCGTAAGCTGGAACAATTGACTATTGACGTTCTATTTGAATTCGGCATAATTGCAACTAGGATTCAAGGATTGACTGGAGTATGGGTTGGACAAGAAAAGATTGCAGCACAAGGCGTGCTTATAAGTAGATGGGTAACTATGCATGGGTTTGCATTGAATGTTAATCCAGATCTATCTTATTATGATGGGATCATTCCTTGCGGCATTTTTGATCGTGGCATAACATCAATGGAAGAATTATTGGGAAAGACCCAAGATATGGAAAGGGTAAAGTCAATTGTTATAGAAAAGTTGAATAATTTATTTATTAAAAAATAATTAGCATGGCAAGACTAAACGGTTTTACAAAAAAGCAAATACTAGATGTATATAGGAATATGGCCCTTTCTAGAAAATTGGACGATAAAATGCTTATAATGTTGAAACAGGGAAAAAGCTTTTTTCACATAGGAGCTTCAGGCCATGAAGCTGCACAACTCGCTGCTGCTGTATTAATTATACCTGGAGAAGATTGGTCTTTTCCATATTATCGAGATGGTGCTTATTGTATTGGCTTGGGTCTTAAAGCACGGGAACAACTACTTGGATTTTTAGCTAAGGCAGATGATCCAAGTTCTGGTGGTAGACAAATGCCGCAGCATTATGGCCATAAAGACTTGAGAATCGTTACCCAGTCTAGCCCAACAGGTACGCAATTCCTTCAAGCAGTTGGCTGTGCTATGGCTCGGAAGAAAGAAAAGACAAAAGAGGTCGTCTATGTTTCAGCGGGAGAAGGCACTACAAGTCAAGGTGATTTTCATGAAGCATTGAATTGGGCCAGTAATGCCAAAGCACCAGTTATATTTCATATTCAAGACAATGAATATGCTATTTCCACACATAAATCTGAACAAACAGCTGATTCGGTATATAATATGACAGCAGGATATAAGAATCTGTCAAGATACGATGTGGATGGGACAGACTTTTTTGAAACAAACCTTGCATTTAGCCAGGCTATAGAACGAGCAAGAAAAGGGAAGGGTCCCTCAATCATTATCTCAAATGTGGTTCGTCTTCTACCGCACTCTAGTTCAGACGATCAAAGGAAATACAGGACAGAAAAAGCACTTAATGAAGACAAAAAAAGAGATCCATTAAAAATATTAGAAGATCAATGTTTAAAAGCAAAATTTATTTCTGCTTCAGAATTTAAAAAGATCAGGGATAAAGTAATGAACCAAGTTGATGAAGATGCAGAGTGGGCAGATAATCAAGAACATCCCAACCCTAGTACAGCTTTGGATCATATTTATAGTAATGATGAAATAATTGATGAACCTAGTTATAATATTATCTCTGATAAAATTGTCATTGTAGATGCCATCAACCACGCCTTGAATGAAGAAATGGCTAGAAATGATAAGATGATCATTTATGGTCAAGATATTGCTGATCCAAAGGGAGGTGTTTTTACTGCGACCAAAGGTTTGTCCAACAGTTTTGGAAATGAAAGGGTTTTTAATTCACCTTTAGCGGAATCTTCAATTATTGGTACTGCTGTTGGGATGGCGATCACAGGTTATAAACCAGTTGTAGAGATTCAATTTGCAGATTATTTATGGACAGCTATGATGCAAATAAGAAATGAAGTGTCAACCTTTAGATATCGTTCAAATAATGCATGGACATGCCCGATGGTCATAAGAGTACCAGTGGGTGGATACATACATGGTGGACTTTGTCATAGCCAGTCTATTGATGGGTATTTCATCCATATGCCAGGGATATATATTGCTTACCCTTCATCCGCAGCGGATGCGAAGGGTCTACTGAAGATGGCATGTAGAATGAATGATCCAGTTCTTTTTATGGAGCATAAAGGACTTTATCGACAGGGATATGCAGCAACAGAAGAACCTGATGAAGAATATATACTCCCTTTTGGTAAGGGAAGAATTGTTTGTCAAGGAGACCAGCTTACAATTATAACCTGGGGAGCTATGGTACAAAGATCTATTGAAGCTGTCCAATCACTGGGATTAGATAATGGACATGTAGAGATAATAGATCTGAGGACATTAAATCCAATCGATATTGATCTTATTCAATCCTCTATAGAAAAGACAAGTAAGGTTCTTGTTATTCATGAAGATAACCTTACTAATGGACCTGGTGCAGAAATTTCTGCTTTGATTGCAGATAAATATTTTGAATTATTAGATGGACCAGTTAGAAGAGTTGCGGCTAAAGATTCACCGGTCCCATTTAACTGGTTACTTGAGGAAAAGGTGCTTCCTCAGACCGAGGATATAGTATCAGCTATTGAAGAACTTTTGGAGTATTAAATGATTGTTGATGTTGTAATGCCAAAGATGGGAGAGTCCATTAATGAAGGAACCATATTAGAGTGGAGAAAGAAAGTAGGTGAATCTATAGAATTAGACGAGATCTTATTGGAGATCGGTACCGATAAAGTTGATTCAGAGATACCATCATCTGCTGCAGGAATATTAGTGGATATATTAGCTGAGCCAAATGATGTAAAAGCAGTCGGTGAGGTTATTGCCAAGATAGATACAGATGGGAATAGCAGTATTGTTGGTAAAGTAAATGTAAAAAAAGATGAGGGTCCAGAACATATATCCCAAGTATCTGAAAATAAGCCAGAGCAACAACAGTCAATACCTAGTTCAAAGCCAATATTTACTGAAAATAAAGAAAAAAAATTCTATTCTCCTATAGTAATGAAGATCGCCTCAGATAAAAATATTCCTTTCAATGAACTTGAAAAGATCTCTGGTAGTGGAAGAGGAGGGAGAGTTACTAAAAAAGACATTCTTGCTTATCTTGATATTTCTGCGCCTACTCATGATAGTACTATTGTTGACTCCAAACCTGATTCTCATCTCCCTTCACAGCGGACCGAAGAAATGCATCATATGAGGAAATTAATTGCAAAGCATATGAAAGATAGTTTGGCTACATCTGCGCATGTATACGTTATGACTGAAGTTGATATGACGTCTATTGTAGACTTTGTGATCAAAGAAGAAAAGACATTTAAGGATAGGGAAGGGTTCAATTTAACCTACACGCCGTTCATAGTTGATGCGGTAGTGAGATCACTGAAAGATCACCCCGAGATGAACTCGTCTATATTTGATACCACTGTAAATTTTCATAGAGATATAAATATAGGTTTAGCGGTGGCTATAGATAATGGTTTAATGGTGCCGAACATGGCAAATTGTGAAGAAAAGAATTTCTTAGGACTTTGCCGTTCTGTTCATAATATTGCATCTAGGGCAAGGAATGGCAGCATTAAAGCTGACGAATTAACAGGCACTACATTCAGTATAACAAATTTTGGTGTGTTCGGTGTTTCAATAGGCACACCTATCATCAATCAACCTAACGTTGGTATTCTTGGTATTGGCGCGATAAAAAAACAACCAGTTGTTATAGAAACAGTTGAGGGTGATTCCATTGCCATAAGAAGTATAATGATGCTAACGCTTGGTTTTGATCATAGACTTATTGATGGAGCAGGTGGGTCAAAATTTTTGGAACGTGTACGTTATTATCTTGAGAATATAGATCTGGGTGATATAAGATAATGTCAATAGATCATGTATTAAAATTATATTCAAAGACAATTCAATCATCTTATCTACATTATGGGTTTTGGGATGATCCGGAATCCATTGCAATAGATTCTATTAACCTTGAGGAAATAAAAAATGCTCAGGCTCGATATATAGAAAATCTTGCTTCTTATATCCCTAATCAAGTTGATCTCATCTTAGATGTTGGTTGTGGTATTGGTGGGAATGCGGAATTTCTTATCAATAGAGGCTACAAAGTTGAGACATTATCTCCTGATGATTTCCAAAAAGAAGCTATTAATGAGAAATTCAATGGTGGGGTTAATTTTCATCATTGCAAATTTGAAAAATTTCAACCGAATAAAAAATATGACCTAGTCTTGGAAAGTGAAAGCGCATGTTATATAAATATTAATAAAGGATTTGAAAAAGCGAGAGAGGCCCTTTGCAAATCAGGCTATCTTTTAGCATCAGATTATTTTATTCATTTTAGAGATGGATCAAAAAGTCCACATCTTAGATCATCACATGATATGGATAAATATTTAAACGGTGCTAAAAAATATGGTTTTGAACTTCTTGAAAAATATGATCAAACCGAGAATACAATGCCAACTCTGGATTATGGTAAATATTTTTTTGAAAGATTTATTGATCCTACAATTGATTATGCTTCCTATTCATTGCAAAAGAACTATCCAAAAACAGCATCAGTGATTGAGAAATTAATTAAGCCAAAGATCGTTGCAAAAAAGGAACAATTAGATTTGCTTGATAGCGGTTTGTTTAGAAGGTATCGAAAATATATGATCTATCTATTTCAAAAAAAATAATGACAAACGAATTAACTAAAACTCGAAAACCTAAAATACGGTTGCAAATGACAAAGGGATATCAATTTGTTAATAATATTGTGCAACATAACAAACTTAATACTGTCTGTGAAGAGGCAAGGTGTCCAAATATTTATGAATGTTGGGATAGGCGTACTGCAACAATAATGATCTTGGGAGATATTTGTACTAGAGCTTGTGGTTTTTGTTCAGTGAAAACTGGTAAGCCATCCTGGGATGACCCATTAGAACCATATCGGACTGCTATAGCAGTTAAGAAAATGGACCTTAAACATGTAGTCATTACATCAGTAGATAGAGATGATCTAAAAAATGATTATGGAGCTTCTATTTGGGCAGAAACTATCAATCAGATTCATGAGAATGTTCCTGGATGTAACGTTGAAGTTTTGACTCCGGATTTTAAAGGTCATAGACCATCTCTTGAAAAAGTCTTTAGTGCTAATCCAGAGATTTTTAGTCATAATGTTGAATGTGTTGAAAGAATAAGTAAACAGGTTAGGAGCCAGGCAAATTGGAATAGGAGCTTGGATGTACTTAGGCTATCTGTTAATAATAAATTGAGAACAAAAACCGGTATAATGGTTGGGCTTGGCGAGACCTTTAATGAAGTGGTTGATACAATGAAACAGGTTGCTGAAATAGGAGTAAAACTTTTTACAATAGGACAATATCTGCAGCCAACAAAGAATCATCTTCCAGTAGCCCGATATGTAGATGATAAAGAATTCTTAGATTATAAGACCCTTGGAATTGAAATGGGTTTTGATGTAGTTAAATCAGGATCGCTAGTTCGTAGTTCATATCATGCAGATGAGTTCATTTAATTAGAAATTCAATTAGTATGCCATATTGTCATATATCATTCTTTATTCAAGACTATTCATCATATGTAATACTTTGGTATAATCCTTGTAATTTTAATATTGATTATCTTTATATAGAGGACAATAATGCCTGAGAAACTATCAGAAAAAGAGATTGAAAATTTTAATATAAAGGATACTGATAAGTATCCTGTAATGCCATTGAGAAATACTGTATTATTTCCTCAACAGGTCATCCCAATATATATTGGTAGGGATCGTAGTCTTAAACTGATCAATGATCTAGATCCTAAAAAACGATATATTGTAGTTGTTGCTCAAGAAGATGGCTCCATAGAAGATCCAAAGCCTGCAGACCTATATGCCTATGGAACACTTGCACAGGTTCTTAAGGTCTTTGATATGCCAGATAATAGTAAATCTGCAATCGTTCAAGGAATTTCCAGAGTAAAGGTCTTAGAATATACCAACCATGAACCTTATTTCACTGCTGCAGTACAATCTGTAGATGATCAACCTATCACTGATCAGCTAGAAATTGATGCTTTAACAACCAATTTACGGCAGGCTTTCGAAGATCTTATGAAGGTAGCACCAAATCTAACTGAAGAGCATTCTGGAATGTTAAAAAATATTCAGAAACCAAATCGTCTAACTGATCGTGCGATTTCAGTGATCACTATATCTAACCAAGAAAAGCAAGAAATTCTTGAAGAATTAGATATCAAAATGCGAATGGAGAAAGCTCTTAATCTTATTTCTCGTGAGATACAACGTATAAAATTAGGTGAAGAGATCCAGTCAGAGGTCCATGATGAGATCACTAAAACACAAAGAGAATATTATCTTCGAGAGCAGATGAAAGCCATTAAAAAAGAACTTGGAGAAGATGAAGGGACTGTTGAACTAAAAGAATTAGAGGATAAGATCAAAGCAGCAAAAATGCCAGAAGAATCTGAAAAAGTTGCAATGAAAGAGTTGGATAGGTTGTCTAGAATCCCAACGCAGTCTCCAGAATATAATGTTTCTAGAACCTATATCGATTGGCTTGTGGATCTTCCATGGAGCGATAGTACAGAAGACCGTATTAATCTTAAAGAGGCAATGAAGATTTTAGATGAAGACCATTATGGTCTTGAAAAGGTAAAAGAAAGAATCATTGAATACTTAGCTGTTAGGAATCTTAAACAGAAGAAAGATCCTAATGGTACAGTTCGAGGACCCATATTATGTTTTGGTGGTCCTCCAGGAGTAGGAAAAACGTCTTTAGGAAAATCAATTGCACGCTCGATGGGACGCGAATTTGTGCGTTTATCTTTAGGAGGTGTAAGAGATGAAGCGGAAATACGTGGACATCGCCGTACCTATATTGGTGCACTTCCTGGTCGAGTCATACAAAGTATAAAAAAGGCTGGTAAGAATAATCCTGTTTTTATGCTTGATGAGATAGACAAGCTTGGATCAGATTTTAGAGGTGATCCATCATCAGCATTATTGGAGGTTCTAGATCCTGAACAAAATCATTCTTTCAGTGATCATTATTTAGAAGTTGATTTTGATCTAAGTAACGTGATGTTCATTGCAACAGCAAATTACCAGGATGCTATACCTCCAGCTCTAAGAGATAGAATGGAGATCTTAGATTTTTCGGGATATATCGAGGATGAGAAAATACAAATTGCAAAACGTCATATACTTCCAAAACAAATCGAAGAGAATGGTCTCACAAATAATCAGGTCACGTTTGATGTTACCTCTATAAAAGAATTGATTCGATCCTATACAAGGGAGGCAGGTGTAAGGAACCTAGAACGAGAAGTTGCAAATGTATTAAGAAAAGTTGCACGAGATCTTGTTGAATCAGATATTGAGAAAATCAAGATCAACAGAAAAAAAGTTGGTGAATATTTAGGTGCTCCTCGATTTCATTCTGAATTGGCAGAAAGGACCACAAAACCAGGTGTCGTAACTGGTCTTGCATGGACAGCTGCCGGTGGTGATATTTTATTCGTTGAGTCCACTTTAATGAAGGGTAAAGGTAAATTAACATTAACAGGTCAATTAGGAGACGTGATGAAAGAATCTGCTACTGCAGCATTGACCTTTGTCAGAGCAAATGCTAATAATTTTGACATTGACCCGGAATTCAATGAAAATTCTGATATACATGTTCATGTTCCTGCAGGAGCAATCCCGAAAGATGGACCTTCTGCTGGTGTTAGTATGATCACTTCCTTAGTGTCTCTATTAAAGGGTATTCCAGTGAAGGAAAAGGTAGCAATGACCGGCGAAATCACTCTTAGAGGTAATGTATTACCTATAGGAGGGGTTAAAGAAAAAGTAACAGCTGCACATCGTTCAGGAATCAAAGAAGTAATTCTACCAGAACATAATCGAAAAGACCTCGAAGATGTTCCAGACCATGTAGCCAAGGATCTTACTTTTTATTTTGCAAAAGAAATAAAAGATGTATTGAAGGTCGCAATTCCCGGTATTTTTAAGAAAGTAAAAAAATCTAATAATTCGCAATAGAAATAATTAATATTCCCGACCCCATATATGGGCGATTAGCTCAGTTGGTTAGAGCACTGCGTTTACACCGCAGGTGTCGGGAGTTCGAATCTCTCATCGCCCACTGATGCAAATGAAATAAAAATATTACTTAAAGGAAAAATAGATAATGTCGGATAAAAAAGAAGGAACCGTTAAATGGTTCAATAATTCAAAAGGCTATGGCTTTATTCAGGTTGAAGGAGAGCAAGATTATTTCGTTCATATGAATGAGATCCTCATGGAGGGTTTTAAAACTCTTGCAGAAAACCAGAAAGTTGAATTTGAAGTAGGTGAAGGGCCCAAAGGTCCTGTTGCAAAGAAGGTTAATCCTCTTTAAACCCTTGGTTCCAAATAATAAAAAAACCACTTCTTTTGAAGTGGTTTTTTTATATCACGAATAAGATGAATAAAAAAATTATCATAGCAAAACTACTCTCAACATTTTTCTGGATCTCAATACCATATGCTCAAATAGAGTTCCAGGTCACTTGGACACCTTATGTTACATATTATCTTAGTATGGTTGATATAAATACAGGTGAATCTAATATGCCAATTTTCATGGCGGAATTAAGTCGAGAGGATTCTGATGCTACACAACCAGTTGAAGTTGATATTGAATTTGAGATCATTATTGACTCTGATGCTTTGGGAGTTGACAATGAAACATTGGTAAAAGTTGAAACGACTCAACCTTTGCAATTAATGGCTCCAATACACCTAACAAACATGGATCTAAATCTTTCTACAGATGTTTTATTTGATACTGAAGGTAACCCAGTAGAAATAGATCTAGATATTACTGAGCAGATGGACCTTACTGAAGCTGAACAAATGATGAGTTTGATCGTACAGACAGGGCAACTTCCTAATGGGATATATACCTTTCGTGTAATTGCTACAGTTGAAAATGGAGAACAAATTGTAAGGGAAGATATTCTAAATATCTCAAATCCCGAACTTCTTCAGCTAGTTTCACCAGGAGGTATCTTGGCAGATACAACGATCAATGAAGTTTATACATCCTATCCTGTATTCCAATGGGAATCTGACCCTTGTAACTATATTAACCCGTCTACGGGTGAAAGTGGTTGTCAGTATTTTATTAGAGTTGCTGAATTTCGATCGGATGAACATGCTTCTATTGATCAAGCTATTGAATCAGTTACGAGGTTACCGTTAGATCAGTCATTAGGTTTTGAACAAGTTGGGTTTGGCATAACTACCTTCCAATATCCAACTGATGGAGGTGATCTGGAACCTGGTAAAGTTTATGTATGGCAGATTCGTAAGGACATCATTACGACTGTAGGTACTGAACAATTATTAAGCGATATTATGGCTTTTAAGATAAAAGATTTTACATCAACGGATAACGATGGGACGGATCTGGATGATACATCTCCTATTGGTATTGTATTGCGATCACTTATGGGAGATGACCTAGCGGATAGGATATTTGGGTCTGGTGGTCAAGCTGAAGGAATGACGCCTAATGGTAATATTACTTTGAATGGTGAAGGTATAGATCTCTCAACTGTACAGTCGATGGTATCTACAGGAATTTCTACGATAGATGAAGATGGAAATGAGACCTATAGGCAAATTGAAGTTATTTCTATTGAGGTCTCAGAATGAAAAATTTACTTGTCATTATTTTAAGTGCTGTCACCTTTATATCGGCATCATCTAAAGTAGCCATTGCTATAAAGATCAAAGGTGATGTTTCTATTCTATATAAGGGATTAAATACTGCACAGGTACTAAAACCTGGCTCACCTTTAAGTGACCAAGATAATATCAGGACGGGTAAAGATGGGTTTGTTGCAATTATGTACCTTGATGATAAAACAGTATTGAAAATGCTTGGTAACTCTGATATGACCATTTTAGGCCAACGTTCAGGTGTTAAGATCAATAAATCTATAGATATCAAATATGGTAAGATTGCTGCAGCAGTTACTCCTCAAAAAGGTAAAGAGTTTGTGATAGCCACTCCTACTTCTGTTGCATCTGTGAAAGGTACTGAACTAGCAATTGATTCAGATCCATCAACAGGTGATTCTTTTACCCTTATTGAAGGATTGATAGAGGTGACCAATAATCTCACAGGTGAATCAACTGAAGTCCAACAAGGTGAGACAGCTGTATCAACACCAGAAGGTTCGCTAGAAGTAAATAACACAACACAAGATGACCTAGAAGGTTTTGAAGAGGCTGATATGCAGGTCTCTACGCAAGAATTTAGATTTGAAGTTGAAGATGAGAATGGGAATACCAAAGAGATCATTATAAAATTCCAATAAGTTTATGATTTATAGACATATTTCCTTCCTTATATATACTCTTTTTTTAATAACCAACTTTATTTTTGGTCAATCAGGCATTCTGATTCTGAGCCCAGAACCAAGATCAGAAGTATCTGGGGAAAATGTTTTGATCGCGGTCTCTCTTATTGGTGCTAACAACCTTGACCATAATTCTATCACATTATTATTAGATGGTTCGGATGTAACAGATCAGGCTTACATTGATTCTGATATGGTAAGTTGTTTACTTGATCAGGTCGATCCCGGAGAGCACAAAGTAAACCTTATCATTGATGGTATGAATCAACCTGTAATTTGGGACTTTATAACAATTGCTAAAGACCCAGCGGTTAATTATTCAGGGAAAATAAGATCTAGTAGTAGTATGGATCAGGTTGATAGCCAGACACTAAATATCAATAAATTGACACTTGATTTCAAGGGTTCAGCTTTTGAATGGCTTACTTTTAAGACCAACCTTAAAATGACCAGTCAAGAGAATCAACTTTATCAACCTAGAAATATCTACGGATTTAGTATGGGTGTTAAAGATATTTTGAATATAAATATGGGAGATTCTAACCCAAGAATGTCTCAATACACTATTAACGGGAAGAGGGTCAGAGGATTGGATCTTAATCTGAAATATGGATTGTTTAATTTTCATTTTGTACAGGGTGAGATAAATCGTGCTATACAAGGAGATCCTTCTATGGCATATTCATATGATATAAATACGGATATTCTAGGGGGGAAATATATAGCACTTAGTCGCTCTGGCTATACTTTCCAACAGAATGTAACCTCTGCAAGATTGGCTATTGGACGGGGAGATATATTTCAATGGGGATTTAGTTTAATGAAAGCCCGGGATGATACTAATAGTGTAGATAAAGAACTATCCAATGCAGAAATAATTTATTCTCCTGATGTTACTGGATCAATTGATGGCCTAGACTCTGGAATTGTATATACTATCAATGAATTAGGAACAAGAGCACAAATACTAGAAGGTAAAGATTGGTCTGGTAATGGACCTAAGGATAATCTAGTTATCAGTTCAGATCTAGGGTTAAATCTTTTTAGTAAACGTTTGCGGATTGATGGGGAGGTCGCCTTTAGCATGACCAATAATAATATTTGGGGGGGGCCACTTACACTTGCAGAGTTAGATACGCTTATTGATGATTCTCTTGATAATAAACTTTCTAGTTTTGATCTAAGTAGCTTTCCAGACCCAGCAGATTATGAGCAGTATCTGATCATTAATTCAAATCTCGCCCCATTGGTTCCAATTGATATCAATGCTTTTGGTGATAATAGTACCATAGATCTTGTGGATGCTATATTCTCCATGCCATCCCTTGCTTATCGTGGAAGAGCAATCACAAACTTTCATGGTAATTATCTAGCACTTGAGTATAGTCAAGTTGGTTCAGAATTCAATTCATTAGCTAATCCATATATTGTAAAAAATAAACGAGAATGGTCTATAAGTGACAAATTTAAATTATTTAATAATAGGCTTATGTTCAATATTGGCTATAAACATCAAGATGATGATATATTAACATCAGTCGAGAATATAAAGACCCAAAACACTCTCTCTTTTGGTTTTAATGCTGTACCAGGACCAAGACTTCCTACAGTGAATTTCAACTATCGTTCTATAAATAGAGATAATGGTATTGATGAGATAGTGCAATTAACTGATACAACATATACCGATAATAGAGAGAAAACACATACAAATAATATAATGGTCAATTTAAATCATCGTTTTAATCTTCTATGGGATCATTCTTTAAGTGGAACGTTGGTCATTGTTGAAAAAGAGGATAAATATACTGATCGTTCTCAATTTTTCGTCGATCCCTCCATTTCGACCCAAGTTATCAATATATCCTTATCAACGCGATATAACTCACCTCTAGAAACAAGGTTAAATATCACAACAAACTCTAGTGAATTAAGCACTGGACCAGGGGAAAGGGGTTCACAAGATTTTCTTACTTTTGGTATTGATGCAAATTATCCTTTTTTAAATAATCGATTATTAGCAAGGAGTGGAATAAACGCTGCAAGTGGTACAGGCATGGTTGATATGTCTTGGCTAGGATTCAAAGCTGGTCTACGTTGGAATATCATAGAAGATCTTAGTTTGAATGCCCAGGGTGAATTCAGATCAAAAGAGACAAATGGTTTAAGTAAGAATACCATTATTGCAAGGGTAAACCTTGAATATTCATTTTAATCTTGGTTTTATTGATATATTGATAGAACTGTTTATAATTAAATAATTATTTGAGCTGAGTGACGATCAAGGAATTTTACCTTGATTTTTTTCGTTAGATTATTTCAATTGCACTAAATTGAAAATGACCTTGATTATTCATATAGAATCTAATTTTATTTGCAGTTTATTTTAGCCAGCTTTACTCTTCACTATATAATTATGAATGAATTACTCCAATTTTTTGCTCAAATAACTACAGAGGTGAGAAGTGGACTCTTAATAGGTGGTTTGGCCCTACTTCTTTTGATAGAGTCAGGCATCCCTCTATTTAAAATGAATTATAAAAAACTTGATCATGCAGGGATCAATATAGTATTTACACTTATAACAATTATTGTCAATTTATTTGGAGCAATGGGTATCATGGCAGCTGTTAGTTATAATGAGATCCATGAATTTGGTTTATTGAATATATTTGAACTTCCAATCTGGCTTTATGTGATTATTGGTCTTGTATTATTAGATCTAATAGGTGCCTGGCTGATTCATTGGATACAGCATTCTGTGAAATGGATGTGGAAATTCCATTTGATACACCATACAGATCCCTATGTTGATGCAACTAGCGGGTTAAGAGCTCATCCTGGAGAAAATATCTTTCGTTTATGCTTTACTACTTTAGCTGTCTTTATCACAGGAGCATCCTTTGGTCTTGTAATGATGTATCAGACCATTTCAGTTTTCTTTGCTCACTTTACACATGCAAATATCAAGATTCCAGATAAGTTAGATAAATTTTTAAGCTATATTTTTGTAACACCGAATTTTCATAAGATACATCATCATTATGTTCAACCTCATACAGATAGTAATTATGGCAATATATTCTCTATCTGGGATCATATTTTTGGTACAGTTAAAGAATTAGATATAATGAATGAACTTGTATATGGTATTGATACTCATATGGAAAGTTATGAGCATTCCAGTATTAAAAATCTTCTTATGATTCCCTTTCAGTCCTATCGTGCTCCAGTAGGGGCTAAATTCAACAATAAGTAAAAAATGAACACAAAAAAAATAAATATAAATGAAAAGTTTCAAAAGTTCTCTGAGTATTGGTCGCCAAAGGTCATTGCAGAGATGAATGACTATCAATTTAAACTCGCAAAAATAAAGGGGGAATTCACCTGGCATGAACATAAGGATACTGATGAGGTATTTATAGTCATTGATGGTAGAATGGAGATAGAATTTCGAAATGGAAAAATAGAATTGGAACAGGGTGATATGTATGTTGTTCCAAAAGGAGTTCAACATAAGCCAATTGCTGAGGAAGAGTGTAAGATCATGTTAGTAGAACCAAGAGGAGTAGTCAATACAGGCGAGAGGACCAATAATCTAACTGCGGATAATGATGTTTGGATCTAAAAGTAAATATTTGTTTTTAATTATTTTGAGTTTTCTGATCGGTCAAGATTGTGATGAAGATGAAGTAGAATTATGGAGTAACTGCTATTCTATTGATAGTACCGTTCATCTAGATCTTACTGGACAAAATATTTATGGAGAGATTCCACCAGCTATAGGAGATCTTATTAATCTGGTTTATTTAGATCTTGCTGCAAATAATTTATCTGGATCTATTCCTACTGAGATAGGCAATCTTATCAACTTGAATTATTTATATTTGCAGAATAATGAGCTCACTGGAACTATCCCAACTGGAATTGGAAATCTGACTAATCTAATTGCCCTGAAATTGTATGGTAACCAACTTGTTGGTACGATTCCCAGCGAGATAGGCAACCTAGCAAGTTTAGCATATCTGAGTTTGTTCATGAACGAATTATCAGGTCAAATTCCACCAGAGATAGGTAACCTCTCTGATCTAGAGCATCTTTATTTAC
This sequence comes from uncultured bacterium, assembly GCA_964404235.1. GTDB lineage: Bacteria > Fidelibacterota > Marinisomatia > Marinisomatales > UBA1611 > CACEUX01. The sequence goes on along the minus strand of CAYOJL010000002.1, from coordinate 4,972 downwards.
ATGGTAATGATCTTAGTGGATCTATACCTGCTGAAATAGGTGATCTAACTAATTTATCTCAGCTATATTTAAATCAGAATCAGCTCAATGGGTCACTACCTACTGAGATAGGGAATCTCATAAACTTAACTCATTTATATCTTTATGATAATCAACTATCTGGTCTGATCCCATCTGCGATAACAAGGCTAGCCAGTTTAAATTATTTTTGGATATATGAAAATCAATTTGTTGGAGAATTACCTTGCAACATTTGTGAGATGGATCTGGATTGGAACAATACTACATTAGTAAAAATGTCTGAAAATCAGTTCTGTCCGCCTTATCCTGATTGTATAATGGATAATATTGATTCCCAAGATACCTCTAACTGTGCCTCTATACCTCAACGGCAGTTCGATTTATGGGGCGATTGTTATATGATCGAAAATACCGATTCTTTGAATCTTGGCAATACCGGTCTAACTGGTAATATTCCTCCAGAGATAGGAGATTTAATTAATCTTGAATATTTATTTTTATATGGTAATGAATTGACAGGTGAAATTCCAGAAGAGATAGGAAACCTTGTTAATTTGAAATACCTATATTTATATGATAATGAACTCACTGGACAAATACCTTCTTCAATAGGTGGATTATCGAGTTTAACTCAATTGTTCTTATATGGTAATAGTATTTCTGGCTCTATTCCTAATAGTATAGGCGGGCTCACTGGTCTTGAAAAGTTATTCTTATATGATAACCAATTAACTGGAGAATTACCTGTCGAAATAAATGATCTATTAGATCTTGAATATCTATATATAAGTGATAATCAATTAAGTGGGAATATTGATGAAAGCATTTGCGATCTCAATCTTGACTGGAGTAATTCTATATATTTTAATATATCCAATAATCAATTTTGTTCGCCCTATCCTCCCTGTCTGGATAATTATATGGGGTATCAGGATACAACTAGTTGTGGTAGCATACTTTCAACATTAGACCAGGACATTAATACATATAAGGTCTATGATACTTATCCTAATCCGTTCAATCCCATTACCACACTTAGTTATTATTTACCAAATAGTACACAGGTTACTATTATTATTTATGATATTTATGGAAGAGTAATAAACAACTTTTTCAATGGTTACCAAGAATCTGGTCATAGGTCAATGACATGGCATGCAAAAAATGATGCGGGACGATCTGTAAGTGCTGGGGTATACTTTTTGACAATTGAAGCTGGCGATCTTATCGATACAAAAAAAGTGGTTCTTTTAAAATAGGTTTGATCATCAATGATTAACAGAATAAGATCAAAATTGATCATTTTATCAGTAGCTCTGCTATGTCTTTTTCATTTGAATTGTGGAAAAGAGCCTATCGACTTTGAAAATGAAATGGTGCAAAGGGATAATAAATATTATTTAAAAGGTCAAAATGAACCATATAATGGACCGATTTATTCATCATATAGCAATAATAGCTTAAGAAGTAATGGAGATGTATCAGATGGTAAAAAAGACGGTTCATGGCATGAATGGTATGAAAATGGTACAATAAAAAGTAAAGAAAACTATAAGAATGGTAAAGCTACGGGTGTTTGGGAATTATGGTACGATAATGATCAGATAAAATTAAAGGCATCTTTTAAAAATGGTAAAGCAAATGGGTCACGTACTGAGTGGTATGATAATGGTCAAAAGAAAGAAGAGGGACATTTCATTGATGATCAATTTAATGGTCAGTGGATAAAATGGTACCCGACCGGTCTTAAAAGTGCACAAGGCAATTATGTAAAAAATAAAGAAGAGGGTATTCATACTTTTTGGCACCCCAATGGGAACAAAAAATCCGAAGCAAATTTCAAGAATGGAGATATAGTTGGATCACGAATAGATTGGTACGAGAATGGTCAAAAGAAAGAAGAGGGGACACCAGGAGGCCTATGGATACAGTGGTATGAAAATGGTAATAAAAAAGGACAAGGCCACTATAAGAATAAGGCCCCAATAGGTAAGCATGTATTATGGCACTCAAATGGAAATAAGAGATCGGTAATGCATTTTATTAATGGCAGGCCTCATGGTCTGCGTACGGAATGGTATGACAATGGGCAAAAGAAGGAAGAAGGGAATTTTATTAATGGTGAACAGCAGGGTAGATGGACCTACTATAATAAAGATGGTACACTTGATGGTACAGAGGACTATTAATAATTAATGCGATCTTCTATTAAGTTGCATAAGCTAGCCATTTACATCTATCTCATTACTTTTTCTTGGGGTCAGAAGCTTTCTTTCAAGGATATCGCGGAACAGGGAGCATTGGATTTTATTCATGATCATGGAGGATCTGGAGAATACTATTATGTTGAATCAATGGGTTCAGGTATTTGCATATTTGACTATGATAATGATGGTGACCTAGATGCATATTATCCCCAGTCATCGCCCTTACCTGGATGGAATAAGGATGCCCTCTTAGAAAATAGACTTTTTAGAAATGATAATTTGGAATGGATCGATGTCACAAATGAGGCCGGTGTGGGCGATAAAAGTTATAGCATGGGTTGTGCCTGCGGAGATTATGACAATGATGGTGATATAGATCTTTATGTTACAAATTTCGGTAAGGATATACTTTATCGGAATAATAGTGATGGAACTTTCACCGATGTAACCCTAGACCTTGGGATCGATAATCATTCAATGGGTATGAGTGCGGCTTTCTTTGACAGTGATAACGATGGACTCCTAGATCTATATGTCACTAATTATGTTGACTATTCGATAGATAATAATCCTGAATGTACTAGTCCTTTGCAATACCCAAAGCATGGTGAATTATTTGCAAGGTCTTATTGCGACCCTGATATCTTCCTTGGGGTTGAAGATAAATTCTATTACAATAAGAATGGTAAGTTCATTGACCGCTCTAATCGATCTGGTATAGGCAGGTACCGTCTAAGGGGAATGGGTGTTGTACCAGGAGACGTAGATAATGATGGGGATATGGATATTTATGTAGCAAATGATAAAGATATGAACCTACTATTCATTAATAATGGTAGAGGGAGATTCACTGAAAGTGCATTATTCATGGGAGTTGGTTTTAATGGCAATGGTCTGGCTGAAGCTGGTATGGGGGTCGATCTTGGAGATATTGATCGTGATGGCTGGTTAGATATATATGTTACGAATTATAGTGGAGAGACCAATACGTTATATCTTAATCAAGGATCTGGTACTTTTTCGGATGCAACGAATGAGATCGGACTTGGAACACCAAGTATCCATTTTCTTGCATTTGGAACAAAATTGGTAGATCTGGACCTTGATGGTTGGCTTGATATATATGTAGCTAATGGTCATGTCATTGATAATATTGATCTCTTCAATAAAGATTATCGTCATGCTCAGTATAATCAAGTTTATCTCAATCAAAAAAATGGATCTTTCATTGATATAACTAAAATGATCGGAGGAGATCTATTACATAAAGCAGTGAGCAGAGGATCTGCATTTGGTGATATAGATAATGATGGTGATATTGATATTATGGTCTCAAATAATAATGGAGCAGCCAAGCTATTGATCAATGAGGGTGATCCGAAGAATAATTGGATAGGTTTTGAACTTGAGGGTAGGACCTGTAATCGGCAGGCCATTGGTAGTAAGATCATGATATCAACTGAATCCAGTGAACAGGTAGCCTGGGTAAATCCCGCAGGTAGCTATCTAACTTCTAATGATACAAGGGTGGTATTTGGTATCAATAGTGATCAATTGGTAAGGTCCATTTCAATTGATTGGCCAGGTTCAGAAAAAGAAATATTTAAGGATCTAAAGCCGAATCATTACTATAAGATAGTCCAGGGTGTATCTATTTCAACGATAAACCCTGAACTATAATTGATTAATAAAAAAATAATTATTCAATATTGATATGAAAATATTTTATTCAATGTTTCTAACCATTTTTCTGACTATCAATTGCACGGGTTATATTGCTTCTGAAATCAGTAAACCTATCAGAGATAGTGAGATGCATAAAATTGAATCCGGTGATATAACTCAATACTACTATACGCTAGGGAATAAAAATGATCCGCCTTTAGTATTCATTCATGGGATATTGGCTTTTACAGAGGTTTATCGTGATATCTTAAAAGAGCTTTCAGAGCAATATTACGTAATTGGTATTGATCTTAGGGGGCATGGAAGAACCACAGTTGGTGAACGACCTTTTTCCTATCATTTAATAGCTGAAGATATTATCAATGTGACCGATGAGATTGGTATAGAGCAGTTCCATGCTGTAGGTCATAGTGCAGGTGGATTTGTTGTACTATCCATTGGGAAATTCTTTCAAGATAAAATGATCAAAGGAGTCTCAATTGCCTCCTTGTATCATCATGATGGTATTGATTTCAAAAAGAATGGCCATGATTATCTTACAGAAAATGGTTTTATGGATAATCAAAATGGCAGAAATAGTTTAACCTTAGATCTCTTTGACCGTGCCCATAAAAAACTTGGGGAAGAAGAAAAATTCGATTACACAAAAAAACTAATGATGGAATATGGAACAGTACTTTATCCTTCATTTTCATCATCTGATCTTAGATCCATAGAGAATCCTATGCTCGTTATTGTAGCAGGGAATGATGGGAGAATAAAACCTGGCCATACCATGAAAATATCAGAATATTTGCCTGATGCTAATCTGGTGATCATACCAGATGCTACACATTTTAATATAGTAAGATCAAAAAAGTATTTGGGGATAGTAACTGAAAATATTTTTCAATTTTTGCGATGACTGTTCATTCTAATATATAGAAAATGTTGAATCAAAAACCCCGCCTTGTTGCGGGGTTTTTTGTTTTTACAAGCGATTCTTATTACATTTTCATATCATTAAGGAGTCTGGTATGAAGAAATGTATCATCATATTTTATTTATTTATGGCTTCG
>CAYOJL010000001.1:13825-60837 GCA_964404235.1 uncultured bacterium | reverse complement strand
CATAGAACATTTCACGAACTGACCTTGCCCCATACCAAAAAGATACTTTTCGGCCTGTTTTTAAAGTATGGAATAAATGAAATAAATGCGATCTCATTGGTGCCATACCAGCACCTCCACCGATATAAACCATTTCCCTATCTGATTCTTTGATAAAAAATTCACCATAAGGACCAGAAATCGTAACCTTATCACTTGGTTATAAGTTGAAGATATATGAAGAAGCTAGGCCGGGTGGTACTTGGTCCCATAGCGGAGGAGGGGGCGTCGCAATTCTAACATTTAACATTACTCTATTACCCTCAGCAGGGTGATTTGCCATGGAATAAGCTCTAAAAACAGGTTCATCATTATTTGCAACTAGGTCCCATATCTTATACTTATCCCAATCAGGATGATATTCATTTTCAATAGAAAAATCACTAAATCCTAGATCATGATATTCAGGGATATCTATTTGTATATATCCACCAGCTTTAAAATCCAATATTTCACCTTCTGGCAGATTTAAAACTAATTCTTTTATAAATGTTGCAACATTATTATTTGATTCAACTGTGCACTCCCATTTTTGAATACTAAAGATCTCATCTGGTACATGAATCTTTAAATCCTCTTTTATTTTAACTTGGCATGCTAGACGCCAGCTATCTTTTGCTTTTTGACGATTTATATGCCCGGTCTCAGTTGGGAGTATGTCTCCTCCTCCTTCTAGTACCTGACACTCACACATAGCACATGTACCTCCTCCTCCACATGCAGAAGGTAGGAAGACAGATCGCCCTGCTAATGCACTAAGTAAGGTTGAGCCTGGGCGTGTGGTAATACTTTTTTCTGAATCTCCATTGATCTCTATTGTAACATCTCCCTGCGGGAGTAATTGGCTCTCAGCAAAATTTAGTAGTAATACGAGGATTAATATGACACCTGAAAAGACGGTTATACTTAAGAAAATCTGTTCCATTATAAATCAATTCCTGCAAACGCCATAAATGCGATAGATACAAGACCTGTTAGTAGCATTGTAATTCCAACACCCCTTAAGCTCGGAGGCACATTAGAATACCTAATCCTGTGACGAATGGCAGCCATTGATGCTATCGCTAAAAAAAATCCTATACCAGATCCGAAACCATATACAGTAGTTTCCATCAAAGTATATTCTCTTTCTACCATAAATAATGAGCCACCTAGAATAGCACAATTAACAGCAATTAATGGTAGAAAAATACCCAGATTAATATACAATGTTGGAGAGAATCGATCTAGAACCATTTCAACTAATTGTACCATTGCAGCAATAACAGCGATAAAAACAAGATAATTTAAAAAGGAAAGATCTATAGGGTTTGCACCATTAAGACCATAATCTGGATTCAGCCAGGCTAGTGCACCTGCCTGTAATAAATAATTATGGATAATCCAGTTTGCTGGAGCTGTAATGGTCAATACAAAGATAACAGCAAATCCAAGTCCAATGGATGTTTCTACCTTCTTGGATATAGCTAAGAAAGAACACATGCCTAAAAAATATGCGAGCAATATATTTTCTATAAAGACGGCCTTAGTTAAGATACTTATATAGTGTTCTAACATAACCTATTCCTCTTCAAGACCAGCTGCGATCCTCTGTACCCAAACAATCAATCCAAGAATAATAAATGCTCCTGGAGAAAGTACCATGAGCCCCATATTCTCATAACCTGCTTCATATAGGGAATTTGGCACAACCTGATATCCATAGATCGAACCACTACCTAATAATTCTCTAAAAAATGCTACCGCGATCAAAATACCCCCATAGCCTAATGCATTTCCCAGCCCATCAAAAAATGATCTAACAGGTGAATTTTGCATAGCGAAAGCTTCAGCACGACCTAAAACAATGCAATTAGTTATAATAAGTCCAATAAATACTGTGAGCTGTTTACTTATATCATACATATAAGCCATTAATATCTGATCTGTAATACCCACAAGGCATGCGATAACTGATAGCTGAACTATAATACGAACTTTACCTGGGATTAAATTTCTTAATATAGAAATAATAGTATTTGATATAGAGAGAACTCCAATTACAGCAAGAGTCATAACGACAGCTGTATCCAATTTGACAGTTACAGCCAACGCAGAACATATGCCTAATACTTGCAAACTTATGGGATTATTTGCCATAAGAGGATCTGTCAAAGCCTTTTTTGATTTATTATCAAACACTGACATTAAACAAATTATCCTTTTCTGATCTTTTTGAAAAATGGATCATATTTCCTTAGGTCATCTAATAAAAAGATTTCTAGACCTTTACTTGTTACAGTTGCTCCAGATATCCCATCAACTTCGTAAGGACTATTTGGATCTGCTTTACCTTTTTTAACTTTGATTCCCACTAGTTCACCATTATCATTTATAAACTTTTTACCAATAAAGTTATGTTGAAACCATTCTTTATCAACCTCGCCACCCAAGCCAGGCGTTTCTTTATGACTATAAAATGTGATTCCTTTAGCAGTAGAGCCATCAGGTTCTATTGCAAAATATCCTAGGAGTGTTGACCAAAGTCCTTTACCGGATATAGGTATAGAATAGCCATCAATTTGACCTTCTATTCTATTCACATATATTGGCAAATTCTCTATGTCATTCTCAGTATCAATAGATTTTGGATCTTCTAATGTTCTTTTTCCATTTTTATCCATTACAAAAGCATCAATATTATTATCGAATAATTCTTGAATATAATCTGATGTCCAAAGATTATTATTGGCTGGTTTATAGCCTAGAGATACAAGAATATTCTTTTTGATATCGTTATCTATATTTGCTTTTTGTGTTGCTCCTAGGCTCCCAGCTAACACCGAAAGAAAAAAGCCTAGAATAATGGTCACTATAGATGTGAATATGATGGTGTATGAATTACTGTGCATATCGAATCATTCTTTTTTTGATATTGCTTTGAACAACGTAATAGTCGATAAGTGGCGCAAATGCATTCATTAATAGTATTGCAAGCATGATACCTTCTGGATATGCAGGGTTGATACTACGTATAATTACCGTCAAAGCTCCAACTAAAAATCCAAAGATCCAGCGACCTTTATCAGTATGCGCTCCAGTTACTGGCTCAGTTGCCATAAAAACTGTTCCAAAGAGAAAACTGCCCATGACTAAATGATAATGGGGAGGGATGGTCAGCATCGCATTTGTAGAATATGGTGATAATACATTTGTGATAAATGCCATGGTAACCATACCTATAACTGACCCTACCATAACCCTCCAACTTGTTATACCTATTAAAACAAGAAAAAGAGCACCAATCAAAATCAGCCATTTATTTGTCTCACCTATTGAACCTGGGATCCATCCCATAAACATATTCATCCAAGAATAATCAAATGCCAGTGTAGAGCTTGCTTTATCAAGTAATTCGACAGCATTAACATTGGTTTGTCCTGCAGGTATACTAAGTGCTGTTGGACCAGAAAATCCATCTGGAGCTATAGCCCATACTTTATCTCCAGAAATTCGAGCTGGATAAGTGAAGTAAAGGAAAGCCCTAGCCATAAGGGCAGGATTGAATATATTCATCCCTACTCCACCAAATATTTCCTTCCCAATAACAATACCAAATGAAGTAGCGATTGAAACTTGCCATAGAGGTATTGAGGGAGGTAATGTTAATGGGATCAAAGCACATGTAACCAAAAATCCCTCTGACACTGGATGCCTTCTTACAATAGAAAACAATAGTTCCCAGAAAGCACCTGAAATAAATGTAACTGCTACTATAGGCAATATGGTAATTCCTCCAGCAATCAAATTTTCATACCAAGTGGTATTTAAACCAAAGGTCAATGCTTTTTGATAACCAATATTCAACGCACCAAAAACATAGCATGGTATAAGAGAAATGACCACTAGGATCATTACACGTTTTATGTCAATACTATCACGAATATGCGGTCCAGATCCTGTCCTTTCATCTGTACTAAAAAGTATGGTATCTGTAGCTTCATATATAGGGTAAAACCTTTCTAACATTCCACCCTCTTTAAATACTGGAGCAGCCTTATCTAATAGGTCTCTAATTAGTCTCATAGTTATCCTTCTTTTTCCATGAGATCAAGGCCATCTCTAATAACACTGCCGACGTCTATCTTACTTGGGCAAGCAAATGAACATAATGCAAAGTCCTCATCATCGCACTCCCAAATACCAAGTTTTTCCATTTCTTCTATATCTTGGGCTAGAATAGCACGGTATAATGGATTCGGATAAATATCCATTGGCAATACATTTTCCCATGCATTTAATGGGACCATGGCACGCAATTCGCCATTTTGAGATGTGGTAAAATCAAATGATTGCTCACCATAGGATAAAAAGGTATTAGACAAACTATACTTTGTTTTATTACTTCCAAAAGATAACATTCCTAAAAATGGTCTATTTACTTTATCATTTATGATGCTAATAGAAGAATCATAAAATCCTAAAAAACCTGAATGCTCAACAGTTTGGCCAGTTAACACATCACCTGAGATCAAACGAGTAGGGCTTTCTATATTCTGTTCAGAAATGAGTAAGCCAATATTTGCTCCAGTAACTGTCTTGACTGTTGTTGGAGTTGTAGCTCCTGAACCACCAATAGATACTATAATTGTTGGATCATATGAACCAGTTTGAAATAATTTTCCAAGAGTGATCACATGCTGGGCATTTACAGACCAAATAACATCACCTGGTCTCAAAGGTTTAGTATGATGAATTTGTATGCCAACATTGCCGGATGGGTGAGGACCAGATACTGTTTGCATTATGACATTATCAAATTCCATAGGACTACCCAGAGTTAGAAAAACATTTCCTTCAGTTAGCTTACTTAATGCTGAAAGCCCTGTTTGGAACATATCCTTTTCATTCTCGATCAGATTTAAAAGATCAACTGATAATGGTGCCGAATTATGACCAGAAATAAAAATATCCCTGGGAATGTCTTTTGGATCTGCTACCTTATTAAATGGCCGCTGACGAATCAGAGGGAATAGACTTGCCTCTAATATCAGGTCTAATATTTTTTTCCGGTCAGCTGAATCAAACTCTATTTGAGAGAGTGTTTGAAATGAAACTTTATCGTTATTTTGTACAGTGATCTCTATTTTTTCTATAGCTCTTCTCGCTCCAAACTGAATCGATGTAATATGACCACTTGCAGGAGAAGCCCATCTAACTTCTGGTTTGGTCTTATCAAAAAATAATGGAGATCCTATTTTTACTTCGTCTCCTTCCTGTACCATTAGTTTCGGTTTCACACTTTTGAAAGAATTTGGTAAGACTGAAACTGTTTTAGATGTAGGAGCTGAAATCACATCCCTGTTTGGAACACCTGATACCCTTATATCATGGCCTCTTTTTATGTTAATATGGTTCAATTTAATTGATCAAATGGTTTGAATGAAGAATACTAGCGAGCTTTGAATCCATTCTGCAATAGGGACCCAATAAATACCAAGAATCAATGTTGGAACTGCCGTTACTAAAAGCATTCCTGATAAAACCTTAGGCGGAAATAATAAGGATTCTTTTCTGTCACCGTCAAAATACATTACTTTTACAACTCTTAGGTAATAGTATAATGAAATAACACTATTAATACCTCCAATAACTACTAACCAATAAAAAGAGCTCCCTCCCTGAATTAAAGAAGCAAAAATATAGAATTTTCCAATAAAGCCAGCGGTTGGAGGGAGACCTGTGAGTGAGACCATAAATAAGGTCATAGATATACCAACTATGGGCATTTCCCATCCCAAACCCTTATAATCATCAAAGGTTTCACCATCAGTCTTATTTTTTATCGCTATAACGACAAAAAATGCACCTAGATTCATAAATAAATACATTACAAGATAAACCATGATTGCATATATACTATCGCCTGACATGACTGGCATCGCAAGTAACATGTATCCGGCATGTGCTATACTTGAATAGGCAAGCATACGCTTTATATTATTTTGTTGGATCGCAACAATATTACCTACGGTCATTGTAATAATAGCAAGCAGACTCAATATACTTGCCCATGGCATAACTGTTGCAGATATGGAACCAAGCCCTCCCATTGCGCCACCATCAGCTAATACTTGATTGAAGAACCTGATCATCATTGCAAATGCCCCAGCTTTTGGCGCTATTGATAAATATGCTGTGATAGTAGTTGGTGCTCCTTCATATACATCCGGTGTCCAGAAATGAAATGGGACAGCAGAAATTTTATAACCAAAGCCTGCTAAGACCATGATAACAGCGATAAGTATTGCTGAGTTTGATTCAGTGCCACTGGCAGCTAATGTCTGTTGTATTTGAAAGAAATTTGTACTTCCTGTTAGGCCGTAGATGTAACTTAAACCAAATAGCATAATCCCAGATGAAAAAGCACCATAGACAACATATTTTAGTGCTGCTTCATTTGAACGCGTATTTTTCTTTAAATAACCTGCCAGGACAAAGGACATGATCGAAACGATCTCGATCGATACATAAACCATAATCAGATCGATAGAGGATACCATGATAAAAAGTCCAAAAGTAGTAATTCCCAGCAAGGTAAAATATTCGCCTTTCCTATAACTTTCTAACTCACCTGAATATAGACTTACTATTGATACAAAAATAGTTGCCAATATTATAATCAGCTTAAAAAAAGTAGCGAAAGGGTCTAAGACTACAGCGTTTGTAAAAAGGGTTGTTACCTTGCTGCTATCTTGCAACCAAATAGCCATAGCTACTAACAACAATCCAAAGACCAATACCCATGCAACCTTACCAGATTCAGTCCTGTCAATCAAAAGATCGTATATGATGGCAACTAGTATGACCACCGTTAGTAACAGCTCAGGGTAAAAAAAGGATAGACTTTGAAGATTATTCATTCTTCTATTATTTACATACTTGCATATGTTGCCATGGAGACCACATGTTCAATGATAGTATCCATTGTACTAGAGATAATATCTAGATAGGGAGCAGGATAAATACCAAAGAAAAGTGTTATGATCAATAGAGGTATAACCGTAAATAATTCAAGACGATTGATCTCAGGAAGGTCGTTGTATTTCTCATTCAACTCTCCAAAGAATATTCGTTGGAATGCCCATAGGAAATAAGCTGCATTAAGCAGTATACCAATCGTAGATGCTATCACAATTGTCTTATAAACGGGGAATGCTCCGATAAAACACATTGCCTCACTAATAAATCCGGAAAGCCCAGGCAAGCCTAGTCCCGCAAAAAAAGCTACAGCTGTAATACCAGTATATATAGGCATTTGGCTAGCAAGACCACCAAAACCTTCAATTTCTCGATGATGCGCTCTTTCATATATAACGCCTACAAGTATAAAGAGCATCGCAGAAATTGTTCCGTGATTGAACATTTGGAATACTGCGCCGCCCATACCTGCCTGCGCAGCTTTTAGGTTAGCCCCGTGCGCTTCACCAGCTGCCACTACTGCTGCCATTCCAATCAATGAGTAACCCATATGGTTTACACTAGAGTAGGCTACTAGTTTTTTCAAATCTGTTTGAGCTAATGCACAAAGGCCACCCCAAACGACATTAATAAGACCTAACAGTGCTAATGCATATGAGAACCAATAAACTCCATCTGGCATTAACCCATAATTAACTCTAATAATCCCATAGACACCAAGTTTTAGCAATATACCTGCTAATAATACTGAGATAGCAGTTGGTGCCTCTACATGGGCAAGAGGTAACCAAGTATGGAAAGGGAAAACAGGAACTTTTATAGCAAAACCAATGAATAATAATACCCATATCACTTTTATTGCACTCATACCCCACCACATTAAATTGCCAAGAGCTTCGGGAGCTACTCTAGTAAGCTCAAGGATGTCAAATGTATTACCACAAGAGAAATAAAGACCTAATATGCCAACCAGCATTAATACAGATCCAAATAGAGTATAAAGGAAAAATTTAATAGCAGCATATTCCCTCTGGGGACCACCCCACATACCAATCAAGAAATACATAGGCAGAAGCATTACTTCCCAAAAGATATAAAAAAGGAAAAAATCTAAAGATAAGAAAACACCCATTACTCCTGTATTAAGCAATAAAAACAGTGCAAAATATCCTTTGACTGCCTTTTTTATATTCCAACTGACAAAGACACCTATGAAAAAAAGCATGCCTGTAAGGATAACCATAGGCAAGCTCAACCCATCAACACCAAGATAGTATGATATGTTAAATGAAGGAATCCATTCAGCCCATTGTTTGAACTGCATGGAACCATCTTGGGAATCAAAATTATTCCATAGCACAAGGGTCAGGAAAAATTGAACGCCCGTTGTTACAGCAGCGGCCTGTTTAATTAGATCCTCTTTATCCCGCGGTATAAATGCAATGGCAACCATCCCAATGACGGGAAGCCAAATTAGCCAACTGAGAATATATTCCATCTTCTCCTCTACTCACACATTTGTATTAAAATGACTGAATAACCATTAATATGATTACCCCTGCTGCAACATACAGCACATAATTTTGAAGTTTTCCGGTCTGTACACTTTTAAACTTCCTACCAATCAAATTTGAGATCCTACCCGTTCCATCAACCAGTAATTGATCAATTACATCATAATCAAATTTTCCCGTAACCTTACTAGCCCAATTTGTAAAACGGCCAAAACCATTAATAAAATATTTATCATAGAGTTCCCAATCTATCCATGCAACTTTATCAGCCAGTCTCAAGGTAGGTTGGTATATGTATCTATCATAATTTTCATCAAAATAATATTTATTTAGACTCCAGTCGTATAAAAAACCTGAGCGAGTTGACCATTGATCAGCAGAGATTGCTTTTTTGATATAAGTAGCCCATGATAGCAAAATTCCAAATGTTGCAACAGCTATAGAAATATACATGGCCAGATGATGAGCATGATGGGCACCTTCTTCTATTTCATTAGCTGAAAGATTTCCAGGCACAACAGCATCTTTTGGCACAACAAGATCGGTAAACCATCCATGGGTAGACATGGGATTAAAATATGGCAAAGTGTACCAGATAAATATGCTTAAAGCACCTAATAGAACAATTGGTCCTGTCATTTCTTTTGGCGATTCATGGATATCATCAATGATATCTGGCATATTTGCTTCACCATGAAAGGTCAGAAACATCATCCTGAACATATAGAATGCTGTCATAGCAGCTGCTCCAAATCCAAATATCGGTAATAAAAAATGTCCTGGATGATGCTGTGCAAAAGAGAGCGTACCAGCTAGTATAGCATCTTTTGAAAGGAAACCTGAAAAAAGTGGAACACCGGCTATTGCCATTGTACTGATAAGCATGGACCAATAGGTAACTGGCATTCTATCTTTAAATCCTCCCATATTTCGCATATCCTGGGGGTCTGTTTCATGGTCATGCTTTTCATGAAGGGCATGATGCATTGAATGAATGACCGATCCAGATCCATAAAATAGATTAGCTTTGAACATAGCATGTGTCAATAAATGAAAAAATGCGGCAATGTAAACTCCCGTTCCCACTGCTAGTATCATATATCCTAGTTGACTGACGGTGGAATAGGCTAATACTTTTTTAATATCTGTTTGAGTTATTGCGATAGAGGCTGCAAATAAGGCTGTAAATCCACCAACATATGCAACTACCAATAAAGCATCTGGTGTAAGAATTGGAAAAATTCTAACAGATAAATAAACACCTGCTGCTACCATAGTTGCAGCGTGCATTAATGCGGATACGGGCGTTGGTCCTTCCATCGCATCAGGTAACCATATATGTAGCGGAAACTGTGATGATTTACCCATGGCACCCATAAACAATCCAACTCCAGCAAAAGTTAACGTTGTGCCTGCGATCATTCCAGATGCAACCCCATCAAATACATCAGTAAAAGCAAAGGACCCAACTGCACTATATATAAGCATAATACCTATAAAAAACCCAATGTCTCCTACCCTATTTGTGAGGAAAGCTTTCTTACTTGCATTTGCAGCAGAATCCTTTTCAAACCAATGTCCTATCAATAGATAGCTGCTGACTCCAACCAATTCCCAAAACATATACATAGACATAAGGTTATTCGCTAAGACTATACCATTCATTGAAAAGGTGAATAGACCTAGATAACCAAAATAACGCGAATATCGAATATCCCCTTTAAGATATTGTGTAGAAAAAACATGAGTACAGGTTGATATGAGTGCAACAACCAAAAGCATGATGATAGTGATATTGTCAACAAGAAAACCTAGCCTAATATTGAAAGCGCCCATATCTAGCCATACAAAAGATGCCTCTTTACTAAACTCTGGATCATAATCCACAAGCATTTCAACAAACATAGTAATAGCTAAGATCAAAGTAATAGATATAGCTCCAATAGATACCCAATCACCATCACGTGGCAAACGTTTTCCAAAAAAGATCTGAATGACAAAGGCTACTAGAGGTAGAAATAGGATAAATAATGAATAATTTATAAAAATATGTTCCATCATTCTTTCATTGTAGACGCTTCATCTACATTAATGGTATTAAGGTTATTATATATATTGATCACAATCGCTAATGCTACTGCAGCTTCTGCAGCTGCAAGGACAATTACAATAAGTCCGAAAATATGGCCATCAAGATTCATGCCCCCAAAACGTGAAAAAGCAATAAAATTTAAATTTGCGGCATTTAGAATCAATTCAACGCCCATCAATACCGCAATACCATTACGTCTTGTCATTACGCCAAAAACACCAAAAGAGAATAAGATCGCAGCTATAAAAAGATAATTATTAAGTTGATCCACTAGCTTGCTTCCCTTGATAATAATGCTGCTCCGATCAATGCGCCTAATAAAAGTAGTGATATGGCCTCAAATGGAAGCAAATATTTTGTCATTAAGAGAGTGCCTACCTCCCTAACAGTACTAGATGGCTCAGCAGATGTGACCTGGTACCATGGCGTTTTTGATATAACCATGGATATTAATATTAAAAGCCAAAGTGCAACTACCCCGCCAATTCCTTGTTGGATATTAGTTTGAGATAATCTTACAGATGATATCCGGTTGGTAAGCATAATACCAAAAATAATAAGGACATTTATACCACCAATATATACCAGAAGCTGTACCCCGGCTATGAAATCTGCCCAGAGATATATATATAGCCCTGCAACGCCAAAAAGTGTGAATAATAGTGCTATAGCAGAATATAATAACTGGTTATTAAGCACTACCATTGCTGCAGATAGAACAGTCAATAAGGCTATGAACCAGAATAATATTTCAGCCATTTGGCCTAGGCCTCGACTTTACTCTTCTCATTTAAAATATTTTCCATGCCTTCTTTAGTACCTGGCTTTGCAAACCTATAAATAAGATCGCTTCGATCCGGTTCGGAAAACTCATAGTCTATAGGGTGTTTTTTACCATTTGGGCCTCCAGTCATGAAGATACATTCTTCAGGGCATGGATATGTACATAGATTACAATAACAGCACTCAGTCATATCTATATCAAACCTTGTAACGACAAGTGCTTTTTTTGTGCCATTTGTAGTAATACCTATATGATTAATGTCCTTAATGTCATTTCCTCTATCAGGTGATTTTTCCGTTTCAATCTTTATGCAATCAACTGGACAGGCTCTTTCGCATTTAAGACATCCGATGCAATCATCCATATCAACATGAAGCCGTGACCTTATCACATTATAACTTTCAGAGTTAAAACCAATATTCCTTTCCGGGCGTGGCCATCTTTCTTCAGGATACTGCAATGTAGCGATTCCCTTCTTTGCACGGATAAGATGGTTCAATGTGATAAGCATTCCTCCCGTGATTGTTGAAATTGCGGTAAAAATATCTGTAAAGTACTTTATCATGATCTCATCCTATAACTACTATCCATATTGCAACAGCAAAAACATTAAATAAACCTATGGGTATAAAAACCTTCCAGCACAAATGCATAAGCTGATCTACACGTAATCTTGGAACTGTCCAACGTACCCATATCATAACAAAAATCAGGAAAAATGTTTTGCTAATCATCCAAAAAACGCTCCATGCTGGTGTATTAAGAAAATTTTCAAAAGGACTCTGCCATCCTCCAAGAAATGCTGTAGCAGCGACAGCACTTATCACAAACATATTTGCGTACTCACTGAGAAAAAAGATCGCATAACGAGTTCCAGAATACTCAGTAACAAAACCTGCTACTAACTCTGACTCCGATTCAGGCAAATCAAAAGGCGTTCTATTTGTTTCGGCAAGAGCACTTATAAAAAAAATAACAAACACTATAGGCATAAATGGATTATCAAAAATGATCCAATTAAATAATCCACCTTCCTGATATGCGATGATCTCTTGCATATTCAATGAACTTGCTAACATGATAACTACTACTAATGATATTCCAGCTGGTATTTCATAACTAATAATTTGTGCAGCTGACCTCATACCCCCAAAGAGCGCCCACTTATTATTTGATGACCAACCTGCTAAAATCAATGCAATTACAGCTAAACTACCTACCCCAATGATATAAAAAATACCAATATTCATATCAACAATTATGATCTTCTCTCCAAATGGTACTGCAATAAATGCAGTAAGCGCACCAATAAATATTAGAAAAGGAGCTAAAATAAATAATGGTTTATCAGCACTTGCAGGAATGATATCCTCTTTAATAAAAAGTTTTATTCCATCTGCTACAGGCTGCAAAAGCCCCCATTTCCCGGCATGTAAACCTGGACCTTGTCCCATTGGACCAGTTTTATCTTGAATAAATGATGAAACTTTTATTTCAGAATAAATAACTCCAAATCCATAAATAGTGATAAATCCTAGTAAAGCTGCTACAGGAAGAAGCATAGCTATAATTAGAAAGAAATCATTTCCAGCCACTGCTGGAAATAATTGGTTCAGACCATCAAAAATGAAATCAACTGTCACCTGTCAATCTCTCCAAGAACAATATCGAGACTGCCTAAGATGGCAAGTACATCAGATAGTAACCAACCAGCACCGATCTCATCTAGAACTGAAAGGGCTGTAAATGCAGGAGAACGCATCTTCACCCTATAGGGGATTGGACTACCATCGCTTTCAATATAATAACCTAGATCACCTCTTGGTGTTTCAGTTCTTGCATACACTGATCCTTTTGGTGGTCGTATTTTTTTTGGAAGTGATTGATGAACGTCGCCTTCTTTTGGCATACTTGCTAGCGCTTGTCTAATTATTTTGACGCTTTCCCTTATTTCAATGATCCTTACATAAAATCGATCCCAACAGTCTCCAACCGTACCCTTTTGACCTTCACCGATTGGAACGTCAAATTCGAATCTATCATAGATCGAATATGGATCATTCTTTCGTAGGTCCCATTTAACCCCAGACGCTCTTAAATTTGGACCTGTAACTCCATAGCTAATAGCCACATCTTTTGGCATTACCCCAATATCAGCAGAGCGTTCAACCAGTATTTTATTGTGCGCTAGTATATTCTCTAATTCATCGACCTTTGGCTCAAAATAATCAAGAAATTCAAAAGTTGATTCTACAAACCCTACAGGTATATCATGGCTTAAACCGCCAACCCACATATAGTTGTATAAAAGTCGCGCACCACAGGTCAATTCAAATAGATCAAGTATTCTTTCTCTGTCCCTTAGAGCCCATAAAAAAGGGGTGAATGCACCTAGATCTAATCCAAATACTCCCGTACATAAAAGGTGGCTAGCAATCCGTTGCAATTCTGCCATGACGACTCTGATATGCTCAACTCTATCATTTACCTTGATCTCCATCAATCTTTCCATCGCTACTACATACCCAAAGTTCATGGACATTGATGATAAATAATCACAGCGATCAGTAAATGGGATTACCTGTTCATATGTAACATTTTCAGAATGTTTTTCGAAGCATCTATGCAAATACCCCATATATGGAGTGATCTGTGAAACAACTTCACCATCCGTCCTGACCTGAAGGCGTAAAACTCCATGCGTCGCAGGATGTTGAGGCCCAATGTTGAGGACCATTTCTTCGCCGTGTACTACTCCCATCCTTCCTTCATTTTTGGTACAACAATCCCATGATATGTTTCTTGCACCTGATAATCTTTCCGCAAAGGCCAGCCTTCCCAATCATCTGGCAATAATATCCTTCTTAGATCTCTATGCCCAGTATATTCAATACCTAGCATGTCATAGGTCTCTCTTTCAAACCAATCCGCAATTCTCCATATTTGTTCAACAGATGGTATTTTAGGATCAGACCTATGAACCGCTATTCTTATTTCAATATAATGATCCAATTCCATTGAATGAAGATTGTACCTTGATTCTAACATGTCATCTCCAATATCTATACCCATTTGGCATTGGAGAGAATCAAATAAAAGTGAAGGTTCTGACTTAAGCCATGTAGCTATATCACTCCATTGCTCAGGTTTAACCTGAATATGGTCACCTTTGTCATGCTCGATCAGAGAATCAGGGAATTTATCTGCAATCATTTTTTTTATTTTTTGAAAAGAGTCTTCAACATTATCTTGCACATTTTCTTCTTTATGATCATTAGTTGGGGTATCTGACACCACTAATGGCATTTCAGGGCGGTCCAGAGTTCCTTTCTTAACCTTCATGATCATTGCCTTTGCCTTTGCACGTATGATCTTGTCGTCACATGCATTAACAGAGTCCATGTCTCCATCAAGGCCTTTATTGACCAACTCTGCTATAAGTTTCTCTTTGTCTGAACTCATACCATTTTACGTGTTAGTGGTCGGTCTTCAAGTATCTGCTCTTCCAGCTTTAAAAGTCCTTCAATTAAAGATTCAGGTCTTGGTGGACAACCTGGTACGTATACATCGACTGGGATAACTATGTCCACACCCTTAAGCACATGATAACCATGTTGCCAATATGGTCCACCACTCGTAGCGCATGAACCCATGGCAACAACGTATTTTGGATCTGCCATCTGTTCATAGAGCTTCTTGACTCGGATTGCCATTTTCATTGTAACAGTACCAGCAACTATCATCACATCTGCTTGCCTAGGCGATGACCTAGGAATAAAGCCAATCCTTTTTATATCATGTCTTGGTGCAGCAGCGGCCATCATTTCAATAGCACAACAGGCGGTACCAAACTGGAAGAACCAAGGACTCGTACTACGACTCCAGTTAAGTAGTTTTTCAAGTTTCTCAACAATTACATTATCTTCTTGAAATTTATTTGTTAGTAAACCCATTTAGTTTTCCTGATCCATTGCAATTTTTGAATATCTACCAGATCCATAGCGGACCTTTCTTTTAACCCAATCCAAGTCAGACTTAACCCATACATATGCTAGTCCAACTACTAATATCAATAAAAATATTCCCATCTCGATCAAAGCAAGAAGACCTAAATCTTTGAAAACAACTGCCCAAGGGAATAGGAATACAACTTCTACATCAAAGATAAGAAATATTAGAGCTATGACATAAAAGCGAATGTTGAATTGTAGCCATGCAGAACCTTCAACTACTTCTCCACATTCATAAGTCTCAAGTTTTTCCTTAGTTTTATTTGAGGGTGCGACAAGCCAGGCTATGACCAATGGAACTATCACAAAAATGATAGCCACGACACTAGTAAAAAAAACAGTTCCGAAATCTCTATACATATATTCTATTTATGAAGGGGGTAAACAGACTTCAAATTTAGTCCGTGATATTTTGTTTAGTCAATTTAAACTTCATTTTAAAACACATATTTCAATCACGAAGTAAATACAAGAAAACTCGTTGGTTGTAGAATTAAGTTCGGTCTAATTTTTTGGATGTCATTTATTAATTCTATTATTACCAATTCTCTACCTCTACTGCCTAGATGGTTTGCTAAACCATTTGCTAAACCATACGTTGCAGGTGAGAATAGTGACGATGCATTAAAACAGATAAGACAACTCAATCATAAGGGTTTTGTTGCCACATTAGATATACTTGGAGAACATATTATAAACAAGCAAAAGGCACGACAAATTACATCTGAGTATTGCAATTTATATGAACAGATCGAGGAAAATTCATTAGAATGCACTCTATCAGTTAAGCCAACCCATATTGGTTTGAGCGTCTCAGAAACTGAAGCTATTACTAACATGACCAGAATTACTAAAAAAGCACAGGAATTTGGAAATTTTTTGAGAATTGATATGGAAAGTTCAAAGTATACAGACCAAACATTTGAAATATTAAAACAATGCAAAAAATTCTATAATAATGTTGGAGTTGCAATACAAGCCTATCTTTTTAGAAGCCAAAATGATATAGAAATATTAGGAGATGAACAATTTAACTCACGTATTTGTAAAGGGATATATAAAGAATCAAGTACTATTGCATATCAAGAACGTGAAGACATTAGGAATAATTTCCTACTACTAGCAAAAACAATGGCTAAGCGAGGAGCCTTTTGCGGATATGCTACTCATGATCAGGAACTTATAAATAGATTGATAGAGTGGGTACAAAGCGAGAATATCCCTTCACATCTTTTTGAATTCCAAGTTTTATTTGGTGTACCTATGGAAGGCCGATTAGAAACTTTATTAGAAAGTGGATATAAAGTAAGAGTATATGTTCCATTTGGGCCTGATTGGTTTGATTATTCAGTGCGCAGATTAAAAGAGAATCCGAATATTGCAGGTTACGTGATATCAAATATTTTTAAAAGTGAATAGTATTAATACAATAAAAAAGATATTTGAAATGAAAACGGTCGCCGTTGTGGGATTTAGTCCTAATACAGAAAGACCGAGTCATTACGTCTCTATATACATGAAACAGAACGGATATGATATAATCCCTGTAAATCCTGGCCATAAGGAAATAGCAGGGATGGTTTGTTATCCAAAACTTGAATCAATAAAAAAACCTATTGATGTAATTGATATTTTCAGACGCAGTGAATTTGTTCCTTCAATCGTTGATTCAGCAATAGCTATAAGAGCAAAAGCTATCTGGATGCAAGATTCTGTCATACATAAGGAGGCTGCACAAAAAGCTGAAGAGCACGGCATGCTTGTTGTAATGAATGATTGTATGTTACGACAACATAAAATTCTTAAGTCATAAGACTTAATATGATCAAACAAAAAATTAAAAAACAATACAAACGTGATGGATATGCAATAATAAAAAATGTTATAAGTCCAGAACTCGCAAAAGAAATTGAGAATCACGTACACTGGCTGAGTAGAAAATATCCAAATACCAGACCAGAAGCGTTTCACCATAATATGCTAATACATGATCCATTCATACATCATATTCTAGATCAAAAAACTATACTAGATATAGTGGAAACGATCATTGGACCAAATATTGCTCTGTTTGGAGCGCATTATATAGCAAAAAAACCTTTAAGCGGGCAACCGGTTGGATGGCATCAAGATGGTTCCTATTGGCCGCTTGAGCCTATGGATGTCGTATCTGTCTGGCTTGCTGGAACCCATTCAAATAAAAAGAATGCATGTATGAGAGTAATCCCGGGTACACATAACAAGAGACTATTAAAACCCTCAGAAATGATAAAATTAGATACTAGGGATTATGTACTTGACCTGGCCATTCATCCTGATGATATAGATGAAACATCATCTATAGACATTGAGCTCTCGCCTGGTGATATATCCATACATAATCCATTTATAATTCATGGATCAAATGCGAATATTTCTAGTCAATGGCGTATTGGACTGACGCTTAGATACATTCCAACAACAACATTTGTTAATCGCGATGGATGGGAATGTGCATTATTACGTGGTCAAAAACAAAATAACATAAATAATAATTATGTAAAGAGACCTGAATTCCAAAAAAAAGAGCACATGCCGTTTAGCCAGATATCATAGCTTAGCATATGACAGTTATGAACACAGCTAAAGTTAATAATCTACTGCTCTCCTCTCTTACCCCAACCCATCTTCTTTCGTAACGTTTCAAAATAATCGGTATCTTTAAAATCGATCAATTTTACACTATAATCTGAACTCCCAATATCTATCTCACAAGATGGATCAAGATATTCATGTATCTGACCATCTGCAATAAACTGGATTGAATCATTGAAATTGGGAAAACTTAATGTGATCTTTGAATCCGCAGGAATTACTAAAGGTCGTGATGTAAGAGTATGGGCTGCAGTAGGTGTTATGATCAGTGAGTCTACCTTTGGAGTTACAATTGGGCCACCTGCTGATAAAGAATAGGCTGTGGATCCAGTTGGAGTAGCTATGATCAAACCATCTGATCTATAATTTCCTACCATATGGTTATCGACATATATAGTTGCATTGAGCATACGATGGGATTGACTATTTGTGATAACAAAATCATTTAAGGCTAATTGTTGGATCTTCTTACCATTATTCTTTATGGTTGCATTAACAAATATTCTTTTTTCTAGAACATAATTTCCTTTTGCTACTTGGTTGAGTCTAAAAAAAAGATCTTTAAGAGTAACTTTCGCAAGAAAACCAAGGTCCCCTAGATGGATACCCAATATAGGTGTATTTCGATGTGCTACTGTACGCGCTAAAGAGAGGAATGTACCGTCTCCTCCCAATACAAGCATGAAATCAAGCCCTTCTATATCATCTTTTGAGCTGATAATACCTTTATCAATATCTGGACCATTTTCATGATCAATAATTCTTTTAGTTAGATATACTTTTAGGTTATTATTTTTTGACCAAGTAATAATCTCAGGCAATGTTTCCCAAAAAGATTCTTTATCAGTATTACCCCAAATACCAAATGATTTTGGAGAGGTCATTTAGTATCCTTGATATCAATTTTACCATCCCTATTTTGAATCAATTCCTGAACTTTTTGTTCAGCATTATTCAATTGAGCCTGGCAAGACCTTATTAGGCCCATTCCCTCCTCAAACCATACTAAACTCTGTTCTAGAGTTGCATCTCCAGATTCCATTTTATTGACCAAGCTTTCTAAACGTTCTAGATCTTTTTCAAAAGAGGTTTCCTTTTTCTTTTTTGGCATAATAAAAATTAATTGGTTTTATTTATTAATATCTGATGTTTTCTTTGCTCCAAGACTACCTCTAGCGGTCTTTAATTCAAATGCTTCTCCTATAGATATTTGATCTGCTCTACGTATGATTTTTCCAGATCGGTCAAAAGGAATCGCATATCCTCTTTCAAGTACTTGTTTTGGACCAAGACTCAACAATTGTTTTGATAATGACTCTGTATGTTGATGCCATTTATCATATTTAACATTTATTGTTTTTAATGAACGATCATACAATCTATCTAATTTTTCAAATTGTCTCTCTATTTTTGTTATGGGTTGTTGATAGGATATCCTATTATGCATTTGATCTTTTATCTGCCATTTTTGTTCTAATCGGGTCTTCATTCTCCGAATCAATCTATTATTACTCTCAGAGAGATATAATAATAAATCATCTAGTAGAGGCACAGCTAGCTCTGCTGCAGCTGAAGGAGTAGGTGCACGAAGATCTGCTACAAAATCAGCTATTGTAAAATCTGTTTCATGACCTATACCTGAAATAACTGGGATAGATGAACTGAAAATAGCACGTGCAACTTTTTCTTCATTGAATGACCATAAGTCCTCAATAGAACCACCACCTCTTGCTAAGACCAATATATCTATACCACCATATTTATTAAATAGCTCAATTGCATTTACAATCTCTTCTGCTGCACCATCACCTTGTACCTTTACCGATCTAAGTAAAACATTAATATTGGGAGCTCTTCTTGAAAGAACATTAAGAATATCTTGGTAGGCGGAACCTGACCCTGATGTTATAATTCCTATTTTATTGGGGTAAGAGGGTAATTTTGTTTTATGCTTATCATCAAATAGTCCTTCTTCATTTAAAGATTTTTTTAATAATTCATATGATCTATAGAGGTCACCGAGGCCTATTGGCTCCATAATAGATACTTTTAATTGCACTTGTCCACGCTTTTCGTATACTGTAACTAGCCCAAAAAGACGGACTTCCATTCCATCACTTGGTTTAAACTTTAGATAAGAATTATTCATGCGAAACATGGTACAACGTAGTTCGCCTCCACGATCTTTCAAGGTAAAATACATATGCCCTGATGATGGATGATGATGGAAATTGGAAATCTCACCTTTTACCCAAACATCAGTAAGTTGATGTTCAAGTAATTCTCTTATCCTTGTATTTAGATTAGAGACTGTATAGCAATCTTGGAACTCAGACATAAATCAAATGTTTGACCGAAGAGGATTAAGGCAGAGGGCAATTAGCCCATTTCTTATAAGTTATCTATCTTTTTTCTTATGGCGATTTGCACGTAAACGCTTCTTACGCTTATGTGTATTCATTTTTTTCTTTTTTCTTTTTTTACCACTTGGCATTTAGAATCCACCTATTTATTGATTAAATCGTTCACTCTTGACCGCATGAGTTTACTAGGTTTAAATGTCGGAACAAACCTTTCTGGTAAATAAACTGGTTCTCCTGTACCTGGGTTACGTGCTTTCTTTGGCATCCTATGCTTTATTCCAAAAGTGCCAAAACCGCGAAGCTCTACTCTTTCATTATTTGCTAATGAATCAATAATTGTACCCATTATTCCATTCATGACCGTTTCTGTTTCAACCTTTGTTAGCCCAGTTGCTTCTGATACAAAATCTACAATTTCCTGTTTTGTCATTATTCTTTCCCCTTATGCAGTTCAAATAATGTTTTTTGAACTATTTTACCCAAATAACCAATTTTTGTCCTGGATGAATCAAATGTGAACCATATTTCAAATTATTCCAACGCCTTATTTTACTTGCTCTTGTTCCAAAGGTTTCTGCAATCTGTCCTAATGTGTCTCCACGTTTTACCCTATAAACACGTTTAGAATATCCAGGTGGACCTCCGTTATCACCATTTCCCCAAACTCGTCCACCTTTTAAAGGCACATTTAATTTCTGTCCAACTCTAACTTTATTTCTATTCCTAATTTTATTTACCGCAGCTAAATCATGTATTGATACATTATATTTCTTCGAAATAGTCCAAAGACTTTCACCATATCTAACTCGATGGACTACAAACTGTGGCGCAAAGCGCTCTTCTTCTGGAATAGCATTCCATGCGCTATTAAATCCATCTTTAATACCAACTGGTAATTTTAATATGTAACCATTCTCTGCTGGAGTTGCTGACTGTCTGAGCTCTGGATTATACTCTCTAAGGATATTTGGTTTCAGTCCTGCAACACGTGCAAGAACAGCGATATCTGCACTTTTCTCAAGCGTAATAGTCTCATATTGAAATGTTTTTACATTTTTTGGTACCTTGAAACCATATGCCTCAGGAGTACGAGCAATAATAGCTGCTGACAAGAAATATGGTATGTAATTCCTTGTTTCTCTTGGTAAAGCATGCATCTGCCAAAAATCATATGTCTGATGGAGTTTAGATGCTCTTAAAACTCTTCCTTCACCGCAGTTATAAGCAGCCAGTGTTAAATACCAGTTATCAAATAGAGTATACATATGCTTTAAATATTTACAAGCAGCATGAGTCGCTTTTACCGGATCTCTGCGTTCGTCCCTATACCAATCTCGATTTAACCCATATTTTTTTCCTGTTGAGTAAATAAATTGCCACATACCTGATGCTTTCGCTTTACTGTAGGCTTTTGGGTTAAGACCAGACTCGATCATTGCCAAGTACATTAGCTCTTCAGGCATCTCATGTTCTTTAAGAATTGGTAAGATAAGATCTTTATACTTAGCATACCTATTAAGCCATATCTGAAACTGCTTTCTTCCTTTTGTTTGAAAATAATTAATATATTGATCAACCTGCTTAGTCCTCACTAAAGGAATATGTCCATCTCTATCTTCAACAACCGTAAATTTTGTTTCACCCATTTCAATTTCAATAGCTTCCGTAATATCTGCCCAAACTCTTTCAGCCATTACTGGTGCATTAATATTCTGTACAGTTACCAATTTATGGGTATAAAGATCTGTGAATGTTCGATTGAAACGGTCAAATTCTTCCTTATCCTCTAGATTCATTTCACCAATCTGGTCTGCTTCCATTAGCAATTCAAAGATCTTACTAAGTAAAAAAGCAACTTCTAGTGTATCCTTATTAAAATCAGATACTATAACCTCTGCCATAAGTAATTTTGAATCCCGTAATAATTCAGGGAACCTATTACGGGTTTCATCAATACTAATGTTATTAGTTGTATCGCTTGTATTTGTAAAAACAGAGGGATTTGGAAACACATTTGAGGCAGACCTTGCCTCCGAACCAATTAGATAATTGGTTAATATCAAAAATAATATGAATGCTCTAAATATCTTATTCAAAGGGATTTAGTGTAACTCCGCAACTGGATATTAAGCTTAAATATGATATCACACAAGACCTTGTCTCTTCATTTTTTCTATTATTGATGTGGTGCTGTAGTTGGGAGTTAAAGGCACTATCTTAACCCTTCCGCCCCATGTTTTCAAATCTTTATTCCCTACCACTTCATCTGGAGAATAATCTCCACCTTTTACCAAAATATCAGGTTTAATAAGTCTTATCAATTTTACTGGAGTGTCATCATTGAAAATATAGACCCTTGATACTAGACCTGTTTTTAAAAGCATATCCATCCTTTCTAACTCTGATTGGATAGGCCTATCAACACCTTTTAATAATCTAACTGAGTTATCGGAATTGAGGCCAACAATTAATTTATCACCCAGCTTTTCTGATGCTTTTAAAAGATCAATGTGCCCTTTATGCAATAGATCAAAACAACCATTTGTAAATACAACAATATTTCCCAATTCTTTCCATTCTTTACAATCTTTCTTAATAATCTCCTTTTGATCAGTAAAACATGTGTTCATTGCTTTAGTTCCTGAACTTTATCTCTTACATAATTAGCAAGTTCTCTACGGGTATCAAGAGAATAATCTTTTGGGGAAATAGGTTTCCCTATACGTATCTGAATCGGGTGGTTATTCATAGACCATGATTCAGGTCTAAGCATTTCATGTGTTCCTATAAATGCTATTGGAACGATAGGAGTATCAGTATCAACAGCCAGTAGCAATCCCCCAGGTTTGAAAGGAGCTAATGATCCATCGCGAGTACGCGTTCCTTCCGGAAATAATAAAATAGACCTAGGCATATCTTTCAATGATTCCTTTGCTGATTCTAAAGATTTGAGAGCACTATCAGTATTTTTTCTATCTACCCAAATATGTCCTGCTGTATTCATGACCCAACCAAGAAGAAAGGCAGATCTTAATTCTACCTTGGCAATTGGAACTAACCAAAAGGGTAAAGTTGCAAATGCTAGCGGGATATCAAAGACAGATGTGTGATTACCTGCAAAAATATAATTACTATTCTTATCAAGACTGCTTAAACCTTTTATCGAATATTTTACACCAGTAAAAAACAAAATATATTTTGCCCAAAGTCTTGCACAGTGGCCAAGAGCACGACCCTTTTTAGATTCGAAAAGTGATATGACTATACCGGATAATCCAAAAATAAGAGTGAAAATAATTGTGACTATTAAAGCCCAGAAAGCCCTCAATTATGAAATCTCCTGAAAACCTAAAAAATCAGCAACTTTTTCTGGAAAACTTATAGTACCATCTTCATTTTGATAAGTTTCAATTAAAGCAACCATTAGTCTGGGTGTAGCAACTCCAGAACCATTTAATGTATGTAAGAACTTTACATTATTATCGGAATCTCTATACCTTATGTTTCCACGACGTGATTGAAATGATTCGAAATTACTACACGATGACACTTCAAGCCATTTACCTTCGCCAGGGGCCCAGATTTCCAGATCGTAACACTTTGCTGCAGCAAAGCTTAAATCACCAGTACATAATTCCACCACACGGTAATATAGTCCTAATTTCTGTAAAATCGATTCAGCCTGATGAGTGAGAGCTTCCAATTCATCGTAAGATGCCTCAGGAGTTGTGAACTTTACCAATTCTACCTTATTAAATTGATGAACACGTAATAAACCTCTTGTATCTTTTCCATATGAGCCAGACTCTCTTCTGAAACATGGTGAGTATGCTACGTAGTGGATTGGTAGTTCTGATTCATCAATGATCTCTTCACGATGTATATTAGTTACAGGTACTTCAGCAGTAGGAGCAAGATATAGATTATCTAATTCGGTATGGTACATATCTTCTTCAAATTTTGGCAACTGCCCTGTTGTTACCATGGAATCCTTTTTCATTAAAACTGGGGGAAATATTTCTTTAAAATCATATTCCTTCTGGTGGTGATCCAGCATTGAATTAATTAAGGCACGTTCAAGCATAGCTCCCTGTCCAATGTATAAAGGAAATCCGCTTCCAGAAAGTTTCGCACCTCTGTTAAAATCAAACAATTTTAGATTCTCCCCAATTTCAATATGTGTTTTTGGGATAAAGTCAAATTCAGGCTTATTTCCCCAAGATCTAATTTCAATATTATCAGATTCATCCAGGCCCTCAGGAGAACTATCATGTGGAGGATTGGGAATTTTATATAATAGTTCATTCATTTGGTCTGAGACATCATGTAAATCATTCTCTAGCTTTTTTAGATTCTCTCCTAATACTCTCATATTATTAATTGCTTCAGTAGCATCTTCACCCGCTTTTTTTGCTTGACCAATCGCTTCAGAGGCACTATTCCTTTCAGCTCTCATTTGGCTAGATGATGTTTTCAATTCACGTAGTTTTTCATCTAAAGACAATATAAGGTCTAAATCGGTATTATCTTGCTTCAACGCTAATTTTTCTAGAAAGGAATCTTTATTTTTTCGAAGTTTTTTGATCGATATCATTTACAATTACCATTTATTATATGATTAATTTATTTTGAATAATGATCCATTACCAAATTTTATAGGTTTTCCAGTTTTTCTTGGGCAGTTGCCCGGGCTAAATATAATTTGGATTAATTCCATTTACAGAATAAGTTTGATTATTCATACAAGGAATACTATCGATATAAACTGCGCCCAGTTTAGTTAATAAAGGCAAAATATAATAGCACATTCGATCGAGTGATAGTAGTCCCTTGTCTCATGTCGAGACCTCGGCGAAATGACAAAAATAATGAACATGATTATTAGATTAATAACACTATTAGTGTGTATCAACTGGGTTGCCCAATCCCAAACACTAGATCTTAATTCTTTAAGGCTAGCTCAAAAACAAATATCTAAATCAGGAGGCATAGTATCAGGAGTTAGAAAAAATAATAAGAATCAAGAAACATTTATAATTGACAGACCTGTTGACCCAAAAAAATATTTTGTTGGCCCGGGCGATCAATTTCATATCAATATTATTTCAAGTAATGAGACCTTTGATCATAGTCTTGTGATATCCCCTACTGGGAAACTACTTATTCCTTCAGTTGGGATTGTAGAATGTAACAGATTAACGTTATCAGAATTAATAAAAGAAATAAAAAAACAGATAAGGTCATGGAATAAGAATATCAAAATAAATGTAGAATTAGAAGTTATTAGACAATTTAGAGTACTAGTGACTGGACAATTTAATAATGCAGGATACTTTGTGGTCACACCAATGACAAGGATATCAGACCTATTTGAACAAATTATTTCAGATTACAACCAAAGAAAAAAAGAATCAATTAGTGGAAGCAATGGAGAATCCATATATAATGAGACATTTGGAATGAGGTCCAGAATAGCTGTTGATGATTTTTATAAAAGAAAACTAGGAATTGATCAAAATCTTCAAAAGAATGATATTAATCTTTTATCTAAAAGGAATATTACCGTAATACGAGGTAATGACTCCATAAAGGTCGATCTAGAAAAATTCAAGGTCACAGGAAATGAATTATACAACCCATATATTCACCAAAATGATATAATCCATATTCCTTACAAGAATCGTTATTTTACTGTGAAGGGTGGAATCCAAAAGCCAGGCGAGTATGAGTATAAGGTAAATGACAATATAAATGATGCTTTATTAATTGCAGGTGGTCTTCACCATAATGCAAAAGTAGATAATCTAAGAATTACCAGAGTTGACTCTACTCTTGATTCGAAATCATTTTATCTAAAAATGGAACAGTCTAAAAATTCAGAATTATTTCCAGAAGACCACATTATGGTGCCTTATTTTGATAATGAAAATCCACATAATGTCGTTGAAATAATAGGTGAGGTAAAATATCCTGGCTCATATCCAATAATTGCAGGAGAAACAACAATAAATGATATTATTTATGAAGCAGGCGGCTTTCTACCAAATGCTGATTCCTCAAAGATATTTATAAATAATAGTACAATTGCAAAAATCCCAGATCGGGAACTTGAACGTATATTGCTGAAAGATGAATTAAATAGATCTATTGAAGAAAAAGCATATGTAAAAGCTAGAATAAGAACAGAAAAAGGTGCATTGGAAACATCTTCAGCAGATGTTCAAGATAAGAACCACCTCCTATCAGGCGATGATATCATATTTGTGCCAAGATACTTTCCATATGTAGAAGTGATAGGCTCGATTTTATCACCAGGGCGATATCCATTTGTTATAGGTAATAAAGCAAATGACTATATAGATATGGCAGGTGGTATATCAAAAAATGCATCTAGAAAAAGGTTCATAGTTAAATCAACAACAGGACAAAGATTAAAATTGAGAAGAAACCAAAATATAGATAGTGGGGATATAATTTTTATTCCAGAAAGGTTAGAATATAATGAATGGTATGCTGCTAAAGAGCTTATAGCAGCAATAGGTCAAGTCGTTGTACTCTTAGTATATATACAAACAATAATCATACGATCATAATGAAACTCACACCTCACGAACAAAAAATATTAAATATTATCAAGGAGAATCCAGAGATAATAGATAGTCCAGATAAAAGGGAAACGGTTGCAAAAGAATATGGTTTAACTGAAAAAACATTAAGAAATCGTCTTGCAGAATTGAAAAAAAGAGGCCTTGTAAATATTGAGAAAGGAAAAATCAAAAAAGATAAGAAACCCCTTATAACAGATAATGACGAAATCAATATTAATGTAATTGGTGAAATATTGTTTAGGAAAAGAAAGTTCGTATCAAAATTTGCTCTATTTTGTACATTGACCGGGCTCACTTATTCCCTCCTAGCAACAATTTATTTCGAATCAAGAATCTCTCTATATCCAGCAGGTGAGTTAAGTCAGACTGGTGGCGTGTTAGGTGATTTTCAAGGTCTTGCAAAATCATTTGGTCTTGGTGGACTAGCAAGTGCGCCAACCTATAATATTCCTGATATAATAAATAGTAGAAGATTAAAAAAGGATATCGTCCTTAAAAAGTGGAAGACAAAACTATATCCTGATGGATCAAATTTAATTGTATACTGGGAACTAGATGAGCCATCTTTTTTTTCCCCAATGAAATGGATCAGAGAGTTCTTACCGAGTGGTGGTTTCCAATCAGAAAAAATAGATAAAGAAACCTATGAAGCTATCCTTGAATTAGATGAACTAATATCTGTAAAAGAAGAAATCTCAGGATTAATCTCAGTGACAGTTTTAATGGAAGATCCACAACTAGCATCTGATATAGCAAATTATATTGCAGAATACGTTAAAAGTTTTATTTCAATAGAACAAAAAAGGGAAGCATTCAGAAATAAAACATTTGTTGAAAAACAAATGGAAGAGGCAAAGTCTCAAACCGAAAATTCAGAAGATTCACTAACCGATTTCAGAAAAAATCACCCGTTAAGATTAGATACGCCCTCTTTTGAAATGATGAGAGAGAGACTTGAAAGTACAGTGGAAGAAAATCGTGCTGTTTATATAACACTTAGACAACAATTCGAGATTGCCAAAATTGATGAAGCAAAAGAAAGACTTTTAATCAATATTTTAGATACCGCAGAGCCCGCCGTTAAAAAAGCTAAACCAAGACGCACCTTAATTGTTATCCTATCACTTTTTGGTGGATTTATATTAGCAATTCCGTTCGCTATTTACCTTGACAGACGAGAAAGTTAAAAAAAGAAATAATTTTTTCTTTAGCCAACGCCTAATGGAGAATTCGTTCTACACGGGTTTAGCTTTAGGCTTTGTTGGAATCATTCCATTTGCCTTCAATTTCTTAGTTGCTCGAACATTTGGAAAGGAAATCTTAGGCTCAATAAACATAACCTTAAGTTTTTGTCTAATAATCACAATATTTGTTACGAACTTTTTTGGAAGTGCTGGTAATAAATATCTTGCTGAATACCGTGGTAGTAAAAACCTAGAACACTTTCAATTTGTATTTAAAATAATGATCGGTACTCCAATAATTATTCTTTCTATTATTGCTGGAGTCCTTGCATGGAATTGGACCTTTTTCTCAAGTAATTTTTCCTTGCCTCCAGGCCTTTTAATACCTGTTATACTTTATATTTTTTTGAGGTCTTTTTATATCCTTTTTCGGCGTGCTTTATATGGTATTGACCTTGTCAGGTCATATGCATTCAATGAAATAATCTCTGATGTAATAATGCTCTTCGCAATTGGCTATGTAACTTATAATAGACAATCTTCTCTACTTATTGAATGCTATATATTATGTTATTCAATTTTCTCTATATTGAGTATTAGGACACTAATAAAAAGATTTCAATCAATAAAATTCTCTATGAGAAAAAGTGACCAGTTTGACCAAAAGGATGTCATGAAAAAATTTGTTAATTATGGCCTGGTCAGTATGCTTGGTACAGTTGCTAGTACCGGGACCGGTTATCTTTCCGTAATAATAATAGGAATGTATTTAAGTAACTCGGATGCCGGTATATATTCATCAGTACTTTCAATCGTTAGCATACTTATGTTCATACCAAAACTTTTCACCCAAGTATTTTTACCTGAATTTTCTAAACTTTTTGGTGAGGGTGATAGACTGAGAATAATACAAATATTTAAGCAGTCAAGCTGGCTAATATTGGCAATCTCAACTACAGTTTGTTTGGCATTATTTTTCTTTGCTGGAAATATTTTATCTCTGTTTGGCCAAGAGTTCTCAAAAGGAAGTACTATTTTAATAATTATATTACCAAGCGTATTTATAAGAATGATATCTATTCCATTTGTTTCTTTTCTATCAGGTACAAAATATGTTATTTATC
Source organism: uncultured bacterium (assembly GCA_964404235.1). Lineage (GTDB taxonomy): Bacteria > Fidelibacterota > Marinisomatia > Marinisomatales > UBA1611 > CACEUX01. The sequence goes on along the minus strand of CAYOJL010000001.1, from coordinate 31,525 downwards.
CAAATATTGGAGGAATAGTCATACTCATTACATCATTGATATGTTGGATCATATTTGTCCCAGAATTTCAGTTAGTTGGAATTGCTATGGGCTATACAATTGGAATTATGGTAGGTATTGGCTATCAGATCATAATTGCTATTATTAAAATTAAATCATTTAATACTGTTCACTAACAATCCTATTACATGCTCAGATTATCGGTTATTATAAAGTATTATCTATATTCTTTCTTACTTGTTGACGCTCTAAGTGGTTTTATACGTATCTATTCAGGAATAACAAACCCATTATTTAATATTGGATATTGGATAAGAGGGCCAATACTTATTCTTTTATTATTCTATTATTTAATTCAATTAAAAAAGAAAAAATTATTTATCGATGAATTTCTGGCTTTGATCATTTTTGCTTATTTCATATTCAATTTATTTCTGAATTACACCATTATGCCCTCATCGAGAATGATCATTGAAAATATACCTTATATACTTAGACAACAATTTTTAATATTCCTTTTAGTCTATATTAGAAATCGATTCACTTTTTCAGAGGTTCTGGTAAAAAAAGTGGTCATGATAAATTTCTTTATTTTGACATTAAATCTAATGATTGGTTATTTCTTAGGATTTGGTCTTGAATCATACAGGTTTTCGGGGACTTCAAAAGGAATGTTTCAAGGAGGAAATCCCGTTTCAATATTAAATCTAGTATTTTTTACATTTTTTTTAATGGATGGCGCATTAAGAAAAAATCTTATACCCATTTTATTAACATTTTTTAATGGTTTTGTAATAGCATCAAAAAGCATTTTTGGATTCATAATACCAATATTTTTTGCCCTAAAAAGACGCTACTTAAGTTTAAATAAAATAATCTTTTATAATATTTTTGCCATTATAATCCTTTTTTCGTTTGATTATATATCAAATAAGGCAGTAGAACTTTATGAACAAAGATTTGGGCTAAATATCAGTAAATCCATTGCTGCAGCAGAAAGAGTAGGTGGATTATATGATAATCAAACCTTAAATAATGTAGCTTCAATAAATTTTAGACGATATGCATCTATGAACATACAAATGGAAGAATCTTTAAAAGGGTTTAATTCAACCATTTTTGGAGTAAGCTTAGCTGGACAGAATATATTCTGGGAAAAACGAGGGGAATTTATTTTTCGTCATGCATCTATGGACTTCTTTGATTTCTTTTTTAAATATGGAATAATAGGTACGGCACTATTTGTTATGATCTTATTTAAAAACTACAATTTATATATATCAAAAATATTTAGTAGAGATGGATTAGTCTTTGTCCTATTTTTCCTATATGCTTTTTTTGGTGGGCATGTGATTGACTCAGTAACCTCTGGTAGCTTATTCTTTTTCTTCCTTGGTAAAATATCTAGAAAAAGTAATGAAAATGATTCGAATTAGGATTCCTATAAATTAATATTATGAAAATACCAAAGGTCGCAATAGTCTGTAATAGTTATCCAACTAAAAAGAATGAAACAAATCAAATTTTCATTAAAAATTTAGTTATGGAACTAAATAAACAATCTATAACGCCAGATGTTTACTATAACCCAATCTATAATTATTGGGGCAATGCCAGCAATAGCAAAGGTATTATATCAAACATAATAAAATACTCATTTTTCTCAATTGGAATTTTACGACTAATAATTAGGATAAGATCATATGACCTATTAAATCCGCATGGTGTAATGGCAAGTGGTTTTGTTTCAGTATTAATAAAACGTTTTTTCAATATCTCAGTAGCTCTTCATATTCATGGCGGAGACCTCAATCTTTATAAGTCTTCTAGCAAGATATATAAAAAGATATATGATGTTACTATTGCAAACTCTGATATTATAATTGTAAATAGTAATGATATAAAGAAAAAAGTTCTAAAACTAACTGGAACTGCGCCAAATAAGTTGACAGTGATCTCTCCGGGCATAGATTATGAAAAATTCTACCCTATGGATTATAAACATATAATGGACCATAAAAAGACCTATAATATTCATAATGATAAAACTGTTCTTTTGTTTGCTGGAAATGCAATCAAACGAAAAGGTCTTGATATACTAGTGAATGCATTAAGCCTTTTAACAGACAAAGAATTGGAAAAAATATTTCTTATTATCTGCTCTGAAGGACCTGAAATAAATACAGCAAAAGATAATTTAAATGATATAAAAGTTTCTGTGATATTTTTGAAAAAGATTGATCAGTCTGGATTAAGAATATTATATAATATTGCTACAATATTTATTTTCCCATCAAGGGAAGAACCACTTGGACTTGTAGGCCTGGAAGCAATTGCATGTGGGACACCAGTTATTGGATCGAATGTTGGAGGCATACCTGAATATATAAATAAGAATAATGGATTATTATTTGATCCAAATCACCCAAGAGAGCTAGCAAATAAAATCAGTGCAGTTCTTAATAATAAGAAATTAATCTTATCATTAAATAATACTATTGATGAAAGAAAATCGGAACATGATATCAAGGCATCAGTAAAAAGATTGATTGATATATTTTGTGACCTAAAATAATATTCCTTATCAGAAAAAGATTAGATTGTAAATATAGTGAGAATTTTCATAGATATAGGCCATCCGGCACACGTACATTATTTTAGATACACCATAAATAAATTAAAAAATGATGGGCATAACATTTTTATAACTGCACGTAGGAAAGATGTTACGCACCAATTACTAGACAATTATAATATACCATATACTTCAAGAGGAATAGGAAGCAATAGTTTAATAGGAAAGTTTTTTTATTTGTTAAAAGCAGATCTTCTATTGCTTCGATTAGCTAAAGATTTCAACCCTGATCTATTCCTAAGCTTTGCCTCACCGTATGCTAGCCATGTGTCTAGCATAATTAGAAAACCCCATATTGCTTTTACAGATACTGAACACGCTAAACTAGGTATATTATCATTTCTTCCATTTACTGATATTGTATTTACACCTCAAGTCTATAAAAGCAACCATGGACATAAACATTTACGTTTCCATGGATATATGGAACAATGCTATTTGCAAAAAGATTATTTCAAACCCAATAATATGATTTTAAAAAAACTAAACCTTAAAGAAAATGACAAGTTTGTAATTATACGTTTGGTCTCTTGGGGAGCTAGCCATGACATTGGGCATAAAGGATTTTCTCTATCCTACCTTGAACGGTTAATTAAATTAGTGGAACAAAAGGCAAAAGTATTCCTTTCAGTAGAAGGCGCGATACCAAAACAACTACAGAAATATAAATTATCTATTGATCCAACTCAGATTCATAATATTTTATACTACGCTGAATTATTTATTGGAGAAGGAGCTACAATGGCATCAGAATGTGCTGTTCTAGGCACTCCAAGTATCTATGTTAATTCATTATCAGCAGGAAGCCTAGAAGATCAAGCAAAAGAAAGTCTAATCTACATGTTTAGTACAACAGATGGTGTTATTGAAAAAGTACAAGAAATTCTAGAAGATGATCATTTTAAAGTCCGGCAAAAGAGCATAAGAGATATAGCATTACAAAATAAAATAGATGTAAATAGATTAATTGAATGGTTCATATTAAACTACCCAGAGAGTTCTAAAAAATTACAAGATGATCCCGACCTCCAATACAAAATCAATTAATATAATATTTTTTAGTTCTATTAAAATAATTTAAGTAGATTAACCACGAACAGGGAGACCACTATATTGATGTAAAACGCTATCATTTTTTTAATAAAACCTAAATTAATTCAAATGATAATTGCGTCTTTACAACTATGTTCTATATAAAATCCTGTGATACTCAGCACAGCGTAATATTCCCTTTTAGGATAAATTTATCTCTCTTTAATCCGTTAAGATTATTACCCGTATTACATGATCAGTAAATCCAAACTTGAAAAGATATTATGGTCACTTGACCTATCAGTTTTCACTAGTGTATTTCTATTAATGAACTACAATAAGTTTGACCTGATATTTCCTAAAAATAATTATCTATATCTTTATTTTATTTTTATTGTATTCTGGTCCATCTTTTCATCTTATTACGATAAGATTAATGCTTTAATACAAAAACCTTTTTGGCTTGTATTCAGGATAATATTCTGGTCTTCTTTAATGAGCCTTCTTTTTGTTGTAATCACTATATCCTTTTCTGATCTATGGAGCATATCTAGGATATTCATGGTTACTTTTATGACTATCATGGTGCTCTATGAGCTGATCCTTGCCTTATTGTTGAAATTTTTCCTTAAAACATCAGGTATAAAAATCATAAATATCGAAGATTCAAAGGAAATCATCACCAAAAATAAATTCTATATAAAATGGTTAATGCCAGGCATTCTCTTACTATTATTTATATATATGACTATTGTATATATAGAACGTGGAGCATTCCATTATGATATATTACAAGAACAAAATTTTCTAGTATTAATAACAGCGTGGGGTCTTGGTACTTTATTGACCAATCGGTATAAAGAGCCTAACTCGATCAACCATTATTATGAAATTGCTCCTTACATTAAAGCATCAATTTTAACTTTCCTTTTTCTAACATTTTTTTATTACTCACTTAGAATAGATTCAGCATCCATTCAGCTCATTTATGAAGCAGGATTCTTACATTCGGGTATAGAGATCATAGCTTTTTTCCTTTACTTTTTTGGTCAATCAAAAAAAAATGGGCACCTGAAAGAAAACTCAGATAATAAAATTGGGAAAATAAATGGCCAAGAACCGCTCTCGATTAATCAGACAAAAAATAATAAAAATGGTTCTTATGATAGGTCTGAATTATTTAATAGTGTTAAAACTTTTAGATCTGGGTATGAGAAAGAACTTACAGATTTTATCTGGGAAACAATAAAAACAGAAAAGATATCAAAAGAAAAGGTTACAATTCTTAATACATCTTCAAATATTAATATTGAACTTTTATTTGATAGGTCTAGAGAATTATTAGTAAATATGCATCGATTGAATGATTCTAGGCGTATTAATGAGTATTTATTAACTGCATATTCAAAACTTGAGAGTGGCGGATTATTAGTCGGGAACTTCATCCCACTTGAAAAACTTAAAAGTCATTTACGATCTCAGATGCCTCATTTCCTATATTCCATTATTCTTCCATTTCATTTTATATTTCATAGAGTTTTTCCAAAATTGGCAATAACTAAACAAATTTATTTCATCATTACAAGAGGAAGTAATCGTGTATTGTCAAAATCTGAAGTATTAGGTCGTTTAGCTTTTTGCGGGTATGAGATCTTGAATGAGATGAATATTGAAGATAGGTTTTATTTCGTATGCAAAAAGAAAAAAACTGTATCAGAAGAAGAATCACCATCATATGGACCTATTGTAAAATTGAAAAGGATCGGCTATAAAGGTGAACCATTATATATATATAAGTTTAGGACGATGTATCCATATAGTGAATTCATACAAGGTGACATCTATGAAAAATATCATTTAGATAAGTCTGGTAAAATGAAAGGTGACTACCGGATCACATCTTGGGGGAAAATTTTTAGAAAATATTTTATTGACGAAATACCACAATTATATAATTGGCTTAAAGGCGATCTCAATCTTGTAGGTGTAAGAGCATTAAGTGAACATTATTTCCAACTCTATCCTGAAGATCTACAAAAACAACGAATAAATTTCAAGCCAGGCTTAATTCCACCGTATTATTCTGATCTACCTAAATCTTTTGACGAGATTATTAATAGTGAAAGGTCCTATTTAAGTAATAAAGAAAATTCGCCATTATTGACTGATCTAATTTATTTTACTAGAGCAATATCTAATATTTTGTTTTCAGGTGCTCGCAGTAAATAATGCATTATAATAATAAATCTATCCTAACAATTTTTATTTTATCTTTTTTATTTTCGGATAATATTAAAGTTAAGCCAATTGTTTTTTCTCACCATTCATCTAATGGTAGTGATTGGGTATATAAGAACAAACCCATTACTATTTTCGGTGCTGGACTTGGAGCCTATTATGATAATAAATACTGGACAGTTGAAGCAGAGTATATTCAATTTGGATTTCTAGGTGAAATAGAAGAAAATTTATTCGATTTTTCAGTTTTGCAAAGTTTTCCATATATTGATAGATCAAAGGATGCCGATGGATATTGGACAGAGTATGCAAATGCAAGAATTATCTATAGTTTAAATAATATCAACTTTGAATTTGGGAAATTTGACAGACATTGGGGTCCAGGGAAAAGGGCTTTACATATATCAGGAAAAGCACCATCTTATCCACAATTTGGTTTTAAATGGGAAATTACAAATAACTTAAGTCTATCTTATTTCCATGGTTTTTTAAATAGTGGTTTATTGGATTCAAATCGAGCTGAGATTTATAATAATAGCATCAGTCAAAGATCTGTCAATATAAGCAGAAATATTGCCGCCCATAGAATTGAATGGAAGTTAAATAATAAAATCAAATTAAGTGCGAACGAAACTGTTATTTATGCTACTAGAGATATAGATATACACTATCTGATACCAGTAGTACCTTTTTATCCTATTGAAAACTATTTAGGCGATACAGATAATATACAAATGGGCTGTGATATATCTTTTGATATAACAACAGAACAAAATATTTATACGGGGTTTTTTATGGACGAATTAACACCGGAATGGCTATTTAATAAAAAGAACCACAATTGGTTTGCTTGGCAATTTGGTTATAACGCTAAAAATATTTTATTTAATGACAATTTTAGTTTAGAGTATAATTGGACCGACCAGCGCATATATAAGCACAAATATATTGTGAATGATTATTATAGTCATGGTCAACCACTAGGCTTTTGGGCAGGACCTCATGCAGAGGAATACCTCTTTGACTATTTTCTTACAATAGCAGACAATAGTTTTTCTATCATTTACTCATTAGCAAAACGTGGTGCAAGTACTGAATCAATGGTTCAAGAAAATTATAATGACATACAAAATAAAAGATATGCAAATGGATATGAAAAAAGATCAATAATCAAATTAAAACTTATTAGAACGTCTAGAATAAAAGGATTACAATATATACTAGGTATAAATCAGGTAGAATTTATCAATGCTGGTTTCAGTCCATCTGAGCCTAGTTATCATGGTATAAATTCAAATAAACTATCCGGTGAATTTGGTATATCGTATAATTTTATTTATCCTGAATAATTAAATTTTATTTTTTTATAAAATCACCTCTTTTAAATAGTCTCCATATTCATTTGAATATTTCTCAGCAAGTTTATCAAGCTGTTCTTTATTAATAAATCCTTGGTAATAAGCAATCTCTTCAATACATGCGACCTTTAAGCCCTGCCTTTCTTCAATAGTTTTAATAAAATTCGATGCATTATTCATTGCTTGTTGTGTCCCCGTATCTAACCAGGCATATCCTCTTCCCATTAACTCCACTGATAATCTATTCATATCAAGGAAAGTCTGATTAACCGAAGTGATCTCTAATTCACCTCTTTGTGAAGGTTTTACATTTTTTGAAATATTCACAACTTCATTTGGATAAAAATAGAGTCCAACTACTGCATAATTTGATTTAGGTGAATCAGGTTTTTCCACTATTTCTGTTACTTTACCACTGTCATCGAAACTGACTACTCCATACCGTTGAGGGTCTTTAACACTATATCCAAATACAACCGCATCATTTTTTGATTGAACAGTTTGAACACTATTCGATAGCATATTGGACAAGCCATGACCAAAAAAAATATTGTCACCTAAAATTAAACTAACTGAATCATCTCCAATAAAGTTTTCTCCAAGTATAAATGCCTGTGCTAGACCATCCGGAGATGGTTGAACCATATAGGATATATTTAAACCTAAATGGTTTCCATCACCAAATAGGTCACTAAACCTAGGAGTATCTTCTGGTGTTGAAATAATCAATATATCTTGAATCCCGGAAAGCATTAATGTTGATAGTGGATAGTATATCATTGGTTTATCATAAATAGGCAGCAACTGTTTAGAAACAACTGAGGTAATTGGAAACAACCGCGTTCCGCTTCCACCAGCCAATATTATTCCTTTCATGATTTAATTACTCCTAATCTTTCCTGCTCGTATGTATTCTTCTGTATCGATTGCCACCATGTTTTATTTTCCAAATACCAATGAATGGTTTCTCTAATTCCACTATCAAAGGATTCTTTAGGTGACCAGCCCAAATTCGTTTTTATTTTTCCTGCATCAATAGCATATCTAAAATCATGTCCAGGACGATCTTTAACAAATGTTATTAATTCTGAATACGACTTACCATCTGCTTTCGGTAATATCTCATCCAATATGGAACATATTGATTTAACAACATCAATATTTTTTATTTCATTGTCACCACCAATATTATAGGTCTGTCCAATTTCTCCATTATTTAAAACAAAGCTAATAGCTTCGCAATGATCTTTAACATAGAGCCAATCTCTTACATTCGTACCTTGTCCATATACTGGCAATAGCCTATTATTTAAACAATTAATAATTATTAGTGGAATTAATTTTTCGGGGAATTGATATGGACCATAATTATTAGAACAATTTGTTAATAATGTTGGTAAACCATAGGTACGGTTCCATGCTCTGACAAGATGGTCTGAGCCTGCTTTTGATGCAGAATATGGTGAACTGGGATCATAAGGAGTTGATTCAAGAAATTTTCCATCACTACCAAGTGATCCATATACTTCATCTGTCGATACATGTAAAAATCTAAAATCCTTATTTTTTGTTTTAGAAAAATGCACTCTTGCATGCTCAAGGAGGTTAAATGTCCCCATTATATTTGTTTGAATGAAACTAGAAGGGCCATCTATAGAACGGTCGACATGACTTTCTGCTGCAAAATGTACAACAAATTCAAATTGATACTTATCAAAAAGTGAATCCACTAAAATTGCATCACAAATATCTCCTTCAACAAGTAAATATGATGAATCTGGAATCTTACTAAGATTTGAAATATTTCCTGCATATGTGAGTTTATCTAGATTAACAATATAGTAAGATTCATCGTTATTAATTAGATGATGAATAAAATTAGACCCAATAAAACCACAACCCCCTGTTATAAGTATATTCTTCATATTAGTATTTTGGCAAAAATGATTGATTCTTTAATGTAGGTAAATTTTTATCTCTATCAGATAAAATAGGATTAACACTGCCCCATTTGATACCAATAGTTTGATCATCCCACCTTATCCCATATTCATCTTTTCCATCATATATATTGGTACACTTGTATAAAACAATCGAATCATGGGAGGTAACTAAATACCCATGTGCAAACCCTTCTGGTATAAAGAAGATTTTTTTATTTTCTGCAGAAAGCTCGACCAAATGATATTGACCGAATGTAGGAGATCCAATTCTAATATCTACTGCAACATCCAAAATATTACCATATACCACCCTTACAAGTTTCCCTTGAGGCTTCTTAAGTTGATAATGCAAGCCTCTCAAAACATCTTTTTTTGAACGTACCTCGTTATCTTGAACAAAATCCGAAGGAAGACCTTGGTCTAAAAACGCATTAGCTTTGAAAGTTTCAAAAAAACAACCCCTGTAATCATCAAAAACTGTCGGGGTAATAACCTTAACATCTTCAACATTAGTGTTTTCAATCTTCATTTTATGGAACTACGGCCCACATTATCATATTTAAAATTATTTTCTTCTAAATTCTCTATACTAAAAATATTTCTAGTATCTAATATGAGTGGTGATTTTAATAAGGACTTTAAAAATGATAAACTTATTCCACGAAATTCATTCCACTCAGTCATGATAGCAACACCATCTGCATCTTTACATGCTTCTTCCCAAGAGGTAAAGTAATTCAAATCAGGGTAAATACTTTCCATGGCTTTATTGGCAATCGGATCATAAGCCCTTATATGCCCACCCTCTTTAATAATTGAATCAATAATAATAATTGAGGCTGAATCTCTTATATCATCTGTATTTGGTTTAAATGCAAGTCCAAGTATTGCTATTTGCTTACCATCAAAATTCCCACCAATTAATTTTTTCATCTTATCTACCATCATGCTTTTTTGTATGTAATTTGCTTCAATAGCAGCCTCAATTGTTTTCATAATGAGACCTTGATCCTTTGATAAAGCTGCAAATGCTTTGGTATCTTTTGGAAAGCAAGAGCCACCAAATCCTGGACCTGGATGTAAAAATTTTGGACTTATCCTACCATCTTGTCCCATCGCTGTAGCAACTTGATGGACGTCGGCGCCCAAACTATCACATAAGTTCGCTACTTCATTAATATAACTTATCTTTAATGCTAAAAATGCATTTGCTGCATATTTTATCATCTCTGCGGTAATTACACTTGTATGCAAAATAGGTTTTTCATTTATATATAGAGGTCTATAGACTTCTTTAATAATCTTAAAAGCTTTATCATTGTTTGCACCAATTACCACTCTATCCGGCCATAGAAAATCTTTAACAGCGGAACCTTCTCTTAAAAACTCAGGATTAGAGACATAATCAAATTCATATTTACTATCTTTAGTGCTATTTATGACTTTTGTAATCAGTTTGCCTGTACCTACAGGTACTGTACTTTTTGTACAAATTACTTTATAACCATTTAAATTTTTTCCAATAGTTCTAGCTACGGATTCCACTGCCGATATATCTGCAGTTCCATCTTCACCTTCTGGAGTACCAACTGCAATAAAAATCACATCTGCTTCTTGAATAGCAGCATCTACATTTGATGTAAATGAGAGTCTACCAACATCTACATTTTTATAAACCAATTCTTCTAGTCCAGGTTCGTAGATTGGCATTACTCCATTCTTTAATAACTTTATTTTTTCTTTAATTATATCAGCACATATAACTGAATGACCAAAGTCGGAAATTCCCGCTCCACTTACAAGTCCTACATAACCTGTACCAATGATAGTTATCTTTTTCATATTAGATTAATTTATCAAGAATATTAAACTACTGTTTCAGTAAGTAGTTCCCAATTATCATATCATTCCTTTCCTTCTTCTTAATATCCATTCAGATGTTAAAAGCAGTAATATAAAAATGAACATCCAATAGCTATTATATAAGATAATTCTTGATTGTGTTATTTCATTATTTATTTTACTAACTACTTTACTCAAAATAGAGATACGATTATCCCAATCTTGGAAAGAACCCTTAGTAATACCTGCTAACTTTATTAATGGTTCCTTATTTAAATATACATGATTTAATTCTATTTGGCTCTCTTGTACTTGTACATTTCCCTTACTTACAATTATAGGTTTATCTCCATAGATTAATTCAATTTCATAATCTAAACTCCCAGACTGAGAAGCCCAAAATTGTCCTTTATACATATTTGATTTTGTATCAAATATTATTGGTTTTGTATTGATTTTAGAACCTTCTCTATAAACATGAATATATCCTTCCTTTGCCCTTTCAGTCTGCATTACAGGCTTACCAATAATTATTACTTTTTCACCTTGTTGGTATGAATTTTTACTTGCCCTAAAATAAAAATCCTGCCCATTGCCAGTTCTCATTAACCAGGAGAAAACAGGCATAAACAGTTGATTAGTTAAATCTTGGTGCTCACTATTTTGAGTTTTATAGTATAGTTTATGTAAATCTGGTGAAGACCACACCATACACCTTAGAGGAGATTTTTCTGCTATAGCAATCAATGGAATATTAACTTTTGAAATTGAGAAATTTGCTAATACTACAGCATTAGTTGAATCTATCTCCATATCAATAGTTAAAGGCGGATAATCATTCAATGTAGAATTAAGAAAATTTATATCCTGTAATGGGAATATTGATTCCCAATTTTTATTTAATACCCAACTATGCTCAGAGCCAAGCTCGATTAAAGATTCTTTAATACTCAAATCCATTAAATTCAAATATGAGTCAAATGTTTGTCTATTAATATCATGACCCATGAAAATTGCAAGACTTGATTTGTGGGATAATAATTTCTTTGCAAATATTCTTCTAAATGATTCCCAATCTTTTGCATTCGTTTCTACTGGATGATTATCAAATAAAATAAGATCATATTTTGTATCCCAAAATGAATTTAATGGTATTGAGTAGCTACCTTGTTGAAATACATAATGGTCAATTTTGAATTTGCTATTTTTTGAAAGTATCTTCTTTATTATACTACTATTAAAATTAGGTGCACCAGTAATCATTGCAATTTTGTATTCATTTTTCAATACCTGAATTGGAACAATCTGTTTATTATTTTTAATATTTATTTCATCAGGTAGTGTATTAACCTGAACCCTATACTCTATATCTCCAGTTTCATCAGGATTTATCATAAACCTTATCCTATCAATACTACCTTCCCCAGATACTGTTATAACTTTAGAGCCTAAGAGTTTGCTCCCTTGATATAAGGTTACATTTAATCTTTCATTATTAGTACCATGCGAAGAAATAGCAACTTCTAAATTAGCATTTTCACCTTTGATAATAACAGGGGGTGCATCTATGGAATTAATATAAACATCAACTAAAGGGTTATTATCACCAACACCAATAATATGGATAGGTTTTAAATTATCTACATCAATAATATTAATCTCTGGGCCTTGGTTAACCTGCCCATCAGTAAATATTATTGAGCCAGCTAAAGAATTATTATTATATCTTACATGGTCGAGAATATTACCAATATTAGTAGACCCATCTATAAACTCTTTTTCGCCATTTACCCAATTCGTATTAATCTTAGAACCAAATGAGAATATATTTAAAGGAATATTTTTCTTTTCCAACCTATCAATAATATTATCTATACCTGATCTCAATGTGATAACTGATGGATTAGAATGATATGCCATGCTTAATGAATGATCAATATATATGTTCCAATTTAGTTCACGGTTATTCTCATTAATTATCGTTAATCTAGGATTCAAAAAAAGAAATAATAATATAATTATAGATATTATTCGTAAAAATATAATAGGTGCTATTTTTCTTATAAATATTATCCTTTGAAATGAGGTAATAATTATTAGAAAAGAAAAAAATAATAGAAGCCAAAATAATTGACCTGGGTTTGAAAAATCAAAATTCAAGTTAGACTAATTTCAGATTTGGAATCACACTAAAGTTTAGTTCTTTAAATGAGTTTGATTGAAGCTTTAATTGGCCTAAATAACTAATCATTGCAGCATTATCAGTGCATAAAGAAAAATCAGGGAATAATATATCTTTATCGGGCAGGACAATATCGAGTTCATCTCTTAAACATTGGTTAGCTGCAACCCCTCCAGCAATTATACAACGATCTGCACCAGTTTGATGCATGGCTCTTCGTGTTTTTTCAACTAGCGTATCTACAATAGCCTGTTGATAGCTAGCAATAATATCTGCTAACAATTCCGGTTTAGTTTCTTTGAAATCATCCATGAAATATAGTAGGGATGTTTTTAGGCCACTGAAACTGAATTCTAGACTTTCTCTGCTCAATAAAATTCTTGGGAAAAAGTGCTTTTTAGGATTCCCTCCATCAGCAGCTTTTTCAATAGCCGGTCCACCAGGGTAACCCAAACCTAATATGCGCGCACCTTTATCAAATGCTTCACCTGCTGCATCATCCCTTGTTTCGCCTAAAAGTGAATATTCTTCCATACCTTCAATATACCATAACTGAGTATGACCACCCGAAACTAGTAGACATACAAATGGGTATTCCAGTGTTGGCTCTGCTAAAAAATTTGCAAAAATATGACCTTCTAGATGATTAATGGGTATAACTGGAATACCTAATCCAATACCAAGTCCTTTGGCAAAACTAATCCCTGTTAATAGTGCACCAGCTAATCCAGGCCCTTGAGTAACCGAAACAGCATCTATTTGGCCTAAATGGATTTTTGCTTTTTTCAATGCTTCATCAACTACTTTATTCAGAAGAATTTCATGTTCTCTAGATGCAATTTCTGGTACTACACCTCCAAATATTTTATGAATAATTTGTTGGCTAACTATGTTTGAAAGAATCTCTCCATCCTTACAAATTGCTGCTGCAGTTTCATCGCATGAGGTTTCAATACCTAATATTATCATTTTATTTCACGAGCAACTGCAATTTCTAAATTTTTCGGAGAAATATCCCTCCAATCAAGTATGTCATTTGGAATTATGACCTGCGGTTCATAAAACTGTATCTGATGATTCCAGTTATTAAAGTCAATAATTACCTTAATCTCTTCAGGTTTTAGTTCTGCTATACGATTAACACCACCAACCACTGTTAAAGAAACTGTCTGTGGAGATGGGAAAACCCTAATCCGCGATGGAATATTAATAACCTCAACAGAGATATCGGCTATAATTCTTTCACTAATCTCTTGTACATCTAAAGTTATTATAATATCATTTTGGGAATATTCAATTAGTCTACCCAATGATTGAATTAGTATGTTCCCTTTATACGGCAAAACTATACCAGAAATAGTATCTGCTATAGTTTCAACATGATTAATCAATGCAAGTTCCTTTTTTGGACCGGCAATCTCTAATTTATCTGGTAAAATCCTTGGTTCACCAACTATTATATAGCCAGGTGATGGTTTTACATAAAGATTTGATATTATAGGTACTTTCTTTACTAGATATTCATCCAAACTAATATTTATTTTATTAGGATAAATTACTTCAACAAATGATACATTATAGTTTAGAGGTAGTACAACTTTCTGTGGATATTTTTCAAAATATTCATTTAGAATAAATTCATATTCCTTAGAAATACCTTCCAAATCCAATACAAGCTTAAATCCTGCAAAGTTTTTGAGCAAAAATGATTTAAATAAATCTCTTCCTGTACCCCTAAGACGAACTGAGGCAAATGGTGGGACTTCTTTTTTATGGGCTTTCTGAGCATTTAAATTTCTTGCTTCAATTGGAAGCTCAATTACCATTGTATATTCATTTTCTGATACAACGAAAATCCAAAGTAAAAGTGCAAGTCCAAATGCACCTATAGAGAGGTATATCTTTTGCTTAAATAAAGATTCAATGGGCTGCTTCAAATTCAATTAGGTATACCCATTGATATAGTTTTACTCTTCTTGTTGATCTTCTGAATCTAGTTCAGCCGTATCAGGTTGATTATCCCCACCATCCTTTTCTGCCTGGCTAGCTAAATCTAATAATTCTTGAGGTAATTCTAATTTTTCTCCAGAGCCTGTTTCTTGATTACTTAGATATTGCTTGACCTCATCAGTTGCAGACGTTCTTTTTCCAGTACCTGCTAGTTCTTCTTTATAGAGAACAACTTTTTTATCTTCAGGGGACACCTTCATAACGATACCGGATAAGTTTGCACCAACTTCATATTGGCTTGCAAGAGCACGTCGATCTTTTTTCGACATTTTTCCAAAAGGAATAATACCTTCCACTTCCTTATCAAGTTGAATAATGATTCCTTTATCTAATACACGAATTATTGAGCCACTAACTTCTTTACCCGCTTCATAAAAGTTTACAATATCTGGCCAAGGATCATCTGTCACTTGTTTAATACCAAGTGAAATACGGCGACTTTCTCTAGATACTTCTAAAACTTGAACATCTATCTCTTGGCCTTTTTCAACTACTTCCTTCGGGTGTTTAATAACTTTAGTCCAAGATAAATCAGATACGTGTACTAAACCATCTATACCTTCTTTTAATTCAGCGAAAGCTCCAAATTGGGTGAGATTTTGCACTTTAGCTTTATGCCTAGTACCTATCATATATATATTTTCAATTTCATCCCACGGATCTGGAGTTAACTGCTTAACTCCCAAACTGATCTTTTTATCATCAATATCAATAGATAATACCTTAGCATCAACTTCATCACCCATATTATAAACTTCTGATGGATTTTTAATGTGTTTAGTCCATGAAATTTCAGAAACGTGAATAAGACCTTCAACACCTGGTTCTAATTCAATAAAACAGCCATAATTTGTTAGACTTACAACTTTACCTGTAACTGTTGTACCAATAGAATATTTAATTTCTACTTCTTCCCATGGATGAGGCGCTAATTGTTTTAACCCTAGAGAAACCCTTTTTCTTTCTTCATCATACTCAATTACTTTTACTGTAATAGAGTCATTCATTGATATTACTTCTGAAGGATGATTAACTCTTCCCCATGATAAATCTGTAATATGAAGCAAACCATCAATACCACCTAAGTCAACAAAAACCCCAAAATCTGTTATATTCTTTACACGACCTTCTAGTATTGAACCTACTTCTAATTCTTTAAATAAAGCTTCCCGCTGTTCTTTAAGGCTATCTTCCAAAATAATTTTGTGCGAAACAACAATATTTTTACGAGATTCATTAAATTTTACAATTCTGATTTCAATTTCTTTATCTAAATATATATCAAAATCCTGTATTGGTCTTACATCAACTTGTGAACCTGGTAGAAATGCTTGAACAACTCCCAAGTCTACAATTAATCCACCTTTGATACGACGGACTATTTTCCCAGAAATAATCGTTTCATTTTCAAAAGCATCTTTAAGTTCCTTCCAGCGACGCATAAAATCAGCTTTTTCCTTTGATAGGATAGTATTTCCACTTGCATCTTCAATAAATTCTAAATAAACCTCAACATGATCACCAATCACAGGTAAATCATCTTCATTAAATTCTGATCTATCAATAATTCCTTCTGATTTAAAGCCAATATCAATTAATACATCTCTTTCATTCATACCAACAACTCGACCCTTTATTAATGAATTCTCCGATATATCTCCAAATGTATTTGAATACTTTTGTTCAAGTTCGCTCTCAACTTCAACGCTAGTATGCTCTTCTGTTAATTCACTTTTATTTACTACCCTGATTTCATTGAATAATTCAGGTGCTAGATAATCTTTTATTTCGGCTACCTTTTCGGCCGGGGAAGCAGGCGCATCATCTACGCTGACTCTTTCGGTATTATTGTTTTCTAATACCGTCGTAGTCTCTTCAACTACCTGTTCTTGATTCTTTTCTTCAAACATACTTTTGATGTTTCCTTATTATTTGTTTAATTATTTATTATTTCTATTATTTTTTCAATTTGTTCATCGATTGTCAATTTGCTAGTATCTATAGAAATCGCGTCTTTTGCTTGAACTAATGGTGAAACATCCCTTGATGAATCTAGTCTATCTCTATTTTCAATATCAGATATTAATTCAGTTAGTGAACTTATTTCTCCAATTTTTTCAAAATCTAGTAATCTACGTTTTGCCCGTATTTCTAAGTCTGCAACTATAAAAAATTTATAATCTGCATTTGGAAATACAACAGTACCAATATCACGGCCTTCAAGCACACAGTGCTTATCCTTAGCAATAAACCGCTGAATCAAGACCATTTTTTCTCTAACTACAGGAAGCGCACTGACAGCACTAACATTAGATGAAACCTCAATGGTCCTAATTTTTTCTGCTACATTGTGACCGTTTAACCAGATATCATTTAATGAATCAAAATGTATTTCTATATTTTTTAGAAATTCACTGATACTTTCATTAGCATTTAGGCCTTTATTGGATTCAATTATCC
>CAYOJL010000001.1:0-13815 GCA_964404235.1 uncultured bacterium | reverse complement strand
AATTATCCCTAGAGTAACAGCGCGATACATTGCACCCGTATCTATATGTGTTATTCCTATCCTTTCTGCAACTCCCTTAGCTGTAGTGCTTTTACCGGATGCAGACGGACCATCTATTGCAATTATCATTTATTCTAACTCTCAATAAGCCGGCGAAATTAACTTTTATAGGTTATATTGCCAACATACAAAATCATTATTGATAAAGCTTATAGATTTCATTTTTCGTTAATTCTCTGTATTCACCTTCCTTGAGATCTCCCAGTTTCAAAGAAGCAAATCCAATTCTTTTTAAACTTATTAATTTTTTATTTAACCTGTGAAATATTCTTCTAATTTCTCTTTTTTTACCCTGCTTCATTCTTAAGAGTATTCTTGATCTGCCTTTATGAATCTTTTGTTCTAAGACACCAGCTTTACCATATTCATTATACCCTATATATATACCTCTTTTGAGCTTTTGAATATCTTTCATATTGAGTTTCCCATCAATATACACCTCATAATCTTTCGGGACCTGATTTTTTGGATGTGTCAAATATTCTTGCAAGTCGCCATCATTTGTTAATAAAAGTAAACCAGTAGTATTCTGATCTAAACGCCCAATAGGAGTTATCCTTAGCTTAGATGGTATAAAATCCATAACTGTTTTCCTCCCATGGGTATCTTTTACCGTTGTTATAACTTTTTTTGGTTTATGAAGCATAAAAACTATCTTTTTTTTCTCAACTATTATTTTTTTACCATCAAAATGGATTAAGTCTTTTGTTTTAACTTGATAGGCAGGGTCTAAACAAACTTTACCATTAACTTTTGTTGTAGCCATTTGAATCAATTCATCAGATTTCCTTCTTGAGGCGATACCTGCCTTAGCAAGGAATTTATTTAATCGCATTATTTAGCCAACTACAATTTCAGGGGGCTTTGTATCTTTGGTATCATTATCAGTCGGTTCATCTTTAAATACAGCAATCTGTTCACCTAGGTTAGGATCTGATTCCATTAATTCAGTTATCTCTTTTAATTTTGGAAGATCTGATAAACGATTAATACCAAAATATTCGAGAAATATATTTGTTGTTTGATATAATAATGGTCGCCCTGGACCGGTATCCCTTCCTTTAATTTTTATTAGGTTTTTACCTAATAGAGTTTTGATTACACCACTAGAGTCAACACCACGTATTGCTTCTATTTCATATCTACTAATGGGTTGTTTATATGCAATAATGGATAAACAATCCATTGATGCTTTAGATAAACTTACACGGCCTGATTTATTTATCATCCTCCGAATATAAGGTTCATAAATATCACTTGAGACAAGTTGATATCCACCAGCAACTTGACGAATCTCAAAGGCATGATGTTCTTTATTATATTGAATATTCAATTGTTCAATAATATTTTTGAGATTAGGACTGTCAGGATTAAAAACTCCATTAACCTTAGCCTGTGTAAGTGGTTCAGGGCTTGCAAATAAAAGTGCTTCAATTATGTTCTTTATTTCAGATTTCTGCATTAAGCTTCTATTATTAGATGAACTAATTCAATGTCACCAAATACATTTTGTTGATCTATTGTACATACACCTTCTTTAACCAAATCTAAGATTGCTAGAAAAGTAACTATAACCTGTATCCGAGATTTTAGTTTGTTAATTAATGTTTTAAATCTCAATCTGCCTTCACCATCAAAATGCTTGAAAATAAATTCTTTTTGTTTTTCTAGCCTGACAGGTTCTCGATTAAGCTCAAACTGTGAAATCATGGGCCTATTTTCCATAGCTTCTTTAAAAACTCTAGCAAGATCATATAGAGTTACATCTCTAAGTAAAGTACCTAAATCCTCACCATCTAGATTTGGTATTTCCTGTTGAAATTGTCGAGGAATAGAATTACTTGTGTTATCTGCCATAGTATCTAACATCTCAGCAGCATCACGGAATCGTTTATAATCAATTAATTGCTGCATCAGTTCTGCCCTTGGATCAATAATATCACCATCTTCATCTAATTCAGGGCGAGGTATCATCATTTTTGCTTTTACTCTCATAAGTGTAGAAGCCATTACAATAAAATCACCTGCTATCACCATATTTAATTGTTTCCATTTCTCAATTACTTCAATAAAATCTTTAGTTATTTTAGAGATTGGGATGTCATAAATATCTAGTTCATCACGACGAATAAAATAAAGCAGAAGATCCAGCGGGCCTTCAAAATTTTCTAAATGGATTCTATAACTCATGAAGTATAGCTTACACCAACAGATGACCTGACTCTATCCAAAACATCAGATGCTACAATCTTAGCTTTTTTTGCACCATACTCAAGAATTTCATAAACTTTTGCAGGGTTTGAGGATAATATATCTCTTTCTTCTCTATATGATCTAAAATAATCCATAGTTTTTTCAAATAATTCCTGCTTTATATCCCCATAACGTAATCCTTTTCCATCATATCTTTTTGCTAAATTTTCTCTTCCCATTGAATCAAGAAATAGGCTGTATAATTGGAAGAGGGGGGTATTTTTATCTTTTGGTTCATTAATATCAGTTGTATCTGTAACAATACGCATTATTTTTTTTCTGATATTTTTCTCTGAATCAAAAATTGGTATCGTATTATTATATGATTTACTCATTTTCTGCCCATCTATACCAGGAATCAGTTCTGTCTCTTTCTCAATATCTGGCTCTGGTATTAAAAAAGTTTCACCAAAAATATTATTGAATTTTATAGCAATGTCTCTTGTCATTTCAAGGTGTTGTTTCTGATCTTTACCAACAGGAACTATTTCAGTATCAAAAAGTAAAATATCTGCTGCCATTAATATTGGATAGCTATATAAACCCATATTTGGTTTTAAACCTTGTGTAATCTTATCCTTATAGGATGTAGCTCGATCCATTAAGCCTACCCCAACTTGAGATGAAAGAATCCACGTTAGTTCTGTGACCTCGGGCACATCTGACTGAACCCAAAAAGTAGACTTTTCTGGATCCATACCTAATGCGAGGAAATCACAAGCGGCATTAAATGTATTTGATGATAATGATTTTGAATCAGGTGTTGTTGTTAGAGCGTGATAGTTTGCTATAAAGCAAAATAACTCATTTTGTGATTGATATTTTATCATCCTTGACATCATCCCAAAATAATTCCCAAGATGAAGGGAACCTGACGGTTGTATCCCGCTTAGAACACGTAATTTTTTTTTATTTGCCATTAATATCTTTAATTAACCTTAAATGGTTCCATAAATAAATATGGCCGCCAATCCTTCTGTTGGTCTTTTACAAATCTCTGAAAATAGTGTAGCCTATTGGGTCGTTTAGGTATTCTATTAAGCACCATACCAGCCTCATCTGGTGTCCTATCACCCTTTTTCTGATTACATGGTTTACATGCTGTAACCAAATTTTCCCAAGTGTCCATACCACCCCTACCTTTAGGAATGATATGATCGATGGTCAACGGTATCTTAGTTATACTACAATATTGGCAAATATGCTCATCTCGTGCTATAATATTTTTTCGATTTAAATCAACTGATAGATTATCATATCTAATATAATCTCGTATTTTTATGACACTTGGTAGATCGAGTGTAATGGACGGACTATGTACTTGATCGGAATAGCTTGCTAAAACATCTACTTTATTTAAATAACCCATGCATATAGCTCGCTTGGCCGTACATATCATCATAGGAGAATAATTCGCATTTAAAACTAGAACGGCACGATTAAGTAAATGCCCATTAATTGAAGTGGAAGATGTTATTTTCACTATTGAAACTTACGTTTAATCGAATGGCTTGAAAGGTACATATCTAACAGTTCTGCATTAAAATCATCATGTTTAGGATCTAATGATTCTCTTTTAACATAACCTTGTGAGTGCAATAATCCTGTTCCACCAGTAGAAAAACCTACATGCGTTACCTTATCCTTAATTCCAAAAAAATGGATGTCTCCAGGCTCTGAGGACAGGATATCAATAGTATTACTAAAATAATCTAATTGTTGATTGGAGTCTCTTGGCACTTTAAAACCACAAACTTTTAAAACGGATTGTACTAATCCTGAACAATCAAAGCCCAATGAGGTCTTACCTCCCCATTTATAGGGTATGCCCAATAGATTATCTGCAACTGGAATGATTTTATTAAATCCCAATATTTTTTTTATGGGTATAGAGCCAGGCAAATTTTTATCTATTATAGAACCAAAAGGGTATTTACTTTGGAAGTAACCATATTCATTAGGGTAAGCAACTACATAAGATGATTTTTTCATTTTAATTCTTTTGATACCGTAAAATGAATTAACCCACCCTTTATAACCATCTTCACATATTATATAAAACCAAATCTTTTTTTGATCAACAATCATACAAGATTCGCCATGCACTGCTTCTGTCAGACAAGAAGAATTAAAATTCGGTTTATCATAGATTGGAGCGGAACCAACATTAATAATAAACCAATACTTTTTTGATTGCTGCATGTAATTAAATTTATTTTATGAATTTTTAGGAAAACAGCTAGTTTTACATTTGTTAAAATTTTTAAATCAGAGTAAACTAGATGTAGAATAATATCTTACTATGGCAGGGAAACACGTTTAAATCGTGTACAGTCCCCGCTACTGTGATTGCAGAATACTGATTCTTTTCTCAATTATGCCATTTTTTACAAAGATAGTAAAAAAGAAGGCGAATCAAGTTGGTACTGCATAAGTCAGGAGACCTGGATAATAGGATAACTACCATTAAAACTTTCGGGTGAAAAGTAAAAATAGAAATTAAAATACCAATATTTCCCCCGTGTAAATTGAACAAGGAAACATCTTATGAAAAAAATCATCTTTTTATTATTTATATTTACTTATAGTTGTGAAGACGCTGTAAATGATAATGATAATAATTCAAATCTAATTTTTATCGCATCTGAAGGTAGCTATGGTGATAGCGATGGATCAATTACAATTTTTAAAAATAATGAAAAAATACAAATAATTGACAACATAGGTGATGTAGTACATTCAATATTAGTGAATGAAAATAAATTATTTGTCATTGTCAATAATAGTCATCTAATAAAACGTTTTAGCATCACTGAATCTGGACTTAGCCTTCCTGGAATAGATATAGATACAGACAACTCAAGTCCACGTGAGATGGTCATTGTAGGTGATAAACTATACTTTACAAATTGGAATTCAAAAGATATAAAAGTACTTAACTTGAATACATTTTCGATTCAGACATCTATTCCAGTGGAAGGAATACCGGAGGATATTGTTTCTGATGGAGATTTTCTTTATGTAAGTATCCCAAATTTAGAACTATATGATACAAATAATGGGTCCAGCGTTATTAAAATTGATATTAATTCTCAAAATATTGTAGAATCATATGAGGTTGGACATGGGCCTGAACATATGATATTGGAAAATAATAATTTATGGATATCTCGAACCTATTATGACTCATACTGGTCTGCATATTATGGATCTTCAATGATTGATCTTGAAACTAATGAGATATTAACTAATAATTATGGTGTAGGAATGGTTTGTGGTGGAAATATACTAGAATTAAATAACCAGATATATAGGACTGTTGATGGTGGAATTGCACCTTTAGATACAGAATTAGAGTTGAACCTAACGGCTAAAATTGGGTCTTACTCAAACCTGTATTCAGCTTATTCAAAGAATGAAAAAATATACCTTGGAATAAGTGATTATACTGCCCCAGATACAGTTTTCGTTCATAATGAAATTGGAGATCTAATTAGTACACTATCAGTAGGAAAATTGCCTGGTGATTATGCAATATGGGAGAAAAATTAATCTTGGAATCTCCACCTAATTGATAGATTGATTTGTCTGCCAAGATCTGGTAGAAGCGGGTGCATTGTAAAATAGTTATTATCTTCTTGACCTAAAGAAGCTAGTATTATCTCACCTATATTATACCATTCATATGAAATTGTGAATGTAGAAACATAAGCTGTAATACTAGCATTAATTATATTTACAGGAACAAGAATATCATTTTTTACTGTATTATCATGTAATGGAACCATTTCTATAGGGTTAATCAATGAAGAGTTAAATCTATCTTCTAGCCTTTTAAAAACAACATTAGCATCAATTACCATATAATCACTAAATAGGCTAAAACTAGATTCTAATTTCAAACCTATCCATCTACCAATTCCATCAGAGTAATATACTCTGGATTGTTGCAACTTATAGATAGCCTCGATATTTATATAAGGGATTAAAGAAGTCTTATATTTCAAATCAATCATTCTATGTAATTTATTATCAATAGATTCTGTTAATATTGATTCCCAAAAGATATTGTCATCTTTTGACTGTGAAATAGTTGTTGAGAATTGATTCTTTTGAAATTCTAGATCAAGAACACCAACAACCGAGGTTTCATTTAAAAATAAAGGAATATCATCAATAGCATTTATTAAAGTATAATATGGGTGAGTCGGGTAATGATTCGATCTATAATCAAAATACAGGCGAAAAGCCCCAAATCTTTTATCTAACATCAATCGATAATTAAAATACGATATATCTTTGTTTACTATATAACTTGATGTCATTTTAAATATATCTGATCTGTACTCTAAATAAAGTCCATCCCAATAAATACTATATAGTGAATCTGTTCGTATACTTCTAATATTTGATTCAATTTGAAATAATATATGTCTGCCTCTATTCATTTTCCAAATGATATCACCTTGATATTGACTGCGAGAAAGAAATCGTGGGCTATTAAAAGCAGATAGGGAATGCCTAGCTAAATACCTTTGTAAAAAATGATCAATTGTAATTCTTGTTTTGAGCCTACCAATTGAGCTATCCCAAAATATATTTGATGTTGTAATACGATTATCAAAGACACCCCCATCTAAGGAATCAGGGAAGCCAGAATATGTATTAAAATGTCCTAAAGAAAAACCACCACCATCATTTTCATTTGAAGACTGATATGATAATGTATAGCTTTGTTGCAGAGGTTGAAAAGAATCATTATTATATTGATTAAAACTTCCAGCATAACTTCTTTTGAAACCATGAAAGTGTGCATGTCTATTATCTGTCTTATAATCTAACCCAAAAGAGAAACGATCGAGGAGGTAATCCCCTTGGTCATATTTAAAATATGAATTAACACCTACAGAATCTTCTGATAGCAATAATTGTTTTATTGGCTTTCTAAAACCTTTATCAATCTCTGAACCATACATCCTTGGAAATACAGACCACGTCCCATCAAATAAAAGTCGATTTGAGTTCCAATCTTTATTCCATTGTATTATCCCATTTTTACTTACGTATCCAAATTGGCCACCCCAATCAAATGGAATATTCTCAATACTATCTGCTAGAATTAATGAACCAAAAAGATAAAACGTTAAAAACCTCATACTATAGTGAAGTACGATGTAAATAACCTGGTACTACAATTGAAAATATTAATGTATTAGATATCACATGCATTAATGTGAATATCAAACCAGAAATAGAGTATGCTAATGTCTCTTCCCAACTATAACCAGCGCTGATAGGATATGCCATTGTAGTTAACCCATCATACCATATGGCACATAAGCAGCCAATAGCACCAGCAATTGGTATTATTAGTTTAATAGATAAATTTAGTAGTGCTTTACGTGTTAATGCGCCAAACATACCAATTAAAGCCATAGCAATAACCTGACCTAATAATAAAGGAATATATATCAACCCCGAGCCTAAAGGATTTAAAATAGAATAAATAAACATAGAAGTACCACCTACCATTGCCCCAAAACCTAACCCAAGTGTTAGGCCAGCAATGAAAACTGTAACGGAAATAAACTCAACATTTGGTATAAGCATAAAAACAAATCCTAATGCAATTGCTGTAGCTGTAAAAATTGCAGCTTTTACAAGATTATTTAGATTCATCTTTTTTCAATAGAGGAGTCTTAAAATAATTATGCTGATTTGTAAAATTTCCCGGCTCTTGATCTTGCTTTATTGCCATATCCATAAGGTTCATTTTTGAATCAATAACATCAATTAAATGAATTAATAATGATTCTGGAAAAGATGGAAGCTTAGAATTCCTAGAAGCATCTTGACCTAAATCAGAAATAAGAATATGCTCTATTTTTTTTGCTATTGGTTTAGGAAAGTTCTTTATATTATTAATACTATTCCTTACCATATCTCTACTAATCACTTTATGCCCAATCAGATGTCCATCAAAGGTTTTATCAGATATATATTCTGAATTTATTTCCTTCAACTTCCCAATATTATTTAAAAGCACCCCAGATATAACAAGATCTTTATCAACATTATATAATGGTGTGATTTTTTTAGCAATTTTGGCCATGGATAGTACATGTTCAAGAAACCCAGATCTATAATTATGGTTCATTTTGATAGAACCAGGGTGTATCATTAACTTTTTCTTATTTGATCTATAGATATCAGAGACCAGTCTATACAATTGTTTATTTTTAATCCCATTAATCAATAATTCAATTTCCTGCCACATCTTACGTGGGTCTTTCTTTGATGCTAGGACAATATTAGCAGGATCAAAACCATAGCGACCATAGTGCTGTATAGTAGCCTTATTTATCTTTTTGACCACTAGATGAAGGCGGTCTAAAAATGATTCCACATTACCTGAAATGGCCACTGCATTACCAGCATCAAATTTGGTATTTAATTCTGATACATTATTCCATATCTTACCAGAAATATGGCCCGTATTATCTCGTAATTCTAAATCAATATACAAATCACCCTTACGAGTGTAACGAAGGTGTTTTTCTACACATAGGTAAAAGCCCTGGACCTTATCCCCATCTGCAAATGAATCTATGGATCTTAACTTTTTCAAAAATATTCTCTTCTATTTTAAAAAGAAAAATTAATTACTAGTAATTTAATGTATGGACAAGCAAGAATATACTTTAGAAGAAATCTCATATTCACGTAAAGAAGATTGTCGAATTATGGAGAAGGTACTTAATGGCTGGTTTAATAATCCCAAAACCTTGAATTTTGTTGCTCCTGGTTTCTCATTCCCTTTTCGATTTAGAAAGTGGACATCTATATTTTATAAATCAGATATCAATAAATCGACGACAATTATCCTAAAAAATAAAGACTGGATCATAGGACATATTAGTATATACTTGGAGCAGCAAGCAGGTAATATATTTAATCTATTTATTGATCCCTAATATAGGAATAAAGGTTTAGCAATAAAAATGATAAATGAAATAGAAAGTTTAGGATATAGTATAGGAGCACGAGAATTTAATGTTAAGATTACTTCAAAGAATAAAGCCGCCATTGCATTATTCAATAAATTGAACTATAAAGAAAAAAATAAAAAAAGTTTAGGATTGATAAGGATGTTAAAAACGATATAATAATTATTTTATTGGTTTTACAAATAACTGATGTACATGTCGTATAACTTTATATCCATGTTTTTCCGCTATTTTTTCTTGTAATTCCTCAAGCTCTTCATTAAAAAACTCAATAATTTTTCCTGTTTCCAAACATATCATATGATCATGATGCTCGCCATCTAAACGAGGCTCAAAAAGGTTACGACCATCTCCTAGATCCATTTTTCGGACCAATTGATTTTTTACTAATACATCTATAGTCCGATAAACTGTTGCTCTAGAAACGCTAATATTATTTGATTTTAATTGAATATAAATATCCTCGGCATCACGATGTTCATCACTTTTTTTTATTTCATCCCATACAGCTTGTCGCTGAGATGTATAACGCAATCCTTCTTTTTGCAAAATATTATTTAAAATCTGTGATGAAGTTTTATTCAAATTTTCCTCTGTAAGATTGAGGTTATTATAGAATATAATTGGAAATAATAATTATATAATAGAACTATCTATAAAATCAGACTATCTTTGTCAGATTAGCAAATTTTACTATTAACTTTTTCTTTGTACCATCCTTAAATACGACACCCACTCTTTGATTTTCTCCGGTTCCACTCACAACCATTATCTTGCCAATACCAAAAATTGAATGCTCTACCATATCTCCCACTTTAAAATCATCAAATGTTGTAACCGTCCTAGTTACAGTGATCCTTGCTCTATCCTGCTTTGCCCCACTTATGACCCTTCTTGTAAGTACAGATTGAAATTCGATTCTATCTAAAAATTCACTAGGAATCTCACTTATAAATCGACTTGGCATGCCTAATACATTTTCACCACCCATGCGACGTCGATTAGTAGCATATAGGAGGAATACCCTTTCCTGAGCTCGGGTAAGAGCAACGTAAAATAACCTGCGCTCTTCTTCTAACTCTTGCTTGTCCTCTAGCGTTGCATATAATGGGAATAACCCATCATCTAATCCTGCAATGAAAACAACTGGAAATTCAAGCCCCTTTGCTGAATGGATTGTCATAAGAGTAACTCTATTAGCTGAATCATTCCATTGATCAATATCTGAAAGCAAGGAAACTTCCTCAAGAAAATCACTTAATTGCGCTTTTGGTCGTTTTATGCAGAATTCATCAATACTATTCAAAAGTTCAATTACATTTTCATATCGTTCTCTATCTTCTGGATCAGATGACGTTTTAAAATATTTTAGTATACCAGCATCTTCAACTAGGCTACGACTAAGCTCGCTTGCACTAAACTTATTTCTTAGACCGTGGTATTTTTTAATTAGTTTATAGAATTCTAATAAAGATTCTGATTGTTTTCCGCGAATAGGAAGCTTATCAGCTTTTTTTAATACTTCGAATAATACTGATTGATCAGTTTCAGCTTGCAGTACACATTTATCCATAGTTTTCATGCCAATACCGCGAGGAGGAAAATTTATAATTCTTCGTAAGGATATTGTATCTTTAAGATTTACTACAATTCTTAAATATGCTAATACATCTTTTACTTCTTTTCTATCATAAAATCTAATACTTCCAACCAAGTTATATGGTATCCCCATCCTTCTAAAACTATCTTCTAAAGCTCGAGACTGTGCATTTGTCCGGTATAATACAGCAAAATGACTAAAGTTCCGTTTGTTAAGTTTTATTTCTTTTTCTAATGCAGATATAATAGCATCTGCCTCTTCAAGTTCATCTCTAGTTTCAATTAAACCCAAAGATTCTCCTGTACCGTTCTCCGCTAACAACGTTTTTTTTGCCCTACGGTCATTATGGGTGACAACAGCTGTGGCTGCATCTAATATTTGCTGTGTTGATCGGTAATTTTTTTCTAATGTAAATATCCGGCAACTAGGGAAAAA
This sequence comes from uncultured bacterium, assembly GCA_964404235.1. Taxonomy (GTDB): domain Bacteria; phylum Fidelibacterota; class Marinisomatia; order Marinisomatales; family UBA1611; genus CACEUX01. Next base: position 2,460 of record CAYOJL010000001.1, on the reverse strand, counting down.
TTTTTCGAAATCAAGAATATTTGTTATATCTGCACCCCTCCAACCATAAATAGATTGGTCATCATCTCCTACAACACATATTTGAGCATTCTTTTCAGAGAGTTTTGTTAGAAAAAAGAATTGAGGTCTATTTGTATCTTGATATTCATCAACTAATATGTATTGCCATTTTTTTTGATATTTTGATAGAATTTTTGGATGATCATCAAATAGTTGTAATGGATAAAGAAGTAAATCATCAAAATCCAATGCATCATTATTCTTTAAGGCATCTTGATAATGACTATAAACCTCAACAATTCTTTTTTCAATAATAGTGCGAGCTTTTTGCAATTGTGCTCGGGGAGTTATCATTTTATTCTTTAAGTAGCTTATTTCATGACGAGCGTGGTTAGCTGTCAATTGCTCCTTTGATATATTTAAATCTTTTAATACAACTTTGATTAGGTCTAACTGATCTTGGACATCATATATGGCAAATTGGGGGCTAAGATTTAAATGTTTGGCTTCTACTCGCAATAATCGCGCACAAACAGAATGAAAGGTCCCAATTGTAATAGGTAGTTCATCAGTCTTCAAAAGTTTCATAACCCGTTCTTTCATTTCTTTTGCTGCCTTATTAGTGAAAGTGACAGATAAAATATTTTCTGGTTTATAATGCTCCTCTTTAATGAGATAAAACATTTTATGAGTTAAAACGCGTGTTTTACCACTCCCGGCCCCGGCAAAAATCAGTACCGGACCATCGTTAGACTCAACTGCAGCCTTTTGTGTTTTATTTAAATTTTTTAAACTCATTTTCTCTTCTTTAACTGACGACGCAATTTTTGCAATTTTCTTTTTGCTTTCTTATGGTCATTTTCATTTGTTGTAAAAGTATGGTATCCATCACCTGTAGCAACAAAATATAAAAAATCATTTTCTTCCGGATAGAGCGCTGCTATCAGAGAATTTTTTCCAGGTGAATTGATTGGTGCAGGGGGTAAACCATGATTTAAATATGTGTTATATGGAGATTCAATTCTAAGATCACGATTGAGTAATCTTCTTGGGCCATCGGAGATAATGTATTGTATTGTGGGATCAGCTTGTAACTTCATACCAATATTAAGTCGATTATGATAGACTCCTGATATTTTTGCCCTTTCACTATTATATATAGCTTCGCCCTCAATAATAGATGCCAGCGTAACTACCTCATTTTCAGTCATATTTAATCTCTTGGCTCTATCCCTATATGTTTTATTCCAAAATTCTTTATACTTTAATACTAGATGTGATAAAACAGAACTTGGTGTATCACCTTCAAAGAAAAAATAGGTATCAGGGAAAAGATATCCTTCAAGAGAAGAGGCATCAATACCATTTTTAGATAAAAATTTAGGATCATTAGCAATTTTTAAGACCTTGGTACTGTCAAAAGCCATCACTTTACTAAGGTTACCTGCAATCTGATTTAAGTTCCAGCCTTCTAAAATCCTAATTTTCTTAACCTCCGGTGATCCATAAATCAATTGGTCTATGATTTCATAATTAGTTCTAGCATTGATGAGACGGAAACTACCAACCGGTATTTTTTTTTCCTTGCCCATAATCTTTACTGCCCAGCAAAACATTTGTTTATTAGAAATTATTTTTTTTTCATTGAGCATATTTGCTATACCATTTAAGGATGAGCCCGATTCTATCACAACCTTTACCATGGAATGCGGATTATTTTGCGGCCAATACAAAACCAATACAGTAAATGCGGTAGCTGATAGAACCAATAAAATTCCCCCAAAAAGGATTACCGGTCTCTTCTTTAATATTTCACGCATTTTTGGGCGCAGAATTTAATGGTATTTTATTAGTACAGTATTATTTTTGTTTTTATTTGTAAAGTAATAATAAAAAGGATTTTGGGAGATTTAGAATAAAATGTAATTTTGCCGCCGCAATGAGCAAATTGTTCAAAAACAACGACTCCGAGAATACAAGTTCATTATTTGAATCATGGTCACTGTCCAAAACCAATTATATACTATTTGGAATTGGGCTTATTCTTATAATTCTTGGATATATTTTAATGGGGAAAGGTGAAGTTTATAGTTTTCAAAGTCTAACCTTAGCTCCGATAATGCTTTTTATTGGATATATTATTGTTATACCAGCATCACTAATATACCGTGATAAAAACTCATTAGAAGTGGAAGAATAATTTAGGGATCGTAGTTCAGTTGGTTAGAACGCCGGCCTGTCAAGCCGGAGGTCGCGAGTTCAAGTCTCGTCGGTCCCGCTAGAGAAAGCCTTGGTTTCACGAGAAGAAACTGAGGCTTTTTTACTTTATATAGAAACAGCATTGACTGATTAAAAACAACTACATTACAGCGTATTTTCAGAAAAATCTGCTACCATACTGCTACCCTAATGTAGTAACTCAACTTATTATCAAGGTATGGTTTATTGTATAGCTCCAAA